>JBAXRP010000043.1:0-23130 GCA_037131145.1 Bacteroidota bacterium
ACCAACTTACCAACTTACCAACTTACCAACTTACCAACTTACCAACTTACCAACTCACCAACTTACCAACTTACCAACTTACCAACTACCATGGGCATAGATATAAAATTTCCAATCGGGCTGATGTTCTTCATCCTCGGATTCCTGCTAACCATTTTCGGAGCTGTTACCAGCGGCGACACAGCATTATACAGCCGGTCTCTCGGCATCAACATCAACCTCTGGTCGGGGTTGGGTATGTTGATTTTCGGTAGCATAATGCTTTTTTTAGCATGGCAAAGCCGGAAACCCAAAACTCCATGACATGCACCCGATGCAAAGAGCCTTTCTTAAAACTCCGATAGGCTATATCGAGGTCACTGGCTCAGCGAATGGAATTCGTACCCTGGCTTTCCTTGATTTCAGGGTCAGACCTCAAAATGTGCCTTCTGCTTTGCGTCCGTGTGTGAATCAACTCGAAGATTATTTTCACGGTAAGCTTCGTTCCTTTGATCTCAAACTCGATTTGAAAGGATCCGCCTTTCAGCTCAGGGTATGGAACGAACTTATTCAAATTCCATTTGGATTAACAATTTCCTATATCGAATTAGCGCAAAGGATTGGAAATATCAATGCATTCCGCGCAGTGGGAGGAGCAAACAGCCACAATCCAATTTCAATTATCGTTCCCTGCCATCGTGTGATTGGGTACAACGGACGACTTGTGGGCTACCGCGGTGGGTTGAAAAGAAAGAAATGGCTCCTTGAACACGAACATGCTTTTGCGCAGCGGGATCTGTTTTATGGAAAACTTTGAGAAACAAGGAACGAGGGGCGGTAGTAAGCGCCCTAAGCGTAAAACGATGGGTAAAGAGTACCGAAAAAGTGCAATAAAATCTAAATTTGCTATTTATAATTCCTCATCTATCATCAAGCTGATGAGTTCGGTAAAACTCCAGCCATGAGCTTTTGCCATATTTGGGACGATGCTTGCTTTGGTGAGACCGGGAACGGTATTTACTTCGAGGAAATAAAAATCCTGACCAGTATAGATATAATCAAACCGCACTACCCCTTTACAGTTTAGTTTTCGATAAAGCATAGTGGAAATTTCCTGACATTCTTTTGATACCGGCGTCGGGATTTGCGCCGGAACAACTTCATCAGCCATTCCTTTTTTATACTTAGCTTCATAGTCGAAGTACTCCTTTTTGGGGATAATCTCTGTTACAGGAAAGGCAACAATTTTTCCAGCGGCGCGGATTATCCCACACGTGAGCTCCCGACCTTTAACAAATTCTTCCACCAGGATTTCATTATCTTCGCGAAAGGCCAGAGATAAAGCATCTTCAAGTTCGTTGGAATGGTTCACTTTCGACATGCCAACGCTGGAACCGCCGTTGTTGGGTTTAACAAAAACGGGCAACGATAAATTTTCCAGGATTTCTCCTGAACTGAAGTCGGTTCCTTTTATCAAGTGCATTGATTTTGCTGTTTTAACGCCATACTTCGCTACCACATCCTTGCAAAAGCTTTTGTTAAAAGTAAGGGCAGAGGTTGTAACATCACAAGAAGTATAAGGAATTCCAAGGATATCAAAATATCCCTGGAGTTTCCCGTTTTCGCCGGGAGTTCCGTGAATTGCATTAAAAATCGCGTCAAACCGGATTTTCTTTGTCCCGATAGTCAGGCTGAAATCATTTTTATCAACGGGAAATAATTTCTTTTCTATCCGGTAATTCCAGTTCTTTCCTCTGATAAGGATAAGAAAAGGCCGATACTTTGACCGGTCAATATTCAATTCAACCTGTTTGCCGCTTTTAACAGAAATACTGTATTCGCCGGAATCTCCGCCGGCTATGATAGCAATATTCAACATCGTTATGATTTTAACCGGCAAAAATAGCATAAAATGAACCTTCCTTGTGCAAAATTCATTTTTTCCGTAAGTTTGTGGCTTCATTGGAAGATACAATAAAACAACGATTTTCGGGTTATTCAGATAAAGTGGCGGATGAATTTCTTACGGTTCCTCTTTTCAAAAAAATTTCTCAAACATCTCCTGCTGGCAACCGGGATTTTTGCCGTAATTGTATGGATCACCCTTCAGTCTCTGGCATTTTATACTCATCATAATGATTATCTGATCGTTCCCGATTTCAGGGGGCTGGATCTTCAAAACACCAAAGACAATCCGGATTTTATCTTTTACAAGTTTACAGTTATTGACTCCCTTTTCGATCCCGATAAACCAAAAGGTTCAGTTCTCACTCAGGATCCTTTTCCCGGTTCCAAGGTAAAAAAGGACAGGACGATCTATCTGACAATAACCTCTTTTGTCCCGGAAAAAACAACTATGCCCGACCTGCGCGATCTTACGCTTCGCCAGGCGCAAAGTATGATTGAATCAGCAGGATTGAAACTTGGAAAGTTACAATACATCAGATCATTTGATGAGGATGCTGTGCAAAATCAGTTTTTTAAAGGACGGGTAATCAGACCTGGCGCTTCAATTGACAAAGGATCGGTGATTACGCTAACTGTGGGGATGGGGGCAAAGGCGGCAGAAGCAGCCGCAGATTCGGTGGAGGAAATAGCGAGGTGACGATGTAGCGAAATTTGAAAATAATACTAATTACAGGCGGGATATGCTGATACGAAATATTTTTCTTCTTTTCTTTACTATAGCGATTAGCTTTCATGGGTTTTCCCAGGAAATTGTCACCGGATTGTTTGTAAATCCGGTGGTGCAAGCCAGAGCTGCGGCATTGAAACAACAAAATCAAATTACACCTGATGGCTATTCACAAGCAGGACTTGATACGATTCCAATGAATTTGCCATTTCTCGACGATTTTTCATCACTTGGCGTCTTTCCGTCAGATCAAAGGTGGATTGATCATTTTGCCTTTGAGAATGATGATTATCCGGTTTTTCCTGTGAATATCGGCGCAATGACCCTCGATGCAATAAACGATTCCGGTAAAATGTACCCTGAAGCCGTTCCAGGTCCAGCCATATTTATTGCCGACCATCTAACATCGAGGTACATCAGACTTGATTCGGTTTTTTCACCTGCTCCAAAAGCGCTTACCCCAGCCGATTCCGTTTTCCTGAGCTTCTATTATCAACCTCAGGGAAGAGGTCAGGCGCCTCAGTACAATGATTCGTTGATCCTCCAGTTCCTTGTGAAACCTGGTCACGATAGCCTCATCCCGGGCGGCGGAATAATTAAAGTACCTGATTTGTGGCAACGGATATGGTATTCCAATGGAATGTCGCTGGATACCTTTTATGTTCGAAATAATAAATGGTTTGCAAGGGTTATGCTCCCGATAACTGATACAGTATTCTTTTCGAAAAAATTCCGGTTCCGGTTCTACAATTATGTCAGTCTCGCAAGTTCCGCAGAACCAAGCTGGCAAAGTAATACCGACCAATGGAACATTGACCAGGTTTACCTAAACCTTGGGCGTACCGGGTATGATACTGTCTTCCCCGAACTTCGGTTTATCCAAAGACCATCATACCTGTTACGCAATTACTCGGCAATGCCCTATCCTCAATACTGCGACGATCCTACCAATGAATTGCGTGACACTCTTGACGTCTTGATGTCGAACCGCGATCTGATACCGCACATGTCAGCCTACAATTATTTTATAACCCAATCCGGTGGAACTTTTTCAAAATCATATAGCGGCGGTAATTACAACATTCAACCCTATAATCTCAGTCCTTATGTAACCTATCAGAAATTCGCGCACCCGGAATTTCCGTTTCTTCTTCCTGTAAACAATACCGACAGTGCGGTTTTTCTGATCAAACATGTAGTAAAGGATATTACTCCCGGTTCCACTTTTGGCGATACAGTCCAAACAATCCAACGGTTTTATAACTATTATTCTTATGATGATGGAACGCCCGAAGCCAGTTACGGTTTAACTCCAGCCGGTTCTAAACTTGCATACAGTTTTAAACTCAATATTTCACCCGATACACTGCGCGCCATCAGAATTTATTTTAACCAAACCCTGAGTGAAACCAATGATCGGTTTTTCTATTTGTGCGTATGGAACGACAATGCCGGAAAGCCGGGTGACACGATTTATTCCGACCTTGTTTATCCTCGCTATTCCGACAGCCTGAACAAATTTGTCACTTATCATCTATACCCGCCTCTCGCGATTACCGGGACTTTTTATGTTGGTTGTATCCAAACCACCGGCGACAATCTTTCAATTGGCTACGACCGGTACAACAACAGCCAGCAATCTATATTCTATAACACTTATGGTATCTGGTCTAATTCAGCTTACAGTGGTTCTCTCCTGATCCGTCCGGTTGTCGGGAAACCAATTCCTCTGGGGACAAACGATATCATAACCGGTGATGTCAGAATGTCGGTTTACCCAAATCCATGCAGCGGGAATGCATTGCAAGTCAAAATCAGAAATGCAACAAATAATCGTGCCGAAAGCAGCGTTCAGTTTTCAATTCTGGATTTGACGGGGCGTATTAATCTGAAAGGAGATGTTACTGGCGCTATTGATGTTTCCAGCCTTTGCAATGGGATATATTTCCTTGAAGTAAAGAATCATTCGGGAATGCGCATTGGCATTACGAAGGTCATTATTGCGAAGTAGCATAAAGGTTATTACCGCTGGGAATTTTCGTATAAAAACAAGAAATAGTTTTTTTTGAATAGGCTCAAATAATTCCGGCATCATTGGAAAAAAACGACCAAATACAGTCGGAATCCGGCAATTTGAATGAAAAAACAGATATTTCAGATGATTCGAACGAATTGTTTGAACATTTCCGGTTTGTCGTTGATAAAGGTCAAAGCCCTTTGCGGATTGATAAATACGTAATGGCAAAAATTGAAAATGCCAGCAGAAACCGCATCCAGAATTCAGCCCATGCAGGAAATATTCTCGTAAATGGGGTTGTAATCAAACCAAATTATAAGGTCAGGCCTCTCGATGTAATCTCGATTGTTCTCGCCTATCCGCCACGTGATACCGAAATTTATCCCGAAGATATCCCGGTTTCCATTGTTTATGAGGATGAGGACATCATCGTTGTTAACAAAGCGCCTGGAATGGTGGTTCATCCCGGACATGGAAACTTCACCGGAACCCTCCAGAATGCACTGCTTTTTCACCTTAGGCAAACGAATCCGGGAAATGCCGAAATCAAGCCTTATCTTGTTCACAGGATTGACAAAGATACCAGTGGAATTTTACTTGTAGCCAAAAACGAGATCGCACAGACTAAAATCGCCAAACAGTTTTTTGACCATTCAATCGCCCGCACTTACATTGCGCTGGTCTGGGGTAATTTTGACGAAGATGAGGGAACCATCAATGCAAGCATTGGTCGAGATATCAGAAACCGGCTTATTCAGACGGTTTATGATGATGAAACCGGCAGGACTGCTATTACCCATTATAAGGTTATCGAAAGGTTCGGATACGTAACTCTGGTTGAATGCAGGCTGGAAACAGGTCGCACACACCAGATAAGGGTTCACTTCAAACATATTGGGCATCCTTTGTTCAACGATGAGAGTTACGGCGGATCGGCAATTCTGAAAGGAACCACCTTCGCCAAATACAAACAGTTTGTGCATAATTGTTTCGATATGATACCGAGACAGGCGTTACATGCCAAATCACTGGGGTTTATACATCCTGCAACGAAACAATATATCCACTTTGATTCCGATTATCCACCCGATTTGAATGGCGTAATATTAAAATGGAGACAATATACACTGCAAATGGAGTAAAAAAACACAGTTTAAAAAATTCCAAGTCCCAAGTCCCAAGTCCCAGAATAGAAACGAGATAGAGTCATATTTTTGAAAGCCCTGGTACCAGGGATTTGGAATTTATTGATTGGAAAGATCAGAAACCATTAGCTTTATTCAAATCTACCCGGAGATGACTACAACCGTGAAATCAGAACAATCAAGCGGAAAGCTGATCCGGATCATAGCTTCGCTCTATTTCTGGATTGAGTTATTCGGAATTTCAGCCATTTTATTCCCCTTATCGGCGCTAATCTTTCTATTCACGGCAGCCTTCGACAAGAGGCTTTTCATTCTTCATAAATATACTTGTTTGTGGTCGTACATCGTTTTAAAAATTAATCCGATGTGGCGAATCAAAGTCACCGGACGGGAAAAGATTGATTCCAATGAAACCTATATCATAGTTTCCAATCATCAGTCGGGAGCCGACATTTTTGTTCTTTTTCTTCTTTGGACTCACTTCAAATGGATTGCAAAAAAATCGCTGTTTGCGTTTCCGTTTATAGGCTGGAATATGTGGCTGAACCGTTATATTGCCCTTGAAAGAGGAAAAACAGGCAGCATGCGAAAGATGATGACAGAAGCTGCAAAAGCTTTAAGGGATGGGAATTCGGTGATTTTATTTCCTGAAGGAACCCGGTCGAAAGATGGTAACATCCAAGCCTTCAGAACCGGGGCTTTTCACCTTGCGATTGAAAACAAGGTTCCTATTCTGCCAATTGCAATAATCGGCGCTTCAAAAGCAATCCCCAAAGGAGGGTTTCTTATTAATAAAAATTTCAACATCCACGCTAAAGTCCTTGAACCCATTCCCTATTCCACATTCAGTGATATGGACTCAAAGGAGCTCGCTGCGATAGTGCAGGAAAAGATAGCTGCGGAATTGAAATCCTGATGATACCGCTTCTTTTATTGTATCCCGAAGTGACATTTTATTCTTCCGGCAATATGATAATTGTCATTATGACATATATATTTGACACACGACTGCCAATTCGGCATGTTTTTACATTTATTTCGACTGGTACAACATTTGACTTTCCCAAGTCAACAAACCTAAATATAAATTAAAAAGAAAGGAGATAAACCATGACACTCATTAAATGGCAACACCGGAACCCGTTATCGGATATGGTGAACAACTTTTTTGACAATGATCTCGGTGATTTTTTCGGCAAGCGTTTCAGCGATCCTTCAGCCAACATCATCGAAAACGGTAATTCATTTCAACTTGAAATTGCAGCGCCAGGCATGAAGAAGGAGGATTTTAAAATTAACCTGGAAAACAACATTCTGACAATTTCTGCGGAACTCGAAGATCAGATGCGCGAAGAGGGTAAGAATTACACTCGGAAAGAGTTTTATTACGGTTCTTTCAGCAGGGCTTTCACTTTGCCTAAGACTATTGATCTCGACAAAATCAAGGCTGATTATGAGAACGGGATTCTGAAAGTGGCTCTTCCAAAGAAAGACGAAGCGAGGATTGAAATGAAAAAGGAGATTCTGATTTCGTAAGCTAATTGCGGGAATAGTTTTATCCTTATAAACCTGATAGGTCTGTTTGACTTGTCAGGTTTATTTTTTTGAGACTGCTACGAAAATACATGATTATCCGGTTGTTTACATGATAATTGGGAATTCGGGCAATTGAACCGGAGTAAGGTAAGCCCGCGTATTTGTATAAATGATTGAGCGCTAAATGAAAAAAGGGCTTCGGAAACAATTTTCCAAAACCCTTGATTCTCTAAGTCGGGGTAGCAAGATTCGAACTTGCGACCTCCTGCTCCCAAAGCAGGCGCGATAACCGTGCTACGCTATACCCCGTTGCTGGCGGAGAAGGGGGGATTCGAACCCCCGGTACAGTTTCCCGTACGACAGTTTAGCAAACTGTTGGTTTCAGCCACTCACCCACCTCTCCAATTATTTATTGGGCTGCAAAGATAGGCATTCCCTTTTACGCAGCAAAAAAAAATCATGCCAATCCCGATTAATTATACTACGTTATCCTGCTTTTGTAAAAAAAAACACCGGAATCTCAAAAATGAGCGATCCCGGTGTTTTTACCGAATGGCAATATCAATGTAAACTCCTTGCTACCTCGTCAATATAAGTTTGAATGTTTCCAAATAATCATCCTTCACGACCTTCACAAAATACAAGCCGACAGAAAGGTCGCTTACATTGAACTCACGGTTACGTTCATTGATAAGTATTTCGGAGCGCAACCGCTCCCCGCGCATGCCAATTACTTCAACTCTGACAATCCCATCGGTATGGTCGCCTTTTTGAATAAGAGTAAACCTTCCGGTTGTTGGATTTGGATATATACTAAAGCTGGGCGATGCGGGTGATGAGGTCTGTTCCGGTTCGCCGGTTGCAACGGCAACCATTGTTGGAGGCAGGCTGCCACAGTAAGCATTTGTGTTTGTGATATAGCCATGCATATAACCGCCCAACTGTACAGTAGCGCCATTAAGGTACGAAATCTTCATGCCTGCTATCATTACAGCTCTGCCTCCGCTCGCCACTACAAATGTACTGCCGCCACCTGCCACTGTGATCGTGTTGGTTGCGTCGAAACAAAGCGAAAGCGGCGATGGAACATTACCTGTTACTGATGTATTAGTTGGCACAATCATCATCGTGATCGTATTTGAAGTAGCCGGATTTCCTGAAACACAGGAGTAATTGGAAGTTAAAACACAAGTCACATGGTCATTGTAAGAAGGTAAATAAGAGTAGGTAGATAAACCAGTTCCGACATTAACGCCGTTAACCTTCCATTGGTAGGCAGGCGATACGCCTCCGTTAACCGGAGTCGCGGTAAAGGTCACATAAGTAGCAGGAGGCGCAGGATTAGAAGAAGCCGCAATGGTTACGCTTACAGGAACTATTGGGTTGACAGTAATAAGAATACTGCTGGTTGCGGTAGTTCCAAGGTCATCTGTTACGGTTACATAATAGGTGGTAGTTGCTAACGGGCTTGCTACCGGATTGATGATGGTTGTATTTGACAATCCTGTTGCAGGACTCCAGAGATATGTAAACGAAGAATGACCGCCTGTTCGATTAACATTCAGTTGGGAGCTTGATCCCGAGCAAACTGCACCCGGTGTAGCCGTTGCTGTTGCAGTTAAAGCTGGCACCCATATAATACGCTCCCAATAGTCATTATCATAAGCCTCCCCTGAAAATCCTCCGGAAAAATCAACAAAGTAAACAAACCCGGAATTCAACGCTTTGCTAACATTCCAGTTGCCACTCCATGTGTTGGCAGGGAATACAGCATTTCGTATTGTCATAACCTGGTCATTGTTGATTGTGAGTAAACTCCCGCCGGTAGCGCCATCCTGAAAAGTACATCCCTTAAAGGTATGAGCAGGATCAACACTACCTGTCGAACTAACATAAACCCCGTTTATGCCCATGTTCTTAAAAACACAATAATCGGCGGCAATGGTTGCCCCTGAATTAACATTGAGCGCATACCTTGAAGTTGACAGGTTTGCTCTGATTATTGTCGGGCTCACTGCTGTTCCGGTAATTTCAAGACGTCCGCCGGAATTAATATTCATACTTTTAGCTTCGGTTAACACCAGGGTGGACGCTGCGGGCAAAGACAAAGTCCCGGTGTTGTTTACAGCAATATCGCCACTTATAAAAAGAAAGTTTCCGTTTAGGTTGAATAGCCCGGATGCAATGGTCAGGTTTCCGCCAAATTGTGTACTCACATCGGTTGTTTGAGTTACAGAATACCCCACTGGTTTGCTGACTAACAAGTGACGGAAATACCCGGCGGCTCCGGAGTATGTCAAAATTGAGTTAGCATAGCCCGTAAATTCAACGGTATTACCGACAAATGTAGTGATAAAGGTTCCCGAAGGCGCAACTGTGAAATTACGATAAACTGAGTGTGTCAGCCCTGCTATGTTATCTTCCCAGTTACCTTGCTGGATCAGCACGTTCCCATAAGATTGGGTGTTGGCGTTTGACCTGAATTTTCCAACGCTTTTATTAATAGTCAGGTTATTAAAATCCTCCTGAGAACAATTTGTCGAAAGATATTGATCGACATTTCCGTTAAAAATGACAGTGGAATAATATCCCGGATCAAAACCGTATTCAATCGTATAAGAAGTATTTGAATTTGTCCAGTTCTTACCTACGGAAACTACGGGACCATAGAGATCATTTGCATTCAAACCTGCATTCAGATTAATGGTGACATTTCCCGTAACATACAGATTGGAAGGGTCATTTAGTTCAAGGCTTCCGTCAATGATATGAAGATCATTGGTGACAGCGACATCATAAAAGAGTTCCAGCCCATCGAATAACGAATATGTTTTGTTCAGGTTCAGGTTATAGAATGTTTCTGCAGAAAGAACATCCGCAGCCAATGCTCCATCGAACACGACTGTACTTGTACCTTCTACAAACCCTGTTGTACCAACCGTGTTATTCCAGTCTCCTGCCACATTGATCGTGGTAGCTCCGGCAGAGAGAATTCCGGATTGAATTGTGACATTCCCTTTGATAGCCACTGAGTTAAAAACACTGACTGTATTGGTGAGAGGAGCATCAGTTACCGTTGAATTTTCCCTGTCTCGAATAATTGCTTTGGCAGCGCTTCCGCTATTATCGGCAACAGATTTGTTTATGATAACATTGTTGACATATCCACCATTTTGAGTATAAAAATTTCCGTCCACATCGCCATAAAATTCAATTGTCCCTCCACCAGGAGTGAAATCTGCCCGGCTTACGCCGAAACTTCTCGATGTTTTGATAGTTCCATTTGTTATATTTTCAGTAAAAGAATAGGTTGGGGTGTTATTGACGTAAACCCCGACATCCTTGAAATCCAGGGTTCCCCCCGACATGGTTATCCCACCATTACTGGTATATGGCCAATAACTGTCGGAACCATTTCCACCATAAACATTGAAATTACCACCATAAATGTAAAGATAGCCATTCAGGTCAACCCATCCGTTGGTGTTGTATAAGTTAATAGTTCCACCTGCATTAAGATAGTAGCTACCGAAAAGCCCGTTATCGGCAAGATCATTTGCGGTGAACGATCCTGTCAAAACATCCACAGCGCCGGCTGTCCAGTCATAGCTTTGACAGATAACATTTGTACCGTTCATGCGGAAAGCGCCGCCCAGTGTTTTATTTACCTCCAAAATATTGAAAGTTTCATTGGAGCAATATTGATGATAATTTCCACCATTAAAGATTACACGTCCTGATCCTTCTGTAAAAGCGCCAGCTCCGACCAAATTTGTCCAGTTTCCTGCAACCTCAACTGTATTATTTTGGGGATCAAATATGCCGCTTTGTATCTCAAGATTGCCATTTACTATTAAGGTACTCGACCAGGTATTATCAATAGTGGTCGTTCCGGTGGGACTTATAATAAGATTTTTCAGGTAATCTCCAACATTTGGTTTAATGGATTGGTTAACGCCATCCATGACCAAAGTTCCATAATCAAAAAAGAAATGGTAGTTATTATATAAAAAACCACGCAGAAACAATGAATGATTTGAAGCGCCGCTAAAGGTTGCATTCGGCTGAATACCAAGATAACCATTGATTATCAGATCATTTGTTGACAAATTACTCAATCCGAGTAAATTACCTGCCGTTTTGTAAATTCCCACATTATTAAATGAACAATTTGGGGAATATGTTCGAATGTACGCTGATGTACTGCCGGTAAAATCTACAAATCCATTAGCCAACTGAACATTACAGCCACTCCTGAATTCCCAAAAGCCATGAATCCACATTACGCTTGCGGCAGTAATATTTGCAGTTGAGCCGCTTTCCCAGTATATGTCGCCCAAAACATTCATAACGCCAACGGAATTATCCATTGACAACTGTCCATGAATGTCCATATTTCCATTAACTGTCAAGGTACCTCCACTAACCAACACGTTCGAACCTGAATAAGAGGTCAGGTTATTACAAACTTTTGTAGTATAATCAACAATACATGGCATGTTCACATTGGGAATAATAACATCTTCATCGGCAGTTGGAATATGTTCCAACGACCAGTTTGGACCATTTCCCCAGTAATTGTTAAAATTTCCTGTCCAAACATTGGGCGCTTTTGTAGTAAGATTCAGATTATAATCCTCAACTTCACCGTACTGAGTTACTCCACAGGGATCAAGGGCGCCTGTATATGTGATTCTTACCCTCATTGTACAATTGCCGAAAGTTTGTCCGGAAGGCGGAACAATAGTTGCTGTATAAGGTCCGACACTTCCCGAACCGGTAACGGTAATTGCTTCTCCGGCATCGTAAAAGCTGCCGTTCCTGTTCCAATCAACCCAAATTCCACATTGATCGCTAGGGTAAATTGGGTTCCCGTTTGTGACAGTTACATGCAGAACGCCATTCACAGGCAAATTGGTAGAATGTGTTGATGTGTAATCCGCGTAATTCAGGCATGCCGTAGAATTGTCAATGGAACCTGCCTGGACTCTGCTGATATATTCATCGCAGCCACCCGACGCTGTACATGCCGTTCCAAAACTGAAAGCTGCTACCCTGGTGTGCCTTACATTTCCTGAACCAATGTATTCATTTGTATGCCAGAAAGTTTTATCATCCGAAGGATCAACTGAAGTCATTGAATAATCTCCCCAGCGGTTACCGCCTGATTGGGAATAAGCGCCTGCCCATATATTCTGCTCTGCAATTGTCATCGTTCCAAGCGCATCTCCTTTTTTGCGTCCGGTAAACCTTATTGAAGGATGGGTATTAGAGCTTGAAACGCTATATCCCATAGCGATATCGCCATACCCGTTCTGGGCAATACTTCCCATCCACCTGCTGTCGCCATCGGGCGCGTAAGTGGCTTGCTGATAAATGTACCATCCACCGCCAGTATTCCTTAACTCATACCATCGCACTCCGGCATGGTCAGTATTATCAACGTCAACCGTATGGTTACAAACCAGAGATTGGTATGTGCCGAAATTCCGGTATTGAGCCCGGAAGTTAAGCACCTGTGGCACCGCGTCGAGCCTCTGTGTTGTGCCATTCTGATAAATATTATCCCATGTAGGACCGAAATTGGCGTCGAAAGCAGCCACGTTAAGCGTTTGTGATCTGGTAAATGTTGATGACAACGGATTAGCCCAGTTGGCAGTAAGCGTATATAGCCATAACTGGTCGCTTCCACCCCAGGCGTCATCATTTATGGTTATGAATTGCCCTGGAGTTCCGCCAGAAGCCCACTGACCATCATTGTCAAATGGCATTATACAATGAAAACCGCTGTTTGGTCGCCAAGAATTGGTAAATAAAATCGCCAAAGGACTTGAATTGCCAGCGATCATCGCAGTCCGGTCAAAAACTGCAATATCTTTCTGACCCGATGTGTTCGAAGCCATATAATATCCATCGGACCATACGCCGTATTTTGCAAAATCAGGTTGGGAAGCCCATAAATATGTCCATCTGTACCATGTTCCCGTTGGGTCATTTGTGGTTGAAACTGCTATTCGCACATAATATGGGGCATAGTGAGTAAAATCTGAATAGAACCATCTATCGGCATGTTGGTCATAAAGAATTACAGGATCTGTGCCACTGTCGGTTCCACCCGGAAGACCTGTCCAAATCGTATTGTTGTTAGTGGGTCCATACAATGACGTTCCTGTTTTATTAAATATCTGGAAGGAAACATTGATAGCCTGAAAATAGTAGTCAGCGCTTACTTCGCCATTGCAATCGGGAGGAAACCATCCATTCGGATTTCCTTCATAATTTATCAGCGGGGCTCTGTTCAACTGAGTTGATCCCATTTGTTGCTGCCAAACTGGATCAGGTCCCTGTGGCAAAGCATTTGCGGAATTTGGATACAATCTTTCTTTTAATTCCTCATTAAATTCCTCGTCCACGGGCTGATCGGGTGGCGCTGATATTGGGATGGAAATTAAAGGTGGGGAAATGTCAAAATGTGTAGGCGAAATTACCTCAGGTACTGGAGAGGAAACGTTTTGAGCTATGCCAGAAAAAGAGTATAACAGCATGAAATAAATCAAAACCGTTATCAATGAATAATTTTTTTTCATTTTACCAGGGTTTTAGTTAATACTGAATTATTTTGCAGTGCAAATTTAATTCAGATTGATTCCAAATGCAACTTTTTAGATAGAATTATTTAGATTTAGTTTTAATTACAATAATATCAGTGAACTAAAAATTTTTATTTTATTGGGGATACAAACTCAGTTACAAGATTCATAGCGTTATCTCAAAAAAAAACCGGAATCCCATTAAAACAGAATCCCGGTCTTTTAAACCGATTTTAAAAATGAAATGAACTCCCTGCTACCTCGTCACTACCAGTTTGAATGTTTCAACATAATCATTCTTCACAACCTTCACAAAATACAGACCAACAGAAAGGTCGCTGATGTTAAACTCATGTTTTCGTTCATTGATCAGTATTTCAGAGCGTAAAGTTTCTCCTCGCATACCAAATATTTCAACTCTGACAATCCCATCGGAATTGTCGCCTTTTTGAATCAGAGTAAACCTTCCGGTTGTTGGATTTGGATATATACTGAAACCGGATGTCGCAAATTGTAACGGTTGCTCCTGTTCGCCGGTTGCCACGGCTACAAAAGCAGGCAAAGGACTGCCACAATAATCATTTGTGGTTGTAATGTAGCCATGCATATAACCATTCGGTTGTACGGTTGTTCCCGGAAGATATAAAATTTTCACGCCCGCTATCATTATAGCGCTGCCTCCGCTCTCCACAACAAATGTACTCCCGGTGCCTGCGACGGTTATTGTATTGATTGCGTCGAAACAAAGTGAGAGCGGCGACGGAACATTGCCGGTTACTGATGTATTCGCAGCCACTATCATCATGGTGATTATATTTGAAGTAGCCGGATTTCCTGAAACACAGTAATAAATAGAAGTTAAAACACAAGTCACATGGTCATTGTTAGAAGGTATGTAGGAGTATGTTGGTAAACCCGTACCGACATTAACGCCGTTTACTTTCCATTGATAGGACGGATATGCTCCTCCGTTAACAGGCGTCGCCGTTAACGTAACATAAGTTGCAGGAGGCACAGGGTTAGCAGAAGCCGTAATGCTTACACCAACGGGAAGGATTGGGTTGACTGTGAGAAGTATGCTGCTGGTTGCCGTAGTTCCAAGGGCGTCTGTTACAGTTACATAATATGTTGTAGTTGTAAGAGGGTTGGCAACGGGATTGATGATTCCTGGATTTGACAATCCTGAAGAAGGACTCCATATATAAGTAAATGACCCTAATCCTCCCAACCGGTTTACATTTAACTGAGAAGTTGTTCCGGAACAGATTGTGGAAGGCGAAGCTGTGGCTGTTGCAGTTAAAGGCATCACCCATATAATGCGCTCCCAATAGTCATTATCATAAGCCTCTCCAGAAAATCCTCCGGAATAATCAACAAAGTAAACATACCCCGCATTACCCACTTTGCTCACATTCCAATTGCCACCCCAGGTGTTTGAAGGGAAAACGGCATTTCGTATTGTCATGACCTGGTCGTTGTTAATTGTCAGTAAACTCCCGCCGGCAGCGCCATCCTGGAAAGTGCAGCCCTTGAAAGTATGAGCCGGATCAACCGTTGCGCCTGATTTTACATTTACGCCATTGGCAGTCATATTTTTAAATACACAGTAGTCGGCGGCAATCGTTCCTCCCGAATTCACATTGAAATTATACCTTGCTGTACCTGTATTTGCCTGAATCAATACCGGAGTAATGGAAGAGCCGGCAATTTCCATAGTTCCCCCGCTGTTTACATTCAAACTATTCAAATCAGATAATCCCAGCAGCGAACCGGCAGGAAGTTTTAGTTTACCGGCATCGTTAATATTTACATCCCCAAAAACATAAAGCTGGTATCCATTCTGATCGAACATACCTTCATCTATGGTAAGGCTCCCATCAAACTGACAACTTGTATTTCCTACCTGGGTTACTGAATACCCGGTAGTTTTATTAATTATTAGATTGTGGAAATAGCCTCCGACGCCGGAATATGTAAGAATTGAATTGGGAGAGCCTTTGAATTCAACGGTATTCTTCGGAATTGCGTTATAGAAAACCCCTGCCGCTGTCACCGTGAAATTATGCCAAACCGAGTGTGTAAGCCCTGTTGCGTTATCTTCCCAGTTACCTTGCTGTAGCAGCACGTTTCCATAAGATTGAGTGTTGGCGTTTGACCTGAATTTTCCAGCGCTTTTATCAATGGTAAAATTATAGAAATCCTCCTGAAAACAAGCAGTCGAAAGGTATTGATCGGTAGTTCCGTTGAAGGTAACAGTGGAATAATATCCCGGATCAAAACCGAATTCAGTCGTATGAGAAGTATTTGCATTTGTCCAGTTCTTTCCTACAGAAACTACCGCACCATAGAGATCATTTGCATTCAATCCGGCATTCAGGTCAATGGTTACATTTCCTGTAACATATAGATTCGAAGGGTCATTTAGTTCAAGGCATCCGTCAAGGATATGAAGATCATTGGCGACAGCGATATCATTAAAAAGTTCCAACCCATCGTATAAAGAATACGTTTTATTCAGGTTCAGGTTAAAGAATGTTTCTGCTGAAAGAACATCGGCAGCCAATGCTCCATCGAACACAACAGTACTTGTACCTTCCAAGAACCCTGTTGTTCCAACCATGTTATTCCAGTCGCCTGCCACATTGATCGTGGTAGCTCCGGCAGAGAGAATTCCGGATTGAATTGTTACATTCCCTTTGATATCTGCTGAGGTAAAAACAGTGACAGTATTGGCGAGAGGAGCATCAGTTACAGTTGAACTTTCCCTGTCGCGAATAATTGCTTTGGAAATGGTTTCGCTATTATCAACAACAGATTTATTGATTATTACATTTTTGACATATCCGCCATTGAATGTATAGAAAAGTCCATCGGTTGGTCCATAAAATTCAATTGTTCCTCCACTGGGAGTGAAATCTGACCGGTAAACGCCGAATCCTCTCGATGTTTTGATGGTTCCATTTGTTATATTTTCGGTAAAAGTATAGGTAATTGTATTATCTACATAAACCCCGACATTCTTGAAATCGAGGGTTCCACCCGACATGGTTAGCCCACCATTACTGGAATAGGGCCAATTACTGTCGGATCCATTTCCGCCATACACATTGAAATTGCCACCATAAATGTAAAGATAGCCATCCAGGTCAACCCAT
Organism: Bacteroidota bacterium; assembly: GCA_037131145.1. GTDB lineage: Bacteria > Bacteroidota > Bacteroidia > Bacteroidales > FEN-979 > CAIVAT01. The sequence goes on from JBAXRP010000043.1 coordinate 17,058, forward strand.
CCGTTGGGATTGTATAAGTTAATAGTTCCGCCTGCATTGAGATAGTAGCTGCCAAAAATCCCGTTGTCAACAAGATCATTGGCGGTGAATGACCCTGAGAGAACATCCACAGCGCCGGCTGTCCAGTCATAACCGGCACAGGTTACATTTGTTCCATTAATCCGGAATGCTCCTCCAAGTGATTTATCAACTTCCAGCATATTAAAAGTTTCATTGGAACAATACTGATGATAGTTGCCTCCATTGAAAACAACCTTTCCGGCGCCTTCGTTGAAACCGCCGGTTCCAACATTATTTACCCAGTTACCTTTGATGAAAATCGGATAGCTTCCGGCAACGAGAGTTCCACTGTTAATAGTCAAATTTCCATTCACCCTTAACGTGTCTGCCAATGTTACATTGCCTGTTGAACTGAAAATGATATCATTGAAATAATCCCCTGTATTCAAATCAATAGTATGAGATGTGCCATCGAAAATAAAGGTTCCATAAGGGCAATAGATATGACCGTAGTTATAAAGCTAACCTTTTAATACAAGCGGATGGGTGGTGTTGAAATAGAACAAGCTTGTGGCTGACAGATTATCATAATACCCGTTTATTTTGAGAGTATCGGTTGAGGATGAACTAAAATAGAGGTATCCATCGGTTTTATTGTTTAGCACATTTCTGAATGCGCAGTTTGATTCATAACTCCTGATATAGGATGTTAAAGCCCCGGTAAAAAACACATACCCATTTGCAAGCTGAGCATTCGCTCCACTCCTGAACTCCCAGTCGCCGTAAACATACATGGAACCTGCCGCAGTATAATTGGCAGTTGATCCGGATTCCCAAAAGATACTTCCTGCAATATAAATTGACCCACTGGAATTGGTCATTTCCAACTGACCGTTGACAGTCATATCACCGGCAACATTTAAAGCATCAGTAAACACTCTGAGATTAGCGCCGCTTCCAATGGTAATATTGTTGCAATTTGCAACGGCGGAAGAAATGATTGGGAAATAGGTATATCCTGAATTAATGACTACATCAGTAGTCGCTGTTGGGATATAAGAGCCTGACCAGTTACCGGCAGTGTGCCAGTCATTCGAAATACCGCCAATCCATTGACCTGTAAGTTCAGCTTTAATGGTAAAATTTGCCGAATTGGCGTCGTTTGCCCACAAACAGAGTCCGTACCAGTCGGCAGTGGTAATGTTGATAAAGAATGATTCATCGGCGCCGGCGCCGTAATAATCGGCGCTTGCGAGATAAGCCGACCTTCCTGCATAATATGGAGCGTCGGAAGAGCCATATAAAGCCATTCCCAGGTTAGCGGCGCCGGATGTGAGGTCTAAGGTTACTTTATAATATCCGGGTTGTAAATTTACATCATACATTTCAACAACATCGCCAGCGGTCCAGCTTGTCGGTAATGGAGTTCCAACGTAAACGACATCCGCGCCTCCTTCAAATTCAACTTTGGCGGTACTGGTTCCATCATACCTTTTGGCTTTAATACCCCGTGTGGATAAGGGTGAATGGTTGGCGTCAATGACTACAAAATCAACGTTAGAACCTCCATAAGTAGAAGAAGCCAGTGTGGCGCTGAAAGTAATATCATCATAAAGGTAAATATCCCAGTCATCGGCGGTTAATGTAGGTCTGACGCCAACAGCAGCCCAATAATAATCACTTTGGGTAAACTTGTAATAATCAGGTTCGGCAGATGTTGTAACGACAACATCTTCAGTGAGGGTTGAAATGCTGCCTCCGAGGTATATTTTAAAATTCCCTAAACTGGCGTCACCCCCTGAAAAAACGTTTGATGAGTTGTAAATGTAAACCAGTATCCTGCATGCAGATGAATTTACGCCGGCAGGCACAACCCAATCGTAATTGCCATCATTGGGGGTGTTGGTGGTGATCGGAGTCCAGTTATAACCTCCATTAGCGCTGTAAGAAATTTTCACATAAGAGCCTGTGGCATAATCAGCGCTCCAATTTATCTCATAAACATCGCCTGCATACAGCGTTTCACCGTTTCCATTATGATTATACCCCACATCGCCCAGCGGATAAGTAAGTTCAATTGCATATCCTGTAGCGCCTCCGGGTTCAATGGTGTAAACCCTTTCAACCTGGCTTCTGCTGATCCACTGAACGCCTTCCCACCATGTATTGTGAACTCCAATAAGGTTGGTTGCGATTTCATAAGCAACACAGCACTCAGAGTGACCGGGAATACTGATATGGATAGGCCTGCCGTATGTTCCAATCTCACTGGCAATTTTATTAAAATACCAAACGTAATCAGATCCATGGTCATGATCGGTGCAGGTAAAATTATACCCGTTGTAATTATTACACACGGTAGCATATCCGGGAGCGATATCAATCCTGTCGGTACCGCCTTCAAGAATAGTGTCAGTATTCATGGCAATAGCCAGCTCTTTATTGGTATTGGGAACCTGGTAATCGGTTTCACCCTCGATACCATCCCAACGCTGAAAATAGTAATCAACCAGTTTGGAATAATTACTCGCGCTAATTGATGAAACATAATCCCAGTAAGAGAGGAGCATGGCAGCGGCAGTTGGCGAGCACCCATAGCTCCAGTCATAAAACCTGCAATTTCCATCGTGGTTGGGAATCCAAACCTGTGCGGCAGGCGAATCAAACTGTCCCCCAAGATACTGAGCCCATTCGGCGCTGTAATCACCCCGGGCACAGAAGAACGACTTTGAATCAACAATCTGATGAAATTCATCTTTACTTACCGCTTTTATTGCTGGAAAAGCTACTACGTAGATGTCTTCCGTTCCGTTGGTGTAACAAAACCATTGATTTTGAAAATCAATGTAATAAGCTTTTTTAATGGCGATAGTCCCGCCAATTTTTTCTTTTGCCTTTTCCTCCATCATCAAACCCACAGCGTATTCAGGGGATAATGCTTTCGAATAATCCTGGATAACTGCAATGTCTTTTCGTGCGCTGACGAAAATAGTTCCATATTCATCAATGCCCCATTGGGCTTTATGATTGCCCTGTGTAAAACCTTCCTTGCATTTTTGCAGAAGCAATGCCTTTTCAGGAAATGGATTATTGACTGAATAAGTGAAACGGTACCCAATCAGCTCATCATTTTTCGAATAATAAGCCAGCGGTTCAGAAGAATAAACACTGCCCCAAAGCGACTGGGCTTTTTGATCGGCAACGTTTCCGACCTGTGTCAAAGGAACATACTCTGTTTGTCCAATTGTGGCAAGCGCCAAAAAAACGATGAACATCAATGAAAGTAAACTTTTTTTCATGTTACAATTGTTTAGGTGAATTTTGGTTGACTTCCTGTAAAAATCTTACAGGCGATGACAGGAAACACTGCAAATTTATTCGCAGTGAGTTCAAACAAATGTAAAAATAAAATCCCGGAAAGCAATAGTAATTTTTCCAATTCTTATCTATCGGAATTCAAAAAAAATCAGGAAATTTGCACATCAACCAATTAACCAATCTCAACGCCCATGCCAGGAAAAACCTTTGCCGAAAAAATCTTCGGATCTGAAAAAGGAAGCATAGTCTTCGCCAGACCCGACATTATTTTGTCGCATGACAATACATCGAGTATTTACAGCACATTTAAAAAAATGGGCGGAACAACTCTTGCAAACCCCGACGCCCTGCTGATCACACTCGATCACAACGCGCCGCCAACCAACTCAAAGCTGGCTAATGATTACCAGATAATCCGTGACTTTGTAGAAAAATTCGGGATTAAAAAGTTCCATGACGTCGGCGATGGCATTTGTCATCAGCTTATGTCATATTATGCGAAACCAAAGATGATCATTGTTGGCAGCGACAGCCATACCAGCACCGCCGGAGCATACAACGCATTTGCCGCCGGGATTGACCGTACCGAAACTGCCGGTTTATGGAAACAGGGTGAAACATGGTTCCGGGTTCCTGAGTCCGTTAAGATAACCCTTACCGGCGCCCTTCAACCCGGAGTTTATGCCAAGGATCTTGCCTTGTGGATCATCGGCATGATTGGTTCGAGCGGCGCCGACTATATGTCAATCGAATACCATGGCGAGGGCGTTAAAACTCTGACCATCTCCGACCGCATGGTATTATCAAATCTCGCTTCGGAAATGGGCGCGAAAAATGCTGTGTTCCCTGCCGATGAAGTCCTTGAAGCTCATTTTGGTCAGAAGGTGGAAGGTTTATGGGCTGACCCGGATGCAATCTATCTCAACGAAATTGTTATTGATCTTAGTCAGGTTTTCCCGGTTGTTGCCGCGCCGCATAATGTGGATAACGTGAAAGCCGTTTCTGAAGTTCAGGGAACCAGGATTCATCAGGCTCTCATCGGTACCTGCACCAACGGTCGTTTGCAGGATCTTCGTGAAGCTGCCGCTGTTCTAAAGGGACAGAAAGTTCCAAAATATATGCAACTGCAAATAATTCCCGCCTCGAAGGATATTTTTATGCAAGCCATGAAGGAAGGTTTAATTGAAATTTTTATGGATGCAGGCGCCAATGTTTTATCTTCTTCCTGTGGTCCATGTCTCGGCACTGGACAAGGTATTCCCGCCGACAACACAAATGTTATTTCAACGGCTAACCGAAATTTCAAAGGAAGAATGGGAAACAATGCTTCCAGCGTTTATCTTGCTTCTCCGGCAACTGTTGCAATGTCGGCATTGAAGGGAGAAATAGCCGATCCTCGCGGTATAATTGCCAATGACAAATTTCCTTACCATGCCCCTCAAAGCGCAACGGTGGACATCAGGGAAGGCGAAGACCGGTTTAGCGAAGGCGTCTGGAATTATTCCGATGTGGATAATCTTAATACCGACCAGATGTTTGCAGGAAATCTCACATACAACGTACAAAGTACCGAACCGGAGAAAATACTGCCCCATCTTTTCAAAGGATTTGATAACAGTTTTTCTGACCGCGCGAAAGCCGGCGATGTTATTATTGCTGGTTCCAACTTTGGCTGTGGCAGCTCGCGCGAACATCCTTCGGTAGGACTTGCCTTTGTTGGTATCAAAGCGGTCGTCTGTAAATCGGTGAACCGGATTTTTTACCGGTCGTCGGTTAACCAGGGGTTGCCGATTATCCTCGTTCCCGAAGCAGTTGACGCCTATAAGCAGGGCGACAAAGTAGATATTGATTTTGCAAAAGGTCTCGTCATTCTAAACGATAAACAATATGCTTTTGCCGCCTTACCGTCGAAGTTGATGGAAATTTTCGATGCAAAAGGCTTGATTAATTACGTCAAAACCAAATGAAAAGGATACTTGGGGCAGGGCTGTTCGTCGTTGCAGCCCTTCTTCTTGTAATTGGCTTAACGTCCTTCCTTCCTAAATACGGTGGATTTCTAAGACTTTTATTTTTTTATTTGCTTTTTGACGCGGGACTTTGGCTTTCGGTTAACCGCGCATTGGGCAAATACAGTAAACCGGCGCGAATACTAATCGCGGTTGGTTACTGGTCTCCAATGCTGATTTCTGCGGGTTCATTGGTAGCCGTTATATTTTTTCCTTACCTCAATTGGCCCATCGCATTCAGAACTTACCTTGTAAGCCTTCTTCTGATCCTGTTTCTTGTGAAACTGTTTCCAATCGTTTTTTGGATTTTATCTATTTTCTTACGGACAATCAGGTTGCTTTTCACCGGTGGATTGTTAAAGAAGGGTTCTTTTAATGTGCGAAACGGAATGGATTTTTTCGTTCTGACCGGATGGCTTGCCGGAACGATCGTGTTTATTGTAATGGTGGGTGGAATGATATTCGGTCAGTTTGCTTTTACGGTATCGAGGCAGGAAATTATCCTGAACGACTTGCCGGAATCGTTCAATGGATTCAGAATTGTTCAGGTTTCGGATATTCATCTCGGTAGTTGGACATGCGATGAAAAACTCGCCGTTGCAGTTGATTCCATTAATGAACTTCATCCGGATGTGATTTTTTTCACCGGAGATATGTTTAATTACAGTACCGTAGATGGTAATGATTTCGGGCAGATTCTCAGCAGGCTTAAAGCTTTATATGGCGTTTACGCTATTCTTGGCAATCAT
>JBAXRP010000044.1:0-22779 GCA_037131145.1 Bacteroidota bacterium
GCGAAAAACTGGCGGTGCGCTGCTTGGCGACCGGATCAGGATGAATGCCATTTTCAATCCGCGCGTTTATATGCGGTCTCTTGCCACGCGGCAATCGAACCTTGCCCTGTCGAAATATGTGAAAGATGCCATCAACATTTCAAAGGTTGCAGGTTTTGATCTTGTGGTAGTGGAAACATCCGGGATCGGACAATCGGACACCGAGATAGTTGACCACAGCGATGTAACGCTGTATGTGATGACCCCGGAATACGGCGCCGCAAGTCAGCTCGAAAAGATTGACATGCTCGATTTCGCCGACCTTGTGGCGATTAACAAATCCGACAAGCGTGGTGCCCTCGATGCCCTGCGGGACGTAAAAAAACAGTATCAGCGCAACCGGAAACTCTTTGACAAACCTGCCGAAGAGATGCCTGTTTATGGAACGGTGGCGTCGCAGTTTAACGACCCCGGCGTGAATGAACTGTACATTGCTCTTGTCAGAACAATCAATGAGCGCACTGGCGCCGGATTTCAAAACCAGAATATTTTCGGAGAGGCGATGAATGAAAAGATCTTCATCATTCCTCCGTCGCGTACCCGTTATCTCGCGGAAATTGCCGAAACTATTCATGGCTATAATCAATGGACCGTTGACCAGGCGAAGGTTGCGCAGCAATTGTATTCCATTTCCCAAACCATCGAAACGCTGAGGGGAAGCGCCCACCGCGACGGGGTTAGTAACGCCGACGGAGTAAGAACCTGCAACAAGACAGGTATGATGCTCGAACTCGACCTCCTCTTTGAACAAAACCTGAAAAAACTTGACCCTGTAAATTACGAAATATTAAAGGGCTGGAAGGACAAGGTTAAATCCTATAAAGATGATTTCTATGTTTACAAAGTCAGGGATAAAGAAATCAGGGTGGAAACCCACATCGAATCACTCTCCAAACTAAGCATTCCTAAAATCTCATTGCCGCGGTATGAAGCCTGGGGCGACATTCTGAAATGGAACCTGCGGGAAAATGTGCCGGGTGAATTTCCTTACGCGGCGGGAGTTTTCCCTTTCAAACGCGAAAGCGAAGATCCTACCCGGATGTTCGCCGGCGAAGGAGGACCCGAACGCACCAACAAGCGGTTCCATTATGTTTCGCGCGGAATGCCTTTCGTAAGGCTTTCAACTGCTTACGATTCGGTTACGCTTTATGGTTTTGACCCCGATATTCGTCCCGATATTTATGGGAAGATCGGCAACGCCGGAGTTTCCATTGCCTGTCTCGACGACGCCAAGAAACTTTTTTCCGGATTCGATCTCGTTGATCCGAATACCTCCGTTTCGATGACTATCAATGGACCCGCGCCCACAATGGTCGGTTATTTCATGAATGCAGCCATTGACCAGCAATGCGAAAAATATATCCGTCAACATGAAATGGAAGCGGAAGTTGAAAAGAAGATTGAGAAGATTTACCGCGAGGCAGGAACCGAAAGACCTCATTATCAGGGCGACCTTCCGGAAGGCAATGACGGTCTCGGACTGATGTTGCTTGGCGTTACCGGCGATTTGGTTTTACCTTCTGAAGTTTACGCGAAAATCAAACGCGAAACGCTGAGCCTTGTGCGCGGAACCGTTCAGGCTGATATTCTCAAGGAAGACCAGGCGCAAAACACCTGCATCTTTTCCATTGACTTTGCCCTGAAAATGATGGGCGATATTCAGCAGTATTTCATTGACAATAACGTCAGGAATTTCTACTCAGTTTCTATCTCAGGATATCACATTGCAGAAGCTGGCGCTAATCCGATTTCCCAACTGGCATTCACCCTTGCAAATGGTTTCACCTACGTGGAATATTACGCTTCGCGCGGAATGGATGTGAACAAATTCGCGCCGAACCTTTCGTTTTTCTTTTCCAACGGGGTTGATCCCGAATATTCGGTTATCGGGCGCGTGGCGCGGCTGATCTGGGCAAAAGCCATGAAGCTCAAATACAAAGCCGATTCGCGGTCTCAGATGCTGAAGTACCACATTCAAACATCCGGGCGATCCCTTCATGCCCAGGAAATTGATTTCAACGATATCCGAACAACTCTTCAGGCGCTGTATGCCATTTACGACAATTGTAATTCTCTTCATACCAACGCTTATGATGAAGCGATTACCACGCCCACCGAGGAATCTGTTCGCCGGGCAATTGCAATCCAGATGATTATTAATAATGAACTGGGACTGGCAAAAAATCAAAATCCGCTTCAGGGGGCTTTTATCATTGAGGAGTTGACCGACCTCGTAGAGGAAGCCGTGATGATCGAGTTTGAAAGAATTTCAGAAAGGGGTGGAGTACTCGGCGCAATGGAAACCATGTATCAGCGGGGAAAGATTCAGGAGGAGAGTCTCTATTACGAAACGCTCAAACACACAGGAAAACTTCCCATCATTGGCGTGAATACTTTCCTTTCGAGCAAAGGTTCGCCTACCGTTTTACCGGGTGAGATAATCAGAGCCACTGAAGAGGAGAAACAGTATCAGATTCAAATGCTTAAACAACTTCACGGTACTTGGAAACAAAAATCCACAGAGATGATTGAACAGTTGAAAGCCGCGGCAATTAAAAATAGTAATATCTTTGAAAGCCTTATGGAAGCCTCAAAAGTTTGTTCCATAGGACAGATTACCGACGCCCTGTTCGAAGTCGGAGGGCAGTATCGCAGGAACATGTAGCGCATTAAAAAAAACTTATATGACCATTTTTAACATTTTAGTTGTCAATCCCAAGGATTTTCTAACCCAGATTGCGGTTTACCAGAATTACAAACTTCTTTACATGATCAACCGCAAACACACTGCGGAAGAGCTGAAGAAGTTCAAATCGGTTTACGAACAGGTTCAGTTTCGTAAAGACATTGTGCTACGGGAATTAAAAAACAATGATTTTGGACTTGATCAATTGAAAATCGTGATCTCCCGCGGAGGTTTGATCAAGCCGGTTCAATCGGGGGTATATGAGGTAAATGAACTTTTAAAGAAAGATTTGAATAACTCCCCGGTTGGCGAAGATATCATCAACATTGGAGGATTACTTTCAGGAGCAATTGCCGCAGAAGTTCCCGGAGCAAGGGCTATGATTGCCGATCCAACGGTTGTTGATGAATTTCATGAACTGGCGAGGATCACCGGAGCTCCTGAAATCAAACGGAGATCAATTTTTCACGCTTTGAACCAGAAAGCGGTGGCAAAGATGCACGCCGAAACCCACAAGATGAAGTACGAGGAGATGAACCTCATCATTGCTCATATCGGTAACGGAACAACGGTTGGCGCTCACCGCAAGGGACGTGTAATTGATGTGAACCAGGGATTTGAGGGCGACGGACCCTTTTCGATGGTTCGCAGCGGATCTCTTCCAATGGGCGATGTGGTAAGAATGTGTTTCAGCGGAACGAAAACCCTTGATGAAATGCTTTGTCTGCTCACCCATTGCGGAGGCGTGAATGCGCATCTCGGAACTCGCGATATCAACGAAATTGAATACCGGATCAATGATGGCGACGTTCACGCGCGACTCATCATGGAAGCCATGGCATACCAGGTTGCCAAAAGCATCGGCGAAATGTTTGCCGTGCTGAAAGGAAATGCCGACGCCATTCTCATCACCGGCGACCTTGCCCACAGCCAGTTTGTTGTGCGCAACATTATTGATCACGTCGAAAAATTTGCGCCTATCTTTATTTATGCCGGCGACAACGAGTTGCAATCAATGGCGTCGAATGCTTTGCGCGTACTGAAGGGAGAGATGGAGGTGCAGGAGTATCTTTGAAAGAGTTCAAAGTTCAAAGTTCAAAGTTTCAGGTTCAAAGTTCAGGGTTCAAAAGTGAAATGGCAGCATCAGGCTAATTTTTTGCCTTTTGCCTTTTGAATTATTAAATCAAGGAAACCCATGAAGTTAATTCCCATTAGTACAGGCAATTTAAAGTTAGACGGCGGCGCCATGTTCGGAGTTGTGCCGAAAGTAATGTGGAGTAAACTCTATCCCTGCGATGAGAACAACCTCTGCAACTGGTCAATGCGCTGTTTGCTGATTGTTGACGGCGATCGGAAAATCCTCATTGATTGCGGCATTGGCGACAAACAGTCGGAAAAATTCTTCGCAAATTATTATCTCAACGGCGATGATTCTCTTGTGAAATCACTCGCAGCCGTGGGTTTTTCAGTTGACGACATTACCGATGTTATCCTTACTCATCTCCATTTTGACCACGCCGGCGGCGCAGTTCGATGGAATGAAGGCAAAACCGAATATGAGGTAACTTTTAAAAATGCAACATACCACGCCAGCCGTAGGCAATGGGAATGGGCAACCAACCCGAACAATCGCGAAAAAGCGTCATTCATGAAAGAAAACATCCTTCCAATCCGCGAAAAAGGGCGGCTGAATCTCCTCGAAGAAGATGGCGGGCTGTTACCTCATGTTTCATACCGGATTTTCAACGGTCATACCGACGGTCAGGTCATTCCTTTCATTGAGTATAATGGAAAGACCATTATCTATATGGCCGACCTCCTTCCATCGGTGGCACATATTCCTCTGCCTTATGTGATGAGTTATGACACCCGTCCGCTGATTACACTGGCGGAGAAGGAGGTTTTCATGAACGAAGCTGCGGAGAAGGGATATATCCTCTTTTTTGAGCACGATATCCGGTTTGAATGCTGTACGGTTGAAAAAACCGAAAAAGGGGTGAGGCTGAAAGAGGCTTTTCAACTTCATGGGCAAGCTATCTCCCCAGCCACTCCTTAAAGCTGTTGACCCGTTCGCGGCTGACAATCGAGTCGTCGTCGTGCAACAGGTGAGAGGTAATTTTCAGCCGGCTGTTAAAATAAGTTCCTGTCTTTTGAAAAGAGTTGAAATTGATAATGACCTTCCGGTTAATCCTGAAATATTCGATGGGATCAAGCAACGATTCCAATTGATCCAGCGTGAAATCAACCGGATAACGGTGATTGGAATTTGTGACCAGCAGCACAATGCCGTCTTCAAAAATAAAATGGGCAATATCCGCGGTTTTCACTGAAACAATATTTTCGCCAATCCTGATCATGAAACGACTTTTATATTGTTTGTTCATGAACTGATAAGACTGGACAATGTTGTCAAGCATGATTGAATGATCATTCCGTCCCAGTTTTTTAAATTTCCCGAGCGCATTTCTCAAATCTTCCATGCCTATCGGTTTCAACAGGTAATCAACGCTGTTAAGTTTAAACGCCCGGATGGCATATTCGTCGTAAGCCGTTGTAAAAATGATGGGGGTATCAATGGAAATTTCCTGGAAGATGTCGAAACTCAACCCGTCGGCCAGATGAATATCCACAAACAGAAGATCTGCCTTCAGCCCGTTTTTGAAGGCAAGAACACTGGTCTTAACGGTGTCGAAGGTTTGTAAAACCCTGATGGACGGATCAAGTTTCGTCAGAAGATTACAAAGATGTTCTGCCGACAGTTTTTCATCTTCGATGATTGCTACATTCATTTGGACGACAATAAAGGGATTTTTACAATGAAAGAGTGGCTGTTTTGAATGATCTCCACCGGGATGTCAGTAAAAAATTTGTACCTCGCCCTGATATTTTGCAAACCGGTTTGTGAACCTGGTTCATGTTGGAGGCGCGCCTTCAGGTTATTGGTTACAACAAGGTTTTCATCCCCGGAGATGATTGATATCGTCAGCGGGTTTTCCGAAGATAATTCGTTGTGCTTGATGGCATTTTCGATCAGAATCTGCAAAGCCATCGGAGGAATTAAACGTCGCAGATGATTTTTGTCAACCTCCTGCCGGAAGATGAAGTTTCTGTCGAACCGGATCTGCAACAGGAAGATATAGGATTTGATAAAGAGCAGTTCCTGTTCCACTGATATAAGCTCACTGTTTTGGTTGTCAAGAATATAACGATAAACCTTAGATAGTTGATTGATAAATTCAACAGCTTTATCCTGATCTTTGTAAACCAGCGAAGAGAGGACGCTCATGTTGTTGAACAGGAAATGCGGGTTGATCTGGTTTTTCAGATTCTGGAGTTGTGCCTGAAGGCTTTCGGCGCGGTATTTTTCGATTTCAACCAATGAATTCTTCCAGTGCCGGAAAAACTGTGTACTTACCTCAATGGTCAGCAGAAAAACCGACATCAGGACCAAAACCCCCAGAACGATAAAAACAACTTTAAAAAAATCCTTTCTGTTTATCAGGATATCATTGGAAATTTGGGTGAAAATAAAGGATGCGACGAAGATGACCGAGGCGCTGAACCCAACCCCAACGATTAGGTGAACAAGGATTCTTTTCCCCGTGCGGGTAATCCAGGGATATTTCTGGTTTAACCAATGGTCAATGCGCAGATTGCCCTCCCAAACCATGATGGATATGATGATGGAAACTAAAAAATCATAGTAATGAAGCTCAGGTATGGTTTTACCGGGCACGAACAACCCGAGCGATAAGGTGATCATGATCCCAAGCATGACCATGTACAAAAATCTCGATTTATTGTGCAGCATCGTTTCCGAAATGTTCAATTTTTTCCAACCACTTTTTCCTGTCAGCTTTCTTTGAACTCTTCATCGGACCCAAAAGAGTTGTTTTTACTGGCTTTACCCCGCAGAATTCAAGGGTTGATTTCTTCAACTGATTAACGCTGGGCTGGCCGAACATCAACCGGTAATACCAGCCGGGCTGATCAAGTGTGGTGATAATATGCGCGGTTTTGCCTTTGAGCAGTTTGTCCCACCAAACCGAGTTTTCACGGTATTGGAAAGCGAAGCCGGGCAGAAAAAGACGGTCAATGAAACCTTTGGCGATCGCGGGAAGTCCGCCCCACCAAACCGGATGGATCCAGACCAGATGATCGGCCCATTTGATCTTTTCCCAGGCATCCAGTAAATCGGGTTCCAGTTCAGTCCGTTTCTGATAACCCGATTGTAAATTGGGATTGAATTTCAAATCACGGATAATGATTTCGCTTACCTCAGCGCCTGATTTCAGGGCGCCTTTTTTATAAGCCTCTGCAAGGGCGAAGTTAAAACTGTCCTTATTGGGATGCCCGTTGATGATGAGTATTTTTGTCATTTTTGTGTTTTTGGGATTAAAGAGTCAATGAGTCTATTGTTTAAATGTTGTAGGCGCCTTGTCCAATTTTCCCTTCATATAAAAGGAGGCCCGCTCTTCGTTCTTCATAAATGGAATTTCTTTCCCGTCTTTTTTCTTGAACAAAAATACCGTTTCTTCCAAAACCCCCTGTTCGTATTTGTATTCCTGGGTTATGCGAATGTGATCATAAGGAGCAAATTTACTAATATTCTCAACTTTAAATTCCAATGTCTGGTTTCTGAACTCTTTGTCGGTGAAACCGTTTCCCTGACCTAATGAAGAATTCAAAACACTGATAACGGAGTCGTTACGGGCGCTGTAGTTCAATTCAAAATACATGGTCTGATCCCTTTGCCCTGCCTTTCCGTCATAATCCGGATGCAGGCGGTGAAGAGTTTTTATTGACTTCCACTGATTTTCATAACGTTTTTGAACCACGTTGAAAATGTAATCATAGTCCGCTGCCCGTTCCCACTTTTCATCAACATACCGGTAAGCTGTGCTTGTGCCGTTCCAGATGATCGTATAGGTATCATCAACCGTAATTTGGCTGGTCAAAGGAATAATAACCTTTTGGGCAACTACAAAATTGGACATCCATAACAGGACTGTCGCTGAAATTAAAAATAGTCTCTTTTTCATTTTTTTTTCCGGCAAAATACGGGCTTCCCGACGGGGTGCGAAAGTGAAAACCCGTTGAATTGTCGAATCGGGTGGTTGGATTGTAAAAACCGGGCAGTGCATCCACATTGGCACATTTAAAATGTTACTCATAGTCTTTGATTTATAGTCAACATATTCTGACTTTTGTGGAATGGATGTAAAAGAAAAAATTGGACATCGAATAAAGGAACTACGGATAGCAGCAAATATGTCGCAAAAGGATTTATCTTATTGTGCTGATTTGGATAGAAGTTACATTGCAAGCGTTGAAAATGGTCAGCGAAATATTTCCATAGTCAATATTGAAAAAATTGCTTTTGCGCTTGGTGTCACCATGATTGAATTTTTTAATACCGATAAATTTGAGAACATTACAAGAAATTAAAGATGCTATTGATGAAAGAATATCATCTTCGTCAACTGAACCGTTGTGTTTGCCGGAAGCACTTGAGATTATTAAAATATCTGTTGAGGATGTAATTCGGTTTTCAGGTGTTGCCGGAAAAAACTCGTTAATTACTTCCCAACAACTCATCAATCTTCTCCACGAAGTTGTAAAAGCATCCTTAATTAGTGAAGGAGTAAATCCTAATTTGATACATCCACCCCTTGGTCAAGCTAACGGTGAAAAAACCTTAGCGGGCTTTTTAAAGTTCAAAAAACAAGACATTTGTATTTTTCCTAATGATAAAGTTCCAAGAACGGAAAGGGTTGATTTTAACGGGCTATATAATACAGGAACAACAGAACCTTATGGGGAATTGTTCTCAGAGCACATATTGTCCATAAATCTTAGAAGCCAATTGAGTAGTTTAGGCAATAATATCGATACAATGTTTGAACGAACCTATGCTGAACCACTAAATCTTCACAGGCGTGTTCCAAAAATGGTTCTTGGAGAAGTTTATTTGATCTCTGTCAGAGAACTTGATTCTGCGCAAGTCGCCAGAAAAAATGCTGTTTACAAACCGTTTACGGTTTCAACTGCAAATTATTTGGAAAAATATATCAAAGGATTTGCTGCATTAAACCTTAGGGCAAGTCAACGGGATGATGATTTTAAATACGAAAGGGTTGCATTAATAATTGCAGATTTTTTTCAATCGCCAGTAAAAATTTATAATACCACTCAAGAATTGATCAATGATAATTTGTTGCCAGCCAATTCAATTTCATCAATGGATAATCAGAACTATACCGGATTAGCAAGGACTTTGCTTGATGTGTACGAAAAACGCTTTGGAACCGGCATATTGAGCTGATATTTTTCAATTAAAAATTCATCAATTTCTTGTGTGCCTTGAAAACCACGAATAGTTTCAACTTCAGTTTGTTTTAATTCAGGAATAGTAAATTTCTCAATAAAATTCTTCTGATAACATGGATAACCACCTTCGATGGCAACACTGGTTTTTCTGACATAGTAATCCATAACACATGAGTTTAGAATTTTCTGAACCACATCAATGTTTTCTAACTGTGCAATTGGACTTATTAACTCTCTAAATAACCCATTACTTTCTTTCCCACGAAAATAAAGGCCGTAACCATTAGTGAAAAACCCCTCTTCTGCAACCAATAAAAACCGTGGGTGTTGACTAAATGTTGGACTTAATAATTTCTTTCCTTTTCTTGTTAAGCCCTGTGTTCTGCCCCAAGCGAAGAAGGGCTCATAGGTTACTTTACCTTTATCCCTTGTTAAAAGAATTTCTTTCACTGAAACAAAATAATTGAAGCACTTAGGAAAATCTTTTTTAAACTCATTTTCCGGGATGGCAATGGCAGTTCCGTTGTTGATTTTGTAAGGACATATAATTTTTCTCGGGTTATGTTCAATTTCTTCTTGTGTTCTGAAATCAGAAATCTTATAAACAGGCTTTACAATTTCTTTTTCAATTTCAAAGATTCCGTTATCGGTTGTTTTTATGAAATAACCATTTTTCGTTTTGCTGCCATCTATGAAGAAAATTTCGTCCTTCAAAGTTGCAATGCCAACGCAAATGTCGAACAGTTTGCCGATAGGCTTGCCTATCGTCTCAATCGTTCTGATATTTTGCTGCTCGTCTGATTTTAAAAGTCGCCACTTTTTTGTTTCCAGATTTTTTAAATAATTTGGTGAACCATTAGCGTTTACTAAAAACAATTCAGGGCTAAGGCCATCGTTTATTCTATCATAAGTTATTGCCTGGTTTTGTTGTTTGTTTAAAAACGTAATTGCAGTGTATGTTTGCGCATCAAAAACTTTCTTATGACTGAAATCAATAATCCGGGTCACACATTTTTTATCTTGAAAATACCTGCGCAATGATTCACCGGCCAACGATGTGAAATAATTATTTGGCGTAATGTATCCAAGCTTCCCGTTTGGTTTTAGCAAATTGTATCCAAGTTCAAAAAATGCAAAATATAAATTGAAAGTTCCTCCCTCCACGGTTAACCATTGGTTTGCCAGATAGCTTCGGATATTGTCAGTGAGGTCCTGAAATTTCACATAAGGCGGATTGCCTAAAATATTATCAAACCTGGTTTTCCAATCAGCCCGCAAACTGTCTTGGTGCAACAAATTAAAATCGTTGTCGTCGAGGTGCTCTCCGTTTTGTAAAGCGTAGATTGTCAGGATAAGTTTTGTCCTTTGAATATTGTAATCGAGAATGTCTGAACCGAAAATATTTTCTTTGATTGTTTTTTTAATCGATTTGTTAAATACTTTTTTATAATAATCTGTCAGGCCGACCAAAAATGCACCGCAACCACAACTTGGGTCAAGATTGATTTCATTTTCCTGCGGTCTGATTTCATGAATGATAAAATCAATGATGTAACCTGGTGTAAAAAATGCCCCGTTAAATTTTCTGTCACAAACAGGTATTATTAACTCCAAATAGTTTTCAAGTTCCTTAATACTTGAAATACCCATTGAAGAAATATCAATACAAAGCTGGGGGTTTTCTTCAAAATCCTTGAAATATCTTGTTAATATTGGATTTTTGTCGAAAGTTAATTTGTTGTTTGCCAGGTAGGAATAAAACAAATGCTGCTCAAGGCTGGTCAAGTCGTGAACGTGTACGAGTTGATTTAAAATTCCTTTTTTAACCATTTTAATGCAGACTTTAAGTAACAAAAGTAAGCATTTTTTCTACCAATATAAAAATAAATGAAAAAACTTAGATTGTGGACGTGTGGTTTCCTCAGTTAAAATTGCTTTCCTCCAACAAGAATTCCTTGTCTTGAAGAATCAACTTTTATGCCATCCGGTATTTTTATTTTGGGAACAGATGCCCCGCCGGTTTTCCCGTTTGGGCCAACAGCTTTATTCTGGCTGGTGTTTCCTGCCGATATGATGACCATACCTCCGTTCCCGGCGGTATATTCCGATTCGTCAACTATTTTACCATCGATTGAAACAGGAACTTTTACCTGTCCATTCGGAGAAACCGGAACCGGGGCCGGCCTGGTTGTTCCGGGAGAAACAGTTCCGACTGAGGAATTGCCCTGATTCGACACCATGACGAAACCATCGTTTACCTGATTTACCTGCGGATTCGCGACCGGTTTTCCATTCACCACAACCGGAACCTGCGGCTGCTGGGAAAATGCCCGGAAAGCCAGTAAAAGGGCAATAAGAAAGAGTCCTGTTTTCATGGCTTTATTTTTTAAGGAGTGATTGTCTGATTTCCTTGATCTCTGCTTTCAGTTCATCGATCTGTTTCTGCTGACTGGCGATAACTGCCTGTTGTTCCTGGATGGCTTTGACTGCGACTACGCCCAATCCACTGTAATTAACCAGGTAAAGTTTCTCTTTGGATTCCCTGTCGATAGTTTCGGAAACCAGTTCGGGGAAGTGTTTAAGCACATCCTGCGCCATGAATCCCAATGTTTTCGGATCATCGGCATTATTCTGTACATAACGGTAAGAATATGCTTTCATTGATAAAAGCCCCGAAAGGGCTGGTTTAATATCCTCCACATCCTTTTTCATCCGGCTGTCGGAGAAATTGGTGTAAGCACCGTTAATGGGACTGAAGATACCCATGAGGCTGTTGTTGCGGTAGAAATTCAGGGCGCCTGAACCACCATCAACATACATGGCCCATTTAAAAGCCGAATTTACCGGGTTGGATAAATTCAGGTTGTCGCAATCTTTGAAACTGGGGATCGACAGCCTTGCATCATTATAATAACCATTATCCACCGCGTAACCACCAATCGCCACATTTCTGCGCACCATGGATATAGTCGGGGTGTCGATGACAGAAAATGCAGGAGTTGCAAAGGTATAAAGGTTCAATCCGGATTTGAGATCATTGATAGTAGTGCCGTTCACGAAGGAAGAGATCGTTGAACCGGGAGAGAGGCCCCAACCCTGGTGCGATATGAAGTTGTTTTCGAAAACAATGCTGGTTTTCTGATGGTTGATCCAATTACTGGAAACTTTATTGACCGTGCCGGACAAAACAAGGGCGTTTACATTAAGAGAATAAGCGGTAAGCGAATCAACGATCTTTGCTATCTTGACCTTGGGAGAGAAAGCATACTGTGCCCCGTTATAGGGATCGGATATATCGACCCCGTTGTTTTTATTTTTCAGTTCGACACCCCAATATCCCCCCGTTCCTAACTGCCATTGATTGTCATACTGGTTATCGGCCAGCCTGACCCATTTCAATGCCGTGGCATCATAATAATAGTAACCTTTCATCATGTCATACCGGGCTCCCGGCTGGGTCGTATTGTAAACCACAAGGCCGTTGGCGGGGTTGGCCACGCTGGTAATATCTTTCAGGCTGTCGATTGAAACCTGCGGGAATAAAACACCTTTGTCTGTGGACCTGACTTCGAGTTTGGCGCTCGGCGCGGCGTCCATTACGGTTCCGTTGGGGCCGATCAGCACATTGCCGGACGCACGTTCGTAGATGTTTCCAACGGTAGAGCTGGACATGCTCCATAATTTTACATTATCTTCAAACTGGTTCATGAGCATGTCCCAGGATGAGCCGTTCCAGTAGTAAAAATTATTTGGATAAAGCGTGTTCATGCCATCCGAGACGTAGGCTGTGTTATATACTACCAGACCTGCCACGGGTCCGGGAACCGGATAGGCATTGAACCTGCCCGTGAGTGCGACACGTGGGAAAAGGATGCCTTTGTTGCTGCTTACCACATCGAGCATGGCACTGGTTGCGGGAGCAGCGCCTGTTGTGTTCACTGCTACCTGGGCCATGGTCGTGGCAGACAGGCAGATCATTAATGAAACGAGGATAAGGGTTTTCATACTTGCCGGATTTAGGCATTGTGATACTTGTTTGTTACAAATGTAATATAAAACCCAGGCGTTTTCCTAATTAATAATGTATTTTTATTTGTCAACCGTAAATGCTACAGTTTCTATCCTTTTCCTTTTAGAATTATGCTGCTTTCTTCATCATGACGATTAAAATGTTTCTCGCTGATTGCGCGGAAAAGAGACGCAGATTGCGCAGAAAAATAAAAATCTGCGAAATCTGCGATACTTTTCTGCGCCATCTGCGAGAAATAATTCCTGCCTGTGCGATCCTAAAATTGTATTTTATACACAAAGTTCGGATAAAAACCAATCTGATACAAAGTATTGACTTGTTTCGTTACCGGATTGTACTGCTGTGCAAAAACATTCTGATGGCCAGTCACATTCTGGATATCGAAATAGAAGGTTTGGGCGAGTTTGATTTTTTTACTGTTATAAGTAAATCCCACCTTCACATCCAGCCGGTAAAAATCCGGATACCTTTCTGAAAACGCATAAGCATCGCCCATGGTCACCTGTTTTCCTGCCGCCTGTGAGGCTGCAAGGTCAACCGGGGTGTAATAACGGCCCCCGGCATGGGAAAACTTCAGGTCAACCGAAAATGAATTCCGTTTTGCCTTTCCAACTTTGAATTCTTTTCCGGCTAAAATGTTGTAAACAAACTGCCCGTTGAATGCCGTATTGTGCTCAACGCCATCGCTGCCCTTATATTTGGCCTGGTAAAAGGAACCGGTTGCCAGTGCATAATATCCATGGGAAAAGAATTTTTCGATAGTCAGTTCAACTCCGTAGTTGCTGCCGGTTCCCTTGTTGGTGAGATTGGCCTCTTCTGTCGGGGCAAAAGACGATCCTTCGTTTAACATTGAAAAACTGTTGGGTGTTTGTGAAACCGGCACATCGAAAAGCATCTGGTAATACAACTCTGTTTTGATCCGCCAGTCTTTGAACGGACGTACTTCATAAGATGCCACAAAATGGCGGCTGTTGGTAAATCCCAGATCCTGGTTCGACTCGTCATAAGTATTGTCGGGGTTAAGAAAGCGGTAATAATAGACCGAGAGCGGCTGCATTTCGCTGTGGAGCCCAAACCCCAGCCCGATGGAGTTTTTCTCGTTGATATGATATTTGAGCCCGATCCGGGGTTCGACGGAGATGGAGTTGTTCAAAGTAAGGAACTGGGAACGAAGCCCTGCATCGATGGTGAGTTTTTCAGTAACGCGGTATTTCGATTCAATGTATGCTGCCAGCAGGGTGGTATTTCCCCTGAAATCCCACAGATATTGCCATTCAGTGGAAAACCGGCGATCGGACAGACTCAGGTTCAGGTTCAGAAAATCAAATTGAATCCCGGCTTTCACCATCACCCGGGAATTTATTTTATAATCGAGGAAAGAGTTGATGCCGTAACGAACCTCTATGTCCTTTGAGTCACGCACCCTGACAGGGTCAATGGCGCCATTGATGGTATCGAGGCTGTAGCCGTTTTCGGAATAGGTAATGCCCGCCACGGTTTTCCAGTAGATTTTCTTGCTGAGATGAATGAAGTGGCTCACTCCGATCACCCCGATTTTACTTTTTGAATAGGCATCCTCTCCTGGGTTTGCAAAAATGTCGGTTGAGTCAACCTTGTTGTGCAGAAAGTCGATGTGACTGGTTCCGCCCAATCCGAAAAATGTGAACCGGCCGAATTTCGTATCTCCCGAATTGATCTTGAATGTCAGATCCTGATAATAAGGTGTGGCCTGGGTTCCAATCGGAATTCCGAGATTCTGTGCCAATCCGGTAAAGGAGTAACGGTAAGCCACGAGGTATGAAGCCTTGCCGCCTCTTTTAAATGGTCCTTCCGACATGGCTTCAAGTCCGGTCAACGCGCCGAATTGGATCATGTTTTCCATTTTGTCGTTGTTCCCGTTTCGCAGGTGAATATCGAAAACGCCGGCAACGGCATTTCCATAATCGGCCGGGAATGCAGAGGTGAGAAAATCGGAATTGCCCAATGCGTTCGGGTTCAAAGCGCTGACAGGACCGCCCGTGGTTCCAAGGGTGACAAAATGGTTCGGGTTTGGAACGTTCAGTCCCTCAATCCGATACAAAACGCCCATAGGCGAATTCCCGCGGATCACGATATCGTTGCGTGAATCATTCGGAGTACTGACCCCGGCAAAGTTCGAAGCCAGCCTTGAAGGATCTTCCCTGCCGCCGGCATAACGGCTCACCTCCTCCATCGAAAACGAACGGGCGCTTACCGTGGTCATCTGGTTGATCGTTTCATGTTTTTTCACGCCGGAAACAACAACCTCTTTCAGTGCGTTTATGTTTTCCTCCAGGCCGATTTCGAGCACGGCCTCTTTTCCTATGGTGACAACAATATTGGCGATCACGACCGGCTTATAACCGAGATAGGTGGCTTGAACGTCGTATCTTCCAGGAACGATGCCCGTGATTTTAAAGATGCCGTCAATCCCGGTGGAAGCGCCCTTTGGCGGATTCGACCCAAGAATGACCACATTTGCGCCAGGCAGCGTGATCATCGATTGTTTGTCAACCACTGTCCCGCGGATCACCTGTGTGGGAGTTTGCGCATATTCCTGTTTTGCGCAAATAAAAGTTATCAGAAGAATAAAGATTAAATGGACTCTTTTCATGATTTTTGATTTTCCGGCAAAATAATGGCGTGATCACCGCCAGTGAAAGGATGAAATTGTTGAATTGTTGAATTGGAGGGTTGAATTGTCGAATCTGCCATTTTGACCTGCAAGCCACCAGCCAAGCCGACTGCCGGCGCCAATATTCCATTTGAAAACCAGATCATCTGGAACTGGAACCCGATGACCGTTGCAATGGGCTACAAGTGGAACACGGCAAATGAATATGCATCTGCCGCTGATTTGGGCAACACAACATCAAAAACCGAATCCGGACTCGCTTGTAACACAACTTACACCCGTTACGTTTGGTCTTACAATTCGTGTGGAAAATCTCCTGCAAATCCATTGACCCAAACAACGATACAAAATTCACCGGTGGGATTCCATCGCGGCATCCGCCAATCCGGTATGTGCCGGAGCTTCAGTCACTTTTTCAACCACTGTAACCAATGGCGGTACATCACCGGCATTCCAATGGAAAGTGAATGGTTCGGTTATTTCGGGCGCAACTGGCGCAAAATATGTCTATTCCCCTGCAAACAACGATGCAGTCACCTGCGGGTTGACCTCCAACTTGCTTTGCGCCACTTTGTGTGATATGTATTGTGATGGAAGTGTAACAACTATTTCAACTTTCGGAGGAACTCCGCCATATACTTACTTTTGGCAGGAACCCACTGGTTTTTCTGCGTCTCCTGGTGGATTTCTGCTGAGCAGTTCACAGGCAATGCCTGGGGACGGATCATGTGATACTACAGTGGCGATTTGGGAAGCTTCTGTGGCATGGATAAAAGTCAAGGCTTTTCTATTCGTTGCTTACAGAATTTTTAAGACTATTTGGGGTATGGTGCAAGCTCCACCGACGCAGACTACTTTGTCGCTATTATGTTGGCATATTACAGCCCATACGGGGCTGATGCGTTGGATTCCGCTTCTTCTTTGAAACCGGGTTCGAGGTATCCGAACCTTTCCATCACCTCACGGTGATCGCCGACTATTTTTGTTATTTGCAATTTAGTTAAAAAAGTTCTCCAGGAGCCTGCTTTACCATGCCGGAAGAAGGCGTCGCAACTCTGAAGTTTTTCTTTAAACCCAAACTGCTCCTCCGATTTTTTCAAGGTTTCAAACGATGTTTCTGAAAGGACATTCCTGACCTGTTCTTCTGTAAATTTAAGTTTCAGGAACCTTAGCGCATTTGAAAAAGTTTCAACCGGAAAAGTGATCATATCTTCGTACCGGACAACATGAACACTGACGCCTGAATTGAGCCAGCTCGTTGCATGTCCGCTCCAGTCGCCAAGCCATTCTTCCAGCAACGGATATAAACAATCTATGGAAACATTGAGCGCATACCGGGGATTGTTCATAATGGCAATAACCTCATCCACGGATTTGCTGAAATAGTGTGCATTGGATACAGCGACATCCAACGGGTTTCGAATGATGTAAACGCACCCAAAAGAATACTCCGGTGGGAAAACCGGAACACCATCCGGGTTGAGATAAAACCTTTCGTGCGTTTTCAAATAAAGATGGTCAGTAGATTCGGATGAAAGAAGCTGGAAAACTGCGGGTTTCAGGTTGTTGATTTCGTCATTGACCAACTCGGATGAAGAAATTCCGGCAAGTTCGTCAAACATGTGCCGCGAGTTTGCGAGCAGGGCAACTTCAATCTGGTTCAAATCCCTCCTTCTGTTCCCTGACAGGATAGAGGATAAAAACAGGCGGAACCAGGTATTTCCCGACCGGGGATAGGAAGCAAGCCAGACAAGGTTTTTCATTCAATACCCTTGATAATGCCTGATTGCAGAAGATCCTTTTCGATCATTTCGATTGTTTCGTCCAGACGAACAATGCCATGTAGCCGCTGAAGGGTGCAAATCCTGATCTTCGGCAATATTTTCGACGCCTCGGTAAAAATATCAACATTGCCGGATTCCTGCTTTTTCAGGAATTTCTTTCTGAATATCTTTTCTGTCAGCAATTCCAGTTTTTTATATCCATTGACTTCGTGAATAGCAACCGGGCCATTATTTTTATAGGACAGAAGATAAAGCTGGCGCAGCGGAACAGCATGGCGCAAAAACTTATCATTGATGTTGACCATCATTTTGTTGACCCGTTCCCGGATCAATCGGCTATCATCCCACTCCAATCCCAATTTGTCGGATGAATCGCGCCAAAGCTTCATCACCGGATAACCTGGCAATACCACCGGGAGTCCTGATGAATTAATGGATATTGCAGAAATGTCGTCAGAAATAATCATCGCTCCTTTGTGGGTGGCAAATGTTGAAGCAATGGTTGATTTGCCGCTTCCTGATGAGCCGGAAAAGATAATGGCATTTTCACCCAGCATGACCGAACTCCCATGCACAATGAGTTTTCCCCGTTGATGCAGCAATACTGCAACGGCTGAAGCCCACAGGAACACAATCGTTTCACGGTCGGTTGCCCCGGGTAGCTTTTCGATGGTTATTTTATCCCCATTTTCAATCAGATACCTGCCAACATGTTCAATTCTCAATATAAACTTCTGACCCTGAAATTGATAAACCCCTCCGACAGCATCTGGTTTGTTCAAATTATGTGGAACCGGACCAAAGGATATCAGGCAATCAGGTTCTGAAGTTGCTACTTCTGCAAAAAACTCAGGGTGTTCGATACAAGACTTAAAAATAAGTCCAAAAGCTTTGTAATAGTAGTATTGCTGGTTCATTAAGTATAAATCTAACTATTTCGCGACTAAAATCAGCGCAAATTTAAATTTATTCTGATTGATATTTTAGTATGCCGATTGCATTAAAAAACTATTTTTACAATCTAAAAACGAAACAGGTATCACTGATGAAAGAGTTGTTCAAAAATAATGTTGACCTTAAAACCAGCCACGAAATTTTCAAAAATCCCGCTTTTTCCTACTCTGTTTCCGGAAGATGGATCAATCAACGATCTAACATTGTCAAGTACCTTCAGTTTTTCTTTGTTTACATTGATTTTTCTCAGATATCCTCTGTTTTCGGTAGCACTACGGAGCCATCAGGATTTTATGGCGGGAGGATTTACGAGGCAGCCAAATCACTTACCGAAAATCATTTGAACACACTTTATCGCCGTAAAATAAATCTTGCGCTAACCCTGACGAACCACTTTTTCTCTGATGAACTTTATCGGCAAAACCTCTCCTTCCTTGAAAAATACCACCGCCCTGGAAATATCATTATTTGTACATCGGATGAGCTTGCCCGCAGGATCAGGAGGGATTTCCCTCAATACAAACTCAGGGCGAGCATCATTAAAAATCTGAACACCATTGAGAAGGTCAAAAAAGCGCTGGAACTATACGACGATGTCGTCATTCCGATGGATTTGAACGATGATGATGATTTTCTGGAAAACCTCCCTGAAAAGAGCCGAATCATGCTTTTTGCCAATGCCGCCTGCGCCTATAGCTGCCCGGCCAGGATTTGCTATCCGGAGATTTCAAAATTCAACCAGGCAAAAACAGATAAAATCCACTGCAAAAAACAGGAACTCGGGATGCTTGAATATGCCTTCTATTTTTTCAATGTTGAGAAGTTCCATCAAATGGGATTTTCAAATTTTAAGCTGATCCCGGCAAAACTCTTTGCCAATTACCTGAAATCAAATTCCGAATGACAACAAACGGAAATAACCGTGCTGAATCATCAGATTTTCATCCATGCGTGGTAACCGTCACTACCGCGAGCTATATCCAGTGGACGATGACCATGCTATTTTCATTTCTTCAATCAAATGAATGGTTTAAAGGCGATCTGATCGTAATTTGCAAAGATTTGACATCAGAGGATAAAACCAGATTTGATGTTTTTCCGCGGATACGGTTTATAACTCCTTCTGCCCAACTGATAGACAGGGTCAATGCGCTATGCCGGGCCATTCCATGGTTTTCCAGATTGGCTCCCATGTTTTTTTCACTGGAAACGTTCAACTTGTCAGGGTACACAAAAGTATTGTTCCTCGACAGCGACATGCTTGTCGTTAAATCGTTAAAGCAGGCGTTTGATTTTCCCATGCCTTTCACAGCTTGTGCCGAATCGTGCTGGTACCAGGGAAAGGGAAGAAGAACGGATACATACGAGGGTGTTGAAAACTGCTCAGATCCCGGGTTGTTTATAAAAAATCCGGTGAACTCAGGGTTTATGATGCTCGATGAAACGATGATCTGCAAGGAAAATTACGATAGCCTCGTAGCTTTAATCGAACCCGGGCTCTGGGGCAATAAAAACACGCTTCATGCAGATCAGCTTATCATCAACCTTTTTTTCAGGGATCAGATAACCCTGGCAAATGCACGCTATAACTATCGGCCGACCAACGCAACTGAAATCCTGGCAAAAGATGGACTTAGCCTCGACGATGCGAAGATCATCCATTATTTCCGACAGTACAAACCGTGGAATTTCGATCAGGTATTCGAATTGTCGCAACACGATATTGTGCATATCAAAGCCTTTCGGTTGTGGTACATGTATTATGTTGAATTCCTGAAATATAACCATTTACAACAAAAGATTAACCATCTGAAGGACAATGGACCAAGCCATTCCTGACTTTCTGATTGTTGGCGCAGCCAAGTCGGGAACAACTTCGCTGATTGCCGGACTGAAACAGCGCCCCGATATTTTTACTCCGGGCATTGAACTCAACTATTTCTCACATTTTTTTAAGAACGGAGCTGAATGGTATGCTTCGCAGTTCATGCATCCTGAAAAGGTGCAGGGAGAGAAATCCACCTCCTATTTATATGAAACCAATTGCCATCAAAGGATATTCGATCATAACCCGGGCATGAAACTGATCATTCTCCTGAGGGAACCTGTGAAGCGGGCTTTTTCGAACTGGACGATGCGGTACAATCAGGGCAGGCTGTTAAAACAAGCCCATCTGTTTAACGGCAGAAATCAACCCGACATCGAAAATATCGGATTTTCCCATCTGTTCGATTATTACATGTCGTGCCCGTCAGCAACCATGCGGCATCAGGAACCATTAGACATTTTTGAACGCGGCCTCTATATTGAGCAAATTGAAAGCCTTCGCTCCATTTTTCCGGATGGGCAATTGCTGATACTGATTTCCGAACGCTATTTTCGTAATCCGGCAGAAACGTTGAGAAAAGTCAGCCGGTTTTTGAACATCGGTGATTTTCCTGAAGACTGTCATCCCTGGAAGCGGAAAACCGAATATCCCATAAAACTTGATGATGCCGTGTCCATGCAAATCAGTAAATTTTATCAGCCCTTCAATGAACGGCTTTTTGAATTTCTCGGCAGTGAAATTGAAGAATGGCGACCTTAATTTAAAATGAAGAATGAAGAATGATCAGCGATATTGCCTGGCGACGATAACCACTGAAAGTTATTTTCAGTGGACAATGACCATGCTGCACTCATTTGTCAGCTCAAACCCTTGGTTTACTGGCGATATTGCTGTGATCTGCAACAATCTGCCAGAAGAAATGGCAGATGGACTGAAGATGTTTCCCCACGTTAAACTGATTGAGCCATCATCGGATTTAATGGAGAAGTTAGCCGGTTTTGTCAAAGCCATGCCGGCATTTGCAGATAAAATTGCCAGATTTTATTCCCTTGAAATTTTCAGGTTTTCAGGCTACGAAAAGGCGCTTTTTCTCGACAGCGACATGATCGTGGTAAAAACCATCGAAGAGATATTCAGCCTTCCCGGATTGTTTTATGCCAGCGCGGAATTGTGCTGGTACAAAGGAAAGGGAAGGAATGCCTCAAACTTCCTCAGCGAATTTGAGACCCCGGAAAACAGGGAAGGTTTCCTGGCACAACCCGTAAATACCGGATTCCTGCTGCTCGATGGTAAAATATTAAACAACAAACACTTTCAGGGTTTAATGGACATTATTGACCCTGTATTATGGCAAAACAATGGTCCGGCTTACACCGATGAAATGGTGATCAACCATTATTTCAAAAACGCCATCAGTTTGTTGGACACCCGTTATAATTACCGCGCCAGGGCTGCAAGAATGATCAGGGACAAAGAGAAAATCAGCCTGGACGACGCCAAAATTATCCACTTTTATTCGAAGTATAAACCCTGGAATTTCATTGATGTGTATGACTCTTCCTCAAAAAACATGAATTGGATCAAAGCATATCAGTTGTGGTATCAATGGTACGTCAGTTTTTTGACATTCTACCATCTGCAAAAGAAATTGCAAATGTTAAAACAAACACAAAACAACAAGGATGAATGATATTGAATTGGACAATACACTGTTGAGCAACTTACAGTATTTTTGTATTTTCATCGGTTATCCATATAGCGGGCATAGTTTAATTGGCTCCATCATTGATGCGCATCCAAATGCTGCCATTTCTCATGAACTCCATGTCGGGAAATTATTAAAAAGGGGATATTCGAAAGAACGAATCTATTCCATGATCTTGCTCAATTCGATCAAATTTGCCCAGGAGGGCAGGACCTGGAACAATTATTCATACCTCATTCCGGGCGAATGGAACGGCCGATATACAACACTACGGGTGATCGGCGATAAAAAGGGTGGCGGCAGTTCAAAATTTTTCACAAAAAAATCAGAAATTTTCGATACCATCGGAACAAGTCTGGGGTTGCCAGTAAAGTATATTCATGTAATAAGGAACCCATACGACATGATCAGTACCCTTTTCAGGAAAACACAAAATCCACAAACCGACAGCATAAAAATCGCTATTGACAAGTTCATTAAACGCATTGAACGGACCGCAGAATTGAAGAAAACCGTTCAGCCCAAGGATTGGCATGATGTTTATCATGAGCAGTTTTTGGCATTGCCCGATGAATCAATCATCGCACTGTTCCGTTTCCTTCATTTGGAGATACCTGACGGGTTTATTGAAAATTGCAAAAAAATAATCTATCCCACCCCTCATAAAAGCCGTTTTGATGTGACATGGAATGAAGCTGACATCGCCTTTGTTTCACATGCATTGGCGCCTTTTGAACATTTTTCATCTTATTCATATCATTCCTGATTAT
>JBAXRP010000045.1:0-22677 GCA_037131145.1 Bacteroidota bacterium
AGAGCAGGTCGTCGAGGTTCATCACAATGGCATCCTGGGCAATGCCGCGCCAAACCGATAAATCGCCGGTTTCTTTCCAGTAAATGTAGGCAAGTGAGGATTTAGTGCCTGCGCCGTCGGCATGCATGATATTGCACCAGGCTTCATCTCCGGTTAGAATGTCGGGAATAATTTTGCAAAAGGCTTTAGGAAACAACCCCTTCCCGGTTTTTTTTATGGCTGCATGAACATCTTCCTTTGATGGGGAGACACCGCGTTGTTCATATCGTGATTGATTGTTCATTCAAAGATGATCTCGCCGCTCGCATCATCAATGCTGTATTTTCCAATCTTCTTTAGGGTATTGTCGCCAAAAAGCAGTGAGGAAATCTTTTTGTTAACGGTTGCTTTAATCCCTTTCACAGTGTTTTTACCAATGCGGATTTCACCAAGAGTAAGTACAGCCTTATCTGCCACAAAGCCTTCGCCAATGATTTTAGTGGGATCGCCTTCAAAACTTGTTTTATCAATAATGCCCTCTTTCAGAAATTTCAAGGTCAGCGTAGGTGAAATAAAGACCTCTTTTTCCTTTAATTCAAAGGCGAAAGTATTTGTCATTCCATTGATGTAACAGGTTCCTTCGCGCAAGCCATCCTTGGTTTTAGTGAAAGTCACTTTGTTTTCATCCGGAGCAGTTACCACTTCGATTTTGGGAGCTGGCGTGTTTTTGGCAATTCTTGTTTTGGGTACAAAATCGTTGCGAAGTATTGAAAATTCACTACGACGGTTTAACTGATGCGCCGCTTCTTTAATATTCGCCGATGCGAGAAGATTGATTACAGAATCATTCAGGATTATACCTGTTTTAAAGGTATATCCTTCTTTTGTAATATCCCTTGAAAGTACGCGGGGAACGCGTTCGCCATATCCTCTGGCAACAAGTCGCTCCGGATCAATCCCGCGGGAGATCAGATAGTCGACAACGCTTTGCGCGCGTTTCTGAGAAAGGATATCATTACGTTCATCGCTATCGCGCGAGTCGGTGTGCGACGCCAGTTCAATCACAATGGTTTCATTAGCGTCAAGAGTTTCTATCAATCCCTGAAGGGAATCGCGGTATTGTGGTTTCAAGTCCCATTTGGCGAGATCGTAAAGAATGTCGGGTAATACTACCGGCTTTTTCGGAATTGGCCGCAGGACGAAATTCCGCGTCAAGTCTTTGCTTTTTTCAAGTCCAACCGTGGTTTCCCTTCCCTTTTCATTGAAGTAATCCTTCATGGTAACGAAAATGTCATAAGTTGTATTGATTGCAATTTGCATTTTATTAAACCCATAATGACCTTTTTCATCGGTTTTGTATTCGAGAGCGCGACCGTTTGTCCCGACAATTCTGACTTTTGCGCCTTGAATTGGTTGAAGTGTACGGTCGTCGGTGATTATGCCTTCAAGTGTAAAATATACAGGCGGAATAACAAATGAGTAAATATCATCGCGTCCTTTACCGCCTGGGCGGTTCGAGGAAATAAATCCCTCTTCTGATTCTTCGCCATTGAAAACAATCGCAAAGTCATCGGCGGCAGAATTGATAGGAAAACGCATGTTTTCAGCCCGGCTCCAGCCGAGATAGTTTACATTGGTTACGGGCGCCTGGTATTTGTCGGATGTTGCGCCACTTATGCTTGCTGCGGATTTTTGATCGCCGTCATTTTTCCATTTATATAAAGCAGCAGAATCATTCTGATATCCGTCGGATGTCGCTCCGCTGATGCTGGAGAATGTTTCGCGCTGATATTTGTCGGATGTTGCTCCGCTAATAGTGGGGAATCCTTCGCGCTGATATCCGTCGGAAGTTGCTCCGTTGATATTTGCAGATGCTCCACTTTTTGTTGTGGCGGGCCATTGGTAATCGGCGCCTTTGTTATTTTTTGATTTTATCGAGAAAAATATGTCGAGTCCGCCCATCCCCGGACGACCATTTGATGCAAAATACAAAATGCTATCGTTTCTAATGAAAGGAAACAATTCATCACCTTCGGTGTTTATAGCGGGTCCCAGATTGGTTTTTATGTATTTACCGCCTTTTTTATCCTTTCTTGCCATCCAGATATCTTTTCCGCCATAGCCTGAAGGGAGATCGGCAGAAAAATAGATTGTTTCATCGGAGGCTACACTTGGGTGTCCCATTACCCAGGTAGAGTCGCCGCCAAGATCAACCATTTCAGGTTCACTCCAGGTTTTAACGCCCTGACGGCTTGCCTTAAAAATTGCACAACCGTTCTTTTTTTTAGGATCATTCCAGCAACGAGTAAAATAAAAACTTGAGAAACGAGGGTTGAACTGCCCGACGCCGTCGTTGGCTTTTGAGTTGATCATGTCGCCGTCATCTGCCAGCGCGGGCTTACTCCATGCCTGCTTTGCGTCTTTCCGGGAGTAAAAGAAATCGGAAAATCCGAGACCAGTCCAGTTGTCCACATTTCTGCCTTTGGCGCCGTTGCGGTCGGATGTAAAAATGATAGATCCATATTTTTTATCAGCATAAGCGGCGGCAAAATCATCCTCCTTTGTATTGAGCATTTTTTCCCATTTGACGTCATATTTGGTAGGGTTTTCCATCCATTCTTTTGCCTGTTTGCAGGTTTCGATACCAATATCTGCTTTAAGGTCTTTGGGAACGAGTTCTTTATAAGCCTGGTATTGTTTAATTGCCTCTTCGTAGTTACCATTCACTTTAACCATGTCGGCATAAGCGAGCAGAACCCTGGGGTTTTCTTTGATATATTTGAGGTTGTTTATCAGTCTTTTATAGGATGACTCTGCTTTTTTAGTATTGTTCATCATACGGTAGCATTCAGCAATACGGAGAGAAATCCGGTCGCGTTCAGCTTTATTGCTTTTAACCCTGGAATATGCCTTCTGATATTTTTGCAGGGCTGTTAAATACAACTGGTCGCTGAAAGCGGCGTCAGCGGCTTTTGAAAACCGGTTCTGGGCATGGGATCCTGCCGTTGAAGCTATAAAAAGCAAAATTAACAGAGAAACTAAAGTATTTCGCATGTCATCGCAAATTGGATTGCTTTATTAACGCACAAATATAGAGAAAAGTCTTATGCCGGTCTGAAAAAAAGGCTGCCCGTAGAAATAGGACAGCCTTTGAAAACTTGCAGCAAAATCAGTTTATTTGGCTTTGGATTTTACCTGGGGTTCTTTTTTAGCTTTTCGCCGTTGTTGCCAGTTTAGAATATCGTAGGCGATTGGAGTGGCGACAAATACCGAAGAATAGGTTCCAATTACAACCCCAATGATAAGTGCGAAAGTAAATCCGCGTAACACTTCGCCACCGAAGATAAATATGGTGAGAAGGGTAACCAAAGTTACGCCGGAGGTGTTAATGGTACGTCCAAGAGTGCTGTTGATAGCTGCGTTGATATTTAACCCTAAGTCGCGTTTCGGGTAAAGCGCCCTGTATTCACGAATTCTGTCGAAGATAATAACCGTATCCATAATGGAGTATCCGATGATAGTCAACAGCGCCGCAATGAACGATTGATCTACCTCCATTCCAAAAGGCAGAATTCCATAGAAAAGTGAGAAGATACCTATAATGATAAGTGTATCATGGAACAATGACGTCACCCCGCCAACTCCGAATTGCCAGTTTTTAAAACGCAGCGCGATGTATACGAAAATGATAATCAGAGAGAAAAATACAGCCATGAACGCTTTCCATATCAAAGAGTAAGAAATGGTTGGGTCAACACGCTGTGAACTGAGTTGTCCTATAATTTTATCAGCCGTAGTTGCTTTGAAATCGGAAATGCTCAGCGGGGTTTTATAGAAACCTTTAACGCCTTCAAACAGTTTATTCCCAACTATTGAATCGGATTTGGAGCTGCGGTCGTTGATCATAAACTTGGTTGTGATCTTAACCTGATTCTGTGGTCCGAATGTTTTTACTTCAGGAGATTCTCCAAAGGTTTTCCTAAGCGATTCACGGATATCAGTGGTTGATACATTCTGATCAAACCTTACGATATAACTGCGTCCTCCGGTAAAATCAAGTCCCGGATCAAGACCCCGGAAAAACAAGCTGATAAATCCGGGGATTAAAACGATTATGGAAGCCATGTACATCTTCCGGCGCAAACCGATGAAATCAATTTTCGTATTCTGGAAGAGGTTCATTGTATATTTGTTTCCGGTGGTGATGGTCATGTTCCGGTCGAGCATCCATTCAAAAACAAGACGGGCAATAAAAATGGATGAAAACAGAGAGAGGAGCAAACCGATAACGAGGGTGGTGGCAAAACCCTGAACAGGACCTGAACCGAAAATATAAAGAACAATACCTGTAAGGATTGTGGTAACGTGTCCGTCAATAATGGCAGATAATGCATGATGGAAACCATCCTTCACCACAAGTCTCTGCCCCTTGCCCGCTCGCATTTCCTCTCGCATTCGTTCATATATGATTACGTTGGAGTCAACCGCCATGGCGAGAGTTAAAACAATACCGGCGATGCCGGGGAGCGTAAGAACTGCGCCGATAGAAGCGAGAACGCCAAAGAGAAAAAAGACATTGGCAAAGAGGGCAACATCGGCAACGTGACCGGCTCCGTTGTAATATAATGACATGTAAAGCAGAACGCCGATAAAAGCGATAATGAACGAGAGCAACCCTGCATTGATTGATTCCTGACCGAGTGAAGGACCAACGATCTCTTCGGCTACGATATGAGCCGGAGCGGGAAGTTTACCTGCTTTAAGGATATTTGCAAGGTCCTGCGCTTCTTCAACTGTCATGTTTCCACCTGTGATTGACGACATCCCGTTAGGAATTTCACCATTTACATTAGGATAACTGTAAACGTAACCGTCGAGCACAATTGCAACCTGTTTGCCGATGTTTTCGCCTGTCAGACGTTTCCAGATTCGGGCGCCTTCGGAATTCATTGACATTGTAACTTCAACGCGTCCGTTGTTATCATAATCCTGACGGGCATTTGTAATCACGTCGCCGCCGAGCGCTGCTGAACCATCGCGTGAGGTTACTTTCAGCGCTACAAGGTCGAGAATATCTTTCGAATCTTCACGGGGTTTTACAGTCCATGCCAGTTTCATATCTCGCGGGAACATGTTTTTTGTCAGCCGGAGCATGTGATTAACGCGAGCTGTATCCTTAATAAAAGCGCGTCCGACCATTGCCGTTTGACCTGCCACATACTGTCCGCTGCTGTTCTGATAAATTGCCGGGTTCAGATATGCGAAGAGTGGATTCTTTTTTGCATAATCCTCAAACGATTCCTGCTTCTTTTTTGCGTCGCTGCCCTTTGTAGTATCTTTTGCGATTTGTTTCAGCAGCGCATTACTTTTGGAAGTGTCGGCTTTGGATGTATCTGTTTTTGCTGAAGCTGGCTTATCCTTTTTCTCAGCGAGCTGTTGTTTGTCGGAAATGGCTTTTGCGGTAGCTGCTGTATCTGACTTCAGAGTACTGTCGGTAGTCGCAATTTCATCGCCGGTAGCAAGTATTGAGGGAAGTTTTTTATTTGCTTCTGTAAAAAACGGTTGAAGTTCGGGGAACTGGAGGGTTTCCCAGAATTCGAGCTGGGCGGTTCCCTGCAAAAGTTTTCTTACGCGCTCAGGATCTTTGATACCCGGCAATTCGATCAGGATACGACCGGCTGTCTGCAACTTTTGAATGTTTGGCTGAACAACGCCGAAACGGTCAATACGGGTGGTAAGAATATTATAAGTACGGTCAATTGCGGCATTGCTCTCTTCGCGAATAACCTTGATAACATCAGCGTTGGTGGAGTTGTAATTGATTTTATCCTTGAGTTCAACAGTGTTGAAAATTGCAGCCAGTTTCGCATTCGGGTCTATTTCCTTGAAAGATTCGGCAAACAGATCAACGAAATCGCGGGTACTTGTTTTTTCCTTTTCAACAGCATTCCGGAGCGCCTTGTTAAAAGTAGGATCCTGGTTGTAGCCTGATAAAGCTCTGATTACATCTGGAACCGAAACCGCCATAGTCACGTTCATACCTCCCTTGAGGTCAAGACCGAGGTTGATTTCACGTTCACGGACATCCTTCAGGGTGTATTTTTTCAACAGGATATTATAAACGGAAACGTTTGCCATTGAATCATTGAAATATTCGAGGCGGGACTTTGAAAGAGAATCCTGAAAAAATTCTTCTTTCAGCGGGTTGCCCTTTGCCCACTTTTTTGCCATTTCCTTAACTATAGGTGCATTCGCATAATCTTCAGCTTTGCCAGAGTAAATGTAGCTTATCAATGTAAAAGACAACTGGAATAAACAGACTAAAATGAATGTGACCGAAAAAAATTTAACAACGCCTTTGTGCTGCATGAGTTTTTGAATTTAAATGAACCGTATTGTTTAGGCTTTTTTTTGAGGGTGCAAAATTATAACATTCCTTGCAAATAACAAACACAATAATTCATTTACATTTAAGTAATTCAATTTCAGTGTATAACCTCCTTAAAAGCTTTTCGCCTCTGTTTTTAAAACCAGGCGTTTCTTCCGAGAGACGCAATTCGATGGTATCTGCCAGCTCTTTTTTTAAATCCGGTTCAATCTGTGAGATACGATAAAGGATTTCCATGCAATAAACTTTTGCCGCCACTGCTTCTGGCGGCGATAGTAACCAGTCAAAACATATATTCATCAGAATGCCTAATTGGTCATCGCAGGGAAGCTGAGATTTCGCAAACATACTCAGCGAGTGACGTTTCATGCCGTCGTGATTGAAATCCCGGATTTTTTCAAGGATTTTGGGAAGAAAAGGCGCTAACAGTTCAGACCTTTTTTCGGTGTATATATCAATAACCCAGGCTGCGCGACGGCTGATTGGCTCCTCGTTACGAAGAAAAATATGGAATATCTCATCGAAAAGTTCTGGCTTTTGCGAGATCAGATCAACAACCATGTCGGTATTTCGTCGCGACATCTCAAGTAGCAGAAGGTTTTCCAATGATTCCTCGTCAGCCATATCAGTCAAAAATATCTTTGGACAAAATTATAAACTCTTCCAATATCTTTGTTCAAAGTTAAAATTTGAATTACATATTGATTTACTTTTGCATTCGATTTTAATCCGTGTTACTTACATTGGATGAAAAGCTATAATCCGGGTGATGTACTTTTAACTTTTTAACCGTGAAGAACAAGTATATTGATCTCATTGAACAAACATTCGACTTTCCTCAGGAAGAATTTGAAGTGATTGATAATGAACTTTACTTCAATAAAGTATGCCTGATGGATATAGTAAAACAATATGGAACGCCTCTTAAAATAACCTATCTGCCCAAAATAAATTCGCAGATACAGCGGGGAAAACGCCTGTTTAACGTGGCAATGGCAAAGGTTGATTACAAAGGTGATTACTACTACTGCTATTGCACAAAAAGTTCTCAATTCAGCTTCATTCTGGAACAGACGCTTAAAAATGACGTTCACCTCGAAACATCGTCGGCATTCGATATAAATATCATCGAAGACCTTGCCGAACGAGGGCTTTTCACAAAGGATCGGTACATTATCTGCAACGGGTTTAAACGCCCAATGTACATTGAAAATATCGTGAACCTTGTCAATAACGGATTTACAAACGTCATCTCAGTTTTGGACAACTTGTTTGAACTTGAGAAATATGAACCGGAACTGAAGGCTAAACTTAAAATCGGCATCCGGATTGCTTCGGAAGAAGAACCGAGATTCGATTTTTATACTTCACGCCTCGGTATTCGCTATAATGATATCATACCCTATTATCTCGAGCACATAAAAAATAATCCGAAGTTTGAACTGAAAATGTTGCATTTCTTCATCAATACCGGGATGAAGGATAAAGCCTATTATTGGAATGAACTTACCAAGAGCGTCCAGGTTTATTGTGAATTGAAAAAAGTGTGTCCCGAACTTACCGCTTTAAATATTGGCGGCGGACTTCCAATCAAAAATTCGCTCGATTTCGTTTATGATTATGAATACATGGCAGAGGAGATTATTTCACAGATTCAAAGTATATGTGAGCGTAATGATGTTCCTGATCCGGATATATTTACCGAATTCGGATCCTTTACCGTAGGCGAAAGCGGCGCAGTATTTTATTCCATTATTGATCAGAAACGGCAGAATGACCGCGAAATATGGAACATGATTGATAGTTCATTTATGAATACTTTGCCCGATACATGGGCTATCAATCAGAAATTTATACTTCTCGCTATCAATAACTGGGATTTTGAATATGAACGGATATTTCTCGGAGGATTAACATGCGACAGCGAAGATTTCTATAATGCCGAAGAACACAGTAACGCTGTGTTTCTCCCGAAATTCAATCAAAATGAAACGCAATATATCGGTATGTTTCATACGGGAGCCTATCAGGAAGCTATTGGCGGGTACGGCGGCATTCAGCATTGCCTTATCCCCGCGCCAAAACATGTTTTAATAGACATTGACGAGGAAACTGAAGAGGTTACAACGAAACTCTGGTCGAAAGAACAAAGTTTCAAATCAATGCTGAAAATTCTTGGCTACTAACACAAAGGAGCGCCGGAAAGGAAGCTCAGAAGGAGCTTAAATATGCCAGATAATATGTTGAAAATAAAAATAAAACTCAGATGAAAGAGAACAAAAAATCCATTTTAAAGGATGAAGTAAAACACATTGATATTAAAGCTATCAATGCCACAGCTATTATTGACGCCATGCGCGATATGTCATTCACCTCGCGGGATACGGCAAGCGCCGCCGATATTCTGAATATGATGATAAAGGACGATGGTTGCACGGTATTTCTGACTCTTGCAGGCAGTACAAGCGCGGCTGGTTGCATGCAGGTTTATGTTGATATGGTTAAAAGCAATATGATAGACGCCATTGTGGCAACCGGAGCCTCCATAGTGGATATGGATTTTTTTGAAGCCCTCGGTTTCAAACACTACAAAGGAACGCCTTACGCCGATGATAAAATTTTACGGGAAAATTATATTGACCGGATTTACGATACCTACATTGATGAGGAGGAGTTGCAGCATTGCGATATGGCTATCAACACAATTGCTAATACTCTGGAGCTGCGCCCATACTCGTCGCGGGAGTTTATCCGTGAAATGGGCAAATGGCTGGTGACCAATTCAAAAAAGAAGGATTCGCTTGTTCAGGTTTGTTACGAGCATAACGTTCCCATATTCTGTCCTGCCTTTAGCGATAGCAGCGCCGGTTTCGGGCTGGTAAAACATCAGTGGGATAATCCTGAAAAACATGTTTCTATTGATTCTGTAAAGGATTTTCTGGAACTTACGAAGATAAAGATGGCTGCGGAAACTTCCGGACTTTTTATGATAGGCGGGGGAGTTCCAAAGAATTTTGTTCAGGATACCGTGATTTGTGCGGAAGTTCTCGGAAAGGATGTTCCTATGCACAAATACGCAATTCAGATTACAGTTGCCGATTCGCGCGATGGCGCTTGTTCCAGTTCAACTCTTCGCGAGGCTTCCAGTTGGGGCAAGGTTGAAACCGTTTACGAAAAAATGGTTTATGCCGAAGCTACAAGCGTTTTACCTCTGATAGCCAGTTACGTTTACCATCAGGGAGATTGGAAAAAGCGGAAAAAATACGAATGGACGAAATTACTGGATGATTAATAACGGATCCATTTCCATAATTCCTTGTAGGTTATCTTTTTACCATACATCAGAATACCTGTGCGATAGACTTTACCGGCAACCCATGTTGTTGCAAGGAATCCCAGCACAAGAAGAACCATAGACAAAGCGACCTGGAAATATGGCACGCCGAAAGGTATGCGGATCATCATGGTAACAGGCGAGGTAAGTGGAATTATTGAGAACCAGAACGAGAGAGGACCGTCGGGGTCGCGGATGATATACTGAGCCATTACGATAGAAAGGATCAGCGGGATGGTAATTGGCAACATGAACTGCTGAGTGTCGGCTTCGCTGTCAACAGCCCCGCCGATGGCTGCAAAAAGCGCTGCATACATAAGATAACCCATTAGGAAAAAGAAGATAAATGAACCAATCATCACAGGGAAATTCACCGAATTAATTGCCTCCATAACCTCGCTAACGTCGCCTGAACCTGATTCTGCCTGTTTTTGTAACGTTGCGGCGTCCGCCGGATTCATTGCCTCGCTCTGTTTCATAATCTGTTCAGTTGCCGATTTCTTTCCATTCTTCATAGACATTGCAGTTGTAACAACAGTCACTATTCCGAAAGTAAGTATTACCCAGAGAAGGAACTGGGTCAATCCGACAAGTCCAACGCCTACAATCTTACCCATCATCAGTTGGAATGGTTTTACGGAAGAGATGATAACTTCCACAATGCGGCTTGTCTTCTCCTCAATTACGCCGCGCATCACCTGGGAGCCGAACATAAATATGAAAAAGTAGATGAGAAGCCCTGTAAACATACCAAGCACCATGTTCAGTTCGGTGTAGCTTTTCGACTCCTTACCATCCTCGCCAATTTTCAAAGTGTTAATACCCACGGTGGTTTTCACTGAGCGCATAATATCATCCACCGGGATTGGTTTGTTTTTATCGGTCTGGTACTCTTTCAGCCTTGCCTGTAGTTTCAATTCCTCAATATGCTTGCCCATGATATTTCGGACATAGGAGATAATGCTGATGTTTACGCTGTTTTCAGAATAGAGGATTGCATTCGACGGCAGCGTTACCTCTGTTTTCGGGATGTAAAGAAGAGCGTCGTCGCCACTTTTGGTGAAATTGGCTTTCGCGGCAGCAATATCAATGGGCAAATAATGAAATTGGATATTATCCGCATCCTTGAATTTTTCACGAAAAATTCCGGTTTCATCAATAACAGCCACTTTTTTCGTCTCTTCCGAACGGGTTGCGAGATAGATCGGAACAACAATCGTTGCCGCCATCAGCAAAGGACCAAGGATTGTCATCACAAGAAAAGAGCGTTTTTTTACGCGGGTAAGGTATTCCCGGCGGATAATCAGAAATATCTTGTTCATATTATTCTTGTATTGCGGGTTGGGAAATCTTTTGGGTTACGACTTCGATAAAGATGTCGTTCATGCTGGGAATAACCTCGCGGATTGCATAGATGGTCATTCTATCCAGCATAGCCCTGATCAGGTCGTTTGGCGTGGCGTCGGGCGGCAGTTTGATGGTAGCATGGCGATGATCTGAATCATCGGTTTCACTGACTACCCTGAATGTTTCGGGAAGAATTGGCTGAAGCGCGTCGGTAAAGGTGTTGTAACTCACCTCGAATGTATTTGTCTTATAGGTCTTTTTAATCTCCTTCATCGCGCCTGAAAGAACCACTCTTGAACTGTTGATAAGCGCGATGTCATCGCAAAGCTCTTCAACTGAAGCCATATTGTGGGTTGAAAAGATAATAGTCGCGCCATTTGCTTTCTGCGCCAGAATCTCCTCCTTCATCAGGTTCGTATTGATGGGGTCAAAACCGCTGAATGGTTCGTCAAATATCAGCAGTTTGGGCTGATGGATGATGGTGATTAAAAACTGAACCTTTTGCTGCATCCCTTTGGACAGCTCTTCCACTTTTCGGTTCCACCAGCCTTTGATTTCAAATTTCTCGAACCAGAATTTCAGTCGCTTTACCGCCTCATTATGGGATAATCCTTTGAGTTGAGCAAGATAAACAGCCTGCTCTCCGACGGTCATTTTCTTATATAAACCACGTTCTTCGGGAAGGTAACCAATCAGGGCGATATCGTTTGGCTGTAATTTTCGCCCCATGAAAACCAGTTCGCCTTCATCGGGGGCAATTATTTGATTGATAATGCGGATCAAAGTAGTTTTTCCGGCGCCGTTTGGACCGAGAAGACCAAAGATGCTGCCTTCGGGAACGGCGATGCTAACCTCGTCGAGGGCTTTATGGTTCGCATATTGTTTTGAAACAGCCCTTGCGGAAAAGAGATTCATGGGGAGGGGTTTTATTGTTCAAAGAGGTCTTTCATCCGTGAGAAAATGCCTTTCTCACGAGCGCCTGGTTTGGGTTTAAAGTTTTCTGACTTTGCCAGTTTTTCCAGTATGATTTTTTCTTCTTTCGTAAGGTTTTTCGGCGTCCATATTTCCAGATTTATAAGAAGGTCGCCGCGGTCTTCATAACCATTCACGCTTGGAATCCCTTTCCCTCGCAGTCGCAGTACTTTTCCACTCTGGGTTCCGGGATCAATTTTTATCTTAACAGAGCCGTCAATTGTTGGAATTTCGGCGTTACTGCCGAGAGTTGCTTCAGAGAAACTAAGAATATGTTCATACAGCAGATTATTTCCATCGCGTTCAAAAAGATCATGCTTTATCTCCTCTATCTGTATTAGCAAATCGCCTGCAACTCCGCCGCGAGCCGCAGAATTGCCTTTGCCGCTCATTGAAAGTTGCATCCCCTCTGAAACTCCCGCAGGAATCCTTATTGAGATCACCTCTTCGCCTTTTATCACGCCATTCCCGGCGCAATCGCCACATTTATCAGTGATAATCTGCCCTTCGCCGCCACAGTTCGGACATGCTGCCGTGGTTTGCATTTGTCCCAGAAAGGTTGAAGTAACTCTCGACACCTGACCGGTTCCCCGGCATGTAGAACAGGTTGTAAAGGAACTTCCGCCCCGAGCGCCGGTTCCGTTACAAGTGTTGCATGGCACATACTTATTGACTTTGATCTTTTTTTCAACGCTGTTGGCAATTTCTTCGAGCGTTAATCTAACCTTAACCCTTAGATTAGATCCTCTGTTCACGGCTTTTCCCCGCCTGCCGCCGCCCCCGAAAAACGAACTAAACGGATCTCCGCCGCCGAATATATCGCCAAAATGGCTGAAAATATCATCCATACTCATCCCACCTCCGCCATGTCCGCCGAATCCGTTGCCATTTCCCAAACCGGCATGACCATACTGGTCATATCGCCTCCGCTTGTTCTGATCAGTCAGAACTTCGTAGGCTTCTGCCGCCTCCTTGAAATTATCTTCGGCTTTTTTATTTCCTGGATTTTTATCCGGGTGAAATTTAATCGCCTGTTTACGGTAGGCTTTTTTTAACTCCTCCGGCGAAGCGTCTTTGTTTACCTCCAGAATTTCGTAATAATCTCTTTTCGACATAAGGTTTGATTAACTGCCAACAACCACTTTTGCATATCTTATAACTTTCCCGTGAAGCAAATATCCCTTTTCCAGTTCATCAATAATCTTACCCTTTTGATCAGGGGTTGCCGCAGGAATGTTTGTAATTGCTTCATGAAAATCGGTATCGAAGTTCTCGCCAAGAGTTCGCATCTGCTCCAGCCCCTGCTGATTGAGGATCGAAAAAAACTTGTTGAAAATAAGTATCGTTCCATCTTTTAACGCCTCGTCAGCGTCCGATGTTGTTTTGAACGCCTTAATGGCGCGCTCAAAATCATCAAGAACGGGTAAAAGTTTAAGGATGAGCTCAACGGAGGCAGTTTTACTAAGTTCAATTTTTTCCTTCAGAGTCCGTTTACGATAATTGTCAAAGTCGGAATAAAGACGGAGATACTTATCATTGAGTTCGGCATATTGTTCCGCCATGCCATTATTTGCTGTTTGGGCAATATCTGATGCAGGTTCTTCAGATTTCAGTTCATCTTCGATGATTAAATTATCTGAAGATTCCGGTTCGTCTTTTTTTCTTTTTCCAATCATAAAATTTATGTGTTCAGATTATTTTTCCCGCTTGTTATCAAAAAGTTTGCCGCATAAAATTTGCGACAATTTGTCAGCCGGGGATTCGTTTGATTTCAGCGCCGATTTGTCGGAGCCGTTGGTCAATCTGCTGATAACCTCTGTCAATTTGTTCGATATTGTCAATTAGGCTTTTTCCTTCCGCTGATAATGCAGCAATTAGCAGGGCAACGCCGGCGCGTATATCGGGCGATGACATTCTGATTCCCCGTAGCTGATATTTCCGGTCGAGTCCGATTACCGTTGCGCGATGAGGATCGCATAGGATGATTCTCGCTCCCATATCTATCAGTTTGTCAACAAAAAAGAGTCTGCTTTCAAACATCTTCTGGTGAATAAGCACACTTCCTTTTGCCTGAGTTGCAATTACGAGAACAATACTTATAAGGTCGGGAGTAAAACCTGGCCAGGGCGCGTCGGCAATGGTCATGATGGAGCCATCCATGAATGTCTCTATTTCATAATGTTCCTGCGCTGGAACAAAAATGTCGTCGTCTCTTTTTTCGAGCCGGATTCCCATTCGTTTAAATACTTCAGGGATCAATCCAAGGTGATGATAATTGACATTTTTTATGGTAATCTCCGACCCGGTCATAGCGGCAAGTCCAATAAAACTGCCTACTTCGATCATATCCGACAGCAAAGTATGCGAGCTCCCGCCAAGTTTTTCCACCCCGGTAATGGTAA
Organism: Bacteroidota bacterium; assembly: GCA_037131145.1. Taxonomy (GTDB): domain Bacteria; phylum Bacteroidota; class Bacteroidia; order Bacteroidales; family FEN-979; genus CAIVAT01. The sequence continues at coordinate 14,423 of JBAXRP010000045.1, forward strand.
GCAGATTTGATCCGATTCCATCAATCAGCGCGCCCATAGAAACCAGCATATTGCAAAGCTGTACGATGTATGGTTCACAGGCGGCATTGAAAATAGTGGTAACACCTTTGGCAAGCGTCGCAGCCATCACGATGTTGGCGGTGCCGGTAACAGACGCTTCGTCGAGCAACATATAGGCGCCTTTTAGGGATTGCGCTGTTGCCCGGAAAATCTGGTCTTTCTGGTTATATTCAAAAGCGGCTCCCAGTTTTTGCAGTCCGAGAAAATGGGTGTCAAGTCGCCGGCGGCCTATTTTATCTCCTCCGGGAATATAAACAATTCCGCGCCCAAACCGGGCAAGCATAGGTCCAAGGATCATTATTGACCCCCGAAGACTGCCAACCTTTTCCCGGAAATCGGGTGTTTGAAAGTAGTCAAAGTCAATGTCGGCAGTCTGAAAGGAACATGACGACTCTGTAATCCTGACGACTCGCGTGCCTATTGCCTGAAGCAGTTCAATGAGTTTGTTTACATCCCTGATGTTTGGGAGATTGTGAATAGTAACCGTTTCAGCGGTTAAAAGAGAGGAACATATAATCTGTAAAGCTTCATTTTTTGCCCCTTGAGGGAAAATTTCGCCGCTTAGCCTTTTGCCTCCTGTAATTTCAAATGAATTCATTGAGGTTTATTACGCCCACGCTGGTTGTTCGTATTCTGTTTCTGAAATCCCTGAGGTTTGTTAAAATTACGGTCTGGTCCCTGTTTGAAAGGTTTGCGTTTCTGATTCTGGGCTAAAATTTCGTTGGTGTGGGTAAAACGGAAGTCATGATGAAGTTTTAAACCTCCTTTTGACAGGATTTCCAGATGCTTTTCAATCAACTCATCGTTTACCGATTCCCGGTTCCAATTCAGGTAGGATTTTTTCATGTGGTTGGCAATGGCGTTTACCAATGCGTCCTTTTCAGCTCCGTCGGGATATTCAACTGCCTTTTCAATCATCAAGGCAATATTTTTTCCATAATGCTTGAATTCGATCTCTTTATCGTGGTATGAGAGATGTTCGGGCTTAGCGCTGAGCGAAAGTGGGGGAGGAGGAGGATAAGGCGAATCAACATCCAGTTTAAAGTCGGCAATGATAAAGAGGTGATCCCAGAGCTTATGTTTGTAATCTCCCGATTCTTTCACTGATGGGTTCAGCAGTCCCATTACATTGACGATAAATTTTGCATTTTTTGTTCGTTTTTCCCGGTCTTCGAGGGTGCAGCAATAGCGGATCATCCGTTGTACATTTCTGCCGTATTCAGGAATATACATCATATCCCGAGTAGTATTGTATTCAAGTTGTTCGTTCACGCTAATTTTTTTGCAAAGATAAGATAAAAATCATTGTTAATCAGCAATTCTCAATCTGGCAAACCTAAGCAGCAACTGTTTCTGTCCGATTGCCGGAAAAAACACAGTTGCTTTGCGGTTGGGACCTACGCCTTCGAGATTAACCACTTTACCTTTTCCAAACCTTTCGTGAATCACCTCCATTCCGGTTTGAATAAGGTCAATATCTGCTAGTGAATCACCAGGAACGACAGATTCTTCTGATGATTTTGGAGACGGCGCTTTGACGAAATTTTTCGGAAGAGATGGTTTTTTCGGAGGAAGGTTCAGTTCGGGCATTGAGGATGACCAGTTTTTCAAATCATGAAAACCGGGTTTGGGCTGGTGAATTTTCCTGGGAAAGTCAATTAACATATCAGGGATTTCTGAAATGAACCGGCTTGGTTCGCAGGATGTGAGTTGCCCCCAGCGATATCGGTTTTCAGAATAAGCAAGAGTCAGTTTCTGTCTCGCTCTTGTCACGGCAACGTAAAATAACCGGCGCTCTTCTTCAAGGTCGGTCCTTGAATTGAGCGACTGTATTGAAGGAAAAAGGTTTTCTTCCAAACCAACAACGCAAACATAAGGAAATTCAAGTCCTTTTGCAGCATGTATTGACATAAGGCTCACCTTGTCCATATCGTCGGGCTTATCTTTATCGGCATCTGTTATCAACGCTACATCCTGCATGAATTCATCGAGAGTGCGGATAACATTTGATTCGAGCTCGCCTGTTTCAAAATTTGGGCGGGGCGTTTCGGTAAATCCCTTGATGGCATTGAGTAACTCCTCGATATTTTCATAACGGCTCACTCCTTCTGGCGTTTTATCGTCGTACAGTTCTTTTAATAATCCCGATGAACCGGCAATATGCCTTGCCATTTCATAAGCATTTTTTGTTCCGAGTATGGCGCTGAAACTTTTAATCATTGTAACAAAACCGAAAATTTTATGCCCTGTTGCCTCTGGAAATCGCAGGTTGCCGGTTTCTGGAAATTCAATGAGTTGAAAAATACTTTTCTTTTGTTCGTCGGCTGTCACAACAAGTTTTTCGAGCGTGGTTTTCCCGATTCCCCTAGCCGGAAAGTTAATAACCCTCAGTAAGGCGTCTTCATCCAGGTTGTTAATCGTCAGGCGGAAATAAGCCAGAAGGTCTTTCACCTCCTTACGCTGATAAAACGAAACGCCACCGTAAATTCTACATGGAATATTCAGCCGGCGTAAGGCTTCTTCATGAGTGCGCGACTGTGCGTTGGTGCGGTAAAGGATTGCAAAAGCGCTATTTTTCAACTGGTGGTTCATCTTGTTTTCAAAGATTGATTGCGCTACCAGGTTGGCTTCTTCATTGTCGGTGGAGGCATGGATAAGCTGGATTCGCTGTCCCTCTTCATTTTCCGTCCATATCTCTTTAAATATCTGATTTTTATTATTTTCAATGATTTTATTGGCGGCATTCACGATGGTGCGGCTTGAACGGTAATTTTGTTCGAGTTTAAAAACCTGGTAATCTGGATAATCCTTTTTGAAATTCAGAATATTCTGGATATTTGCGCCGCGGAAAGAATAAATGCTCTGGGCATCGTCGCCTACAACGCAGATGTTTTCGTTATTGGCGGCAAGTTTTTTAATGATGAGGTATTGTGAAAAATTGGTATCCTGATATTCATCTACCAGAATATACTGGAATTTCTGCTGATATTTATACAGAACGTCAGGAAAGTCGCGCAACAGCACATTCATATTAAAAAGCAGATCGTCAAAATCCATTGCCGAAGCTCTTCGAAGCCGGCCCTGGTACTGTTGATAAATAAGACCTGTCAGCGGTTTCCCGGAAGAGTTATCGGACTCTTTGATTTCGGGATTTAAGTTGTATTCCTCGGCTGAAAGCAGACTTGTCTTAGCGGAAGATATTCTGTTCAGAATATATCCCGGCTGATAAACTTTATCGTCGAGGTTGTTTTCTTTGAGAAGATTTTTAATCACCCTTTTTACATCGTCGATATCATATATTGTATAGTTTGACGGAAACCCCAGTAAATGACCTTCAATGCGCAATATTCTGGCAAAAACCGAGTGAAAAGTTCCCATCCATACATTCTGAGCTTCTGCGCCAACGAGGTTCACAATTCGTTCTTTCATTTCACGCGAAGCCTTGTTGGTAAAGGTTAGCGCAAGAATGTGAAAAGGATCGACGCCTTTATCCACAAGATGCGCGACGCGGTAAGTAAGAACCCTTGTTTTGCCCGATCCGGCTCCTGCTATTACCATCACAGGACCTTCAGTTGCCTCAACAGCGGCGCGCTGGGCTTCATTCAGTTCGTTTAGAATATTTTGACGCATGATAAAAAATAAGTGGCAAAAATACGAGTTTGGTTTATATGGAACTTACATTATTTCAAACGATCAATTATTCGTTGCTGATTATCCTCGGTATTTTATTCATTAGATACCTTTATATAACTTATGCCGATAGGAGAGTCAGTCCTGGTCAATGGCAAAATAAAATTCAACGCCATGAGGTTTCGTCCAGGTTAAAAAAGCTGGAGAAGAAATATTCCGATAAAGTCAGATTTTTTAACTGGTGGCTACAGATTGAACGATTAAAGCATGACAAAGTTCCCGGGGTTTTTGTTGAACTTGGCGTATATCAGGGTGAAAGCGCTGAAATTATTCATCAGATGGACATTAACCGCGATTTTCATCTTTTCGACACCTTCACCGGTTTTCGCGCATCCGATCTCAGTATGGAAGCCGGAGAAGCCGCCACCTATACACCGAATCATTTTGCCGATACCAGCATTAAGGCTGTTGTTGAACGGATCGGCGGTCAACATCATATAAAAATCCATCCCGGATATTTTCCCGAATCAACATTCGATTTTAATGAACCGGTTGCATTGGTAAATATTGACGCCGACCTTTATAATCCTACGCGGGCAGGGCTGGAATTTTTTTATCAGAGGTTATCTCCGGGTGGCGTAATTTTGGTCCACGACTATAATATCAAGTGGTCTGGGATTATTCAGGCTGTTGATGAATTTATCCAGACTATTCCCGAGTCGCTGGTTTTTATACCAGATAAGTATGGTACTGTGATGATTATCAGAAATAAATGAGAATAAAAATTTTTTTTCACTTTTTTTTGTTTGGAATGAAATAATTTCTACATTTGCGCCCTCGAAAACCCTTATTTGTTTTCGTTTGAATTAAATGCCGGAACCGGCAAGGAAACCTGATAAAGTGAGACAACTATAGGTTTCAATCGCACTCAAGCTATTGATTGCGGTAGAAAGTCTCGCACGATTTAGAGCCTTCCTTAATTTTTCCAGTCAGATAATTCAGTATTATTTCTACAACCTTATGCAAATATTAGTTGCAAATGTTGGTGAAGTAAAATTAAAATGTACCTTTGCACTCCCGTTTTGAGGGAAAAAGTTAATAAGTTTCATAAAATCAATGATATGCCTACGATTTCGCAACTGGTTCGTAACGGAAGAAAGAAATTAGTTGATAAAAGTAAGTCTCCTGCATTGGATTCTTGTCCGCAGCGGCGTGGCGTTTGTGTTCGTGTTTACACCACTACGCCGAAAAAGCCAAATTCAGCAATGCGTAAGGTAGCGAGGGTTCGTCTCACAAACGGTAAGGAAGTAAACGCCTATATTCCTGGCGAAGGACATAACTTACAGGAGCACTCTATTGTAATGATTCGGGGTGGTCGCGTGAAAGATTTACCCGGCGTGCGTTATCATATCATCCGCGGCGCTTTGGATACCTCTGGCGTTGAAGGACGGAAGCAACGGAGAAGCAAATATGGCGCAAAACGTCCAAAAGCAAAGAAAGCATAATAATGTAAAGACGTATTGCGATGCGTCTCTTTGAACAACAATAAATACCCATGAGAAAGTCAAAACCAAAGAAAAGACCGATTCTTCCTGATCCAAAATTCAGCGATATGCTGGTTACAAAATTTGTAAACAACATTATGCTTGCTGGTAAGAAAAATATCGCTTATGATCTGTTTTACGAAGCTATTGCAACAGTTACTGAAAAGTCAAAAGAAGATGGACTTGAAGTTTTCAAGAAAGCTCTTGCAAACGTAACTCCTTCGGTTGAGGTTCGGAGTCGTCGTATCGGTGGCGCCACATTTCAGATTCCATCTGAAATCAGAGCCGGTAGAAAGAGTTCTATTGGGATGAAATCATTGGTGAATTATGCCCGCAAACGGCACGAAAAAAGTTTCGGACAAAAACTTGCTTCCGAAATTCTGGCCGCCTATAAAGAAGAAGGCGCCGCTTATAAACGTAAAGAAGATACTCATAGAATGGCAGAAGCCAACAAAGCTTTCAGCCATTTCCGTTTTTAAATAACCAACAGGTAAAAGACGCTGCGGCGCTTTTGAACAGATCGAAATGACCGGAAAATTAGAAAATACAAGAAACATCGGCATTATGGCGCACATTGACGCGGGTAAAACCACGACTACTGAGCGAATCTTGTATTATACCGGTATCAATTATAAACTTGGAGAGGTTCATGACGGCGCTGCTACAATGGACTGGATGGTTCAGGAACAGGAACGCGGTATCACGATTACTTCAGCCGCTACAACTGTTTACTGGGATTACAATAAGGAGAATTACAGAATAAACCTGATTGATACCCCTGGTCACGTTGATTTTACCGTTGAGGTTGAACGTTCCCTGCGGGTTCTTGATGGCGCTGTCGCTATTTTCTGCGCAGTTGGCGGCGTTGAACCACAATCGGAAACTGTTTGGAGACAGGCTGATAAATACAATGTTCCCCGCATTTGTTATATCAACAAAATGGATCGCACGGGAGCAGATTTTATGCACGTTGTTGGTCAGATTTCTGAAAAACTTGGCGCAAAACCCGTCCCGGTTCAATTACCAATAGGCGCCGAAGATGAATTTACCGGAATTGTCGATCTGATCTCCAACAAAGCTTATTCTTGGGATGAAAGTACTTTTGGACGTGATTTCTTTGAAATTCCGATTCCGGAAGATATTAGTGAACTGGCGCATGAGTACCGTATGAAATTAATAGAAGGAGTTGCCGAAGAAAGCGACGAACTTTTTCATAAATTTATTGAGAATCCCGATTCTATTACAGAAACAGAAATAATTGCTGAAATACGCAAAGCCACCATTCAGGGAAGAATAACGCCGGTAGTTTGCGGCGCTTCATTTAAGAATAAAGGCGTTCAACTGTTAATTGATGCGGTAGCAAAATTTTTGCCATCGCCTTATGATATGCCTGCTGTGATTGGCATAAATCCATTTACTGAAAAGGAAGAAGCGCGTCATCCCGATCCTAACGAGCCTTTTACCGCGCTTGCCTTTAAAATTGCCACTGATCCATTTGTTGGTAGAATTGCTTTCTTCAGAGTTTATTCAGGAAGCCTCGAAGCAGGCGGTGTGGTTTTAAACAGTAGGACAGATAAAAAAGAGCGTTTGCTGCGTATTATGCTTATGCACGCCAACAAACAAAATCCGCTGAAACATATTGAAGCCGGCGAAATTGGCGCAGCAGTTGGTTTTAAGGATATCCGAACCGGCGATACGCTGTGCGATCTGAAACATCCGCTGGTTTTAATGTCAATGTCATTTCCAGAACCTGTTATAAACATGGCTGTTGAGCCAAAAACTCAGGATGATTTTGACAAACTTTCTATTGCGTTGAATAAACTTGCCGAAGAGGATCCAACTTTCCAGGTTCGGGTTGACAATGAAACCGGTCAGACGCTGATTAGCGGAATGGGCGAGTTGCATCTCGATATAATCGCTGATCGTATTCGTCGTGAATTTAATATTGAAGTGAATCGAGGAAATCCTCAGGTCGCATATAAAGAAGCAATTGTTAATACTGTGATGCATCACGAGGTTTACAAAAAGCAGACTGGCGGAAAAGGGCGGTTTGCCGATCTGGTGATTGAGGTTGGTCCTGCCGATGCAGGCATTAAAGGATTGCAGTTTATCAATGATATTAAAGGCGGTAATATTCCTAAAGAATTTATTCCTTCTATTGAAAAAGGACTTAAAGCAGCAATTACGAATGGTCCTATTATTGGTTTCCCGATCGAAAGTGTAAAGGTGCGGCTTATCGACGGCTCATTTCATTCCGTTGATTCAGACGCGTTATCGTTTCAGATTGCTGCCGGTATTGCATTTCGCGAAGCAAGCAGAAAAGCAAAGGCAGTGATAATGGAGCCAATAATGAAATTTGAAGTTATTACTCCGAGTGAATATATGGGTGAAGTTACCGGTGATATTACAAAACGCAGAGGACAGGTTGCAGATGTAGAATCACGGATTGGAAACCAGGTAATTCGAGGACGGGTTCCTCTTGCTGAAATGTTTGGATATGTGACTACGCTTAGGAGTTTGACTTCCGGCAGAGCTACAGAAATGTTGGAGTTTTTGAAGTATGACAACACCCCGAAAGAGATTCAGGATGAAGTATTATATAAAATCAGGGGATATGTTCCCGCCTATTAATCTTTGATATGAGCCAGAGAATTAGAATAAAACTTAAGTCTTACGATTACAACCTGGTTGATAAATCAGCAGAAAAGATCGTAAAAACCGTTAAGGTAACGGGAGCCGTCGTTAGTGGACCCATTCCTTTACCCACGGATAAAAAGATCTTCACGGTGCTGCGGGCAACCTTCGTGAATAAAAAGTCGCGTGAGCAATTCCAACTCTGCACCTATAAGCGGTTACTCGATATTTACAGCACAACATCGAAAACCATTGACGCTTTGATGAAACTCGAATTGCCCAGCGGCGTTGAAGTGGAAATCAAGGTTTGATCGAAGATAGACAAGAAAAGTTAAAAACGCAAGAAACGTAAGAAATGTCTGGATTAATTGGAAAGAAAATCGGAAT
>JBAXRP010000046.1:0-22668 GCA_037131145.1 Bacteroidota bacterium
ATAATTCGGATTCAACCGGGGCACGGTCTTTTGGAACGAGCATCTTCAATTTATATGAGTATCGGGTATTATACCTAAAGAAAAATATTTACATCTGTCGGTCAGAAAAATTGGAGGACAATGAATTTGCTAAATTTCATTGAGCAATTCCCCGATGAGGAAAGTTGCCAATTGAAGTACAAGGAGGTTAGGGATAAGGTAGGCGTTACTTGTTCTGTATGTGGTTGCAAAGAGCAATATTGGAAAAAAGACAAGTGGCAGTACGAATGTAAGAGTTGTGGGAAACGCACCACATTAAGAAGTGGGACCGTGATGCATGGATCAAAACTGCCGTTTCGATATTGGTTCATTGCCATACATCTTTTAGCCTCAACGAAAAAAAGTTTCTCGGCACTGGAACTTCAGCGCCAACTTGGGCATGGTTTTTATGAGCCGATTTGGGAGATGCCTCATAAACTGAGAGAAGTGATGGGCAGGAGAGATGGTGAATATGAGTTGTCAGGAGTGATAGAGTTGGACGAGGGGTTCTTTACGACCATGAAAACAGAGGAGGAAAAAGATAAGCCTCTAAAACCTGGCAGGGGAAGTCAAAAAAAGAGCACGGTTTTAGTGATGGTTGAAAGTGTACCGATGGAAGGCAAAACAACAAAAAAGGGCAAGCCACGAAAAGTGGGGCATCTTAATATGTTGGTTATTGAAGATTTAAAAGCAAAAACACTGACCGAGAAGGTGGGTGCCAAGGTTTCCAAAGATGCAGTTATTGATAGTGATCACTCAACCTCTTATGTCAAGTTGAAGGATGTTGTCAAGGAGCATAAGCCAGTGGTAATTCCAAAAGACAAGGTTAGCGAAATGCTGCCATGGGTGCATTTGGCTATTAGCAATGCAAAACGACTATTGCTGGATATCCACTATGATGTGAAACCAGAGTATTTACAAGGTTATCTCAATGAGTTTTTTTATAAGTACAATAGAAGATACTTTGGGGAAAAACTATTTGACAGGCTACTAATTGCCTGTGTCAGCTATAAAAACGAATTTTAGGTATAACACCCGATACTCATATTTTTATTCTCTTGATCGACTTAAACTCCTCAATCTTTTCAATCAATGCCTCTTCAATATCATAATCATCCTGAAGACCCAACCAGAATTTAGCTGAATTACCAAAATAATTACTCAACCTTAAAGCCGTATCAGCGGTAATCCGCCTCCTCCCCTTAATTATCTCGCTAATCCTTGTTTGTGGTATTTTTACATCCATTGACAAACGATAAGCAGATATATTAAGAGGTTTCAAGAATTCCTCCAGCAAAACTTCCCCCGGGTGAATGTTTTCTAATTTTTCCATACTCATTTGAACTTTAGTGATAATCAATAACTTCAACTTCAAAAGAATGACCATCCTTCCATTTGAAGATGATTCTGCATTGATCATTTATTCGGATGCTGTAATAATCCTTCAAGTCTCCAGACAACTTTTCTAATCTGTTGGAAGGAGGGATTCTCAAATCAGCCACAGAAACTGAGCTGTTCAACATTCTTAACTTTCGTCTTGTTATTTGCTGAATCTCGTTTGGCAGCTTTGTTGACCTTATACCATCCCAAATTTTTTCAGTTTCCTTGGACTTGAATGATTGAATCATGATTCCGAATTACGATACTAACGCCAAAGATAAGTATATTTTGTCTTCTGTGCAACTATTATTTCAAATTAATGCAGCCTAACAGCACGGTACCATTTGAAAGTGGAAACACCTTGCAAATCATTATCCTGGTCGAGGCAGAAAACCATTAGGACATCCACGGCAGAAGTAATTGCATCGCGTTGTGCCATTGTCATCCGTGGCGGCAAAAATCCCTGCGAAGCGCTTTTCACTTCAAGTGCAGCAGAAGAATTGGGATCAGTTGTTCCAATTCCAACATTGCCCGAATTATAATGAAGTTTTGTCCTATTCGATGTCCACTGGCTGCTGACCTTATTGTTAAAGCTGTTCCAATCGGAACTGCCCAGAAATCCCGAATGGCTGCCATTAGCCTGTTTTACCTGGATACTTGTTCCCGTTCCAAGCGCTGCATTTGTTCCGCCGGCGATAGTCAACACCGTGGAAGTGGTTTCGGCAATGGCGCCTTTGGTGATTGTCAGGTTCAATCCGCCACCAATTTCCGCGCCGCTGCCGCCGGTGATGGACATATCAGCGGATAAAACGTTCCCAAAAGTGAAGGCATTTTGTTTATTGTTGAAGGTATTCCAATCGGTTGATTTCAGATAGCCGTTGATTGTAGAATTCGCTGCGGCGATTGAACCAGACAGTTGATTATTTGACAAAGTCAAGGTTAACGGCGCAGAGCCGGTTGCTGAAATCAGGCGGTTCGCGTAGGCTGTGTTCCAGTTGGTAATTTTACCGGAAGTAATTCCACTGGCAGGATGAGCGCCAAATATTGGATCGGTTTCAGTATAGCTGAATTCATTGAACCGCTTCCATGTTGATCCGTCAAACCAATACAAAGAGTTAACCGAGATGTTGTAAACAAGAAGTCCTTCGCGAGGTGAAATGATGTTGTTCATCTGTTCGGCAGTCATCCTCGGCGGCAAAAACCCTTTGGCAGTTGATTTTACTTCGAGCATCGCCGAAGAATCGGGTTGCGAACCATCAGAATTGATGCTCACCTGCGCCATGAGCTGCATCACAACAATAAATGTGGCGGTCAATAACAGTAATCGTTATTTTGTAGGGTAAAATTTAAGGGTGAATAAAAGAAATTTTTCAAAAAATGCAACATTTTGGGATAAAGCCCAATAGCTATCTATTTATCAATTGCCACCTAAGTTGATAATTGGTTTGATATAAAAACACGTTTTTTGTAAAAATCAATCATGAGTTTTTTCATCACGTGGTCACGGCAAATTTCAAACTTCCTGACCTCATATTTTGAATATGCTGATTATCGCTGATTTACCCAAAATGGATTCGCAAACAATACTTTAGTTTGCGGTGAGGTCACATATCTATTCGGAACCCTCCGGTGATAATCTGTTGGGTAAAAGGGTTGCTCTGGTTAAAATCGTCAAGATTAATGGGATGGGGCTCAATCATGGTTTCCTCCCCGGTTCTGAGGGTCATTAGTTTGACCTCCAGATCAAAATTGTTCAAATTTCCGGGCAAAACGATGGCAAGGTCAATATCACTGTCATTGCGACCAATTCCTTTTGCCCACGAACCAAACATCCATGCCTGTGAGTAAACAATGTTGTTGTTTTTTACTTTCTCTATGTAATCCTTGCTAATCCTTATAGCTGTTTCCTTATCCATTGTCTGATTTCTTCAATTTTTCCAATCCATTCCGCGGTAAATTCCTTACTGCATAAGGCATAAAAAGTCTGCTTGTAATCATCATATCTTGATTGATGTTAAATCGCGTAATTGTGTCGAGGATAATCTTGTGTTCTTCATCAACCGCAATTCCGGCTTTTTCCGCGATCCTCCGTAGATCATGAATCAACGGAGGCATTTCTTTCATCTGTTTAATAAACAATGCTTTTAGTAATTTTTCAATGATCAGATGCCCAATGAATAAAGCCCAATGATAGTTCTTTGTTGCAAAAAGATCCATCATGGGTTTGTCGTCTTTATCGGAACTATTAATCCACTACCCGATTAATTTTTCCTGATCAAACATTGGTTTTTTTTCAAAGATAAGCAATTTTATTCCGTCCACATCTTACACTGATTTGGTTAAACTTCGTTTTCAGATTGCCCCGTTTTCCGGTTTTTTAATTTCCCTACCTTTGTGGCGAAAAAACTGATGAATTATGGCTAACAACGAAGACCTCTTTAAGAAAATTATATCCCATGCCAAGGAGTATGGCTTTGTATTTCCATCCAGTGAAATTTATGATGGTTTAAGCGCCGTTTATGATTACGGTCCTTTTGGCGTTGAACTCAAAAACAATATCAAGGAATACTGGTGGAAATGGATGACCCAATACCATGAGAATATCGTGGGTCTCGACTGTGCAATCTTCATGCACCCCACTGTTTGGAAGGCTTCCGGTCATGTGGACGCTTTCAGCGACCCGATGATTGATAACCGGGATTCCAAAAAACGTTACCGCGCCGATGTTCTTGTTGAAGATCATCTTCAGAAAATCGAGGATAAAATCCAGAAAGAAGTTGATAAAGCCCGGAGCCGTTTTGGTGAGTCATTTGATGAAAAAATGTACCGTGAAACCAACCCCCGCGTAAAAGAATATCAGGATAAAATTGACGCCATAAAAACCCGGTTTTATTCTTCATTAGGGAAGGACGATCTCGCCGACGTCAAACTGTTAATAGAAGAATCAGGAATTGTTTGCCCTATTAGCGGAACGAAAAACTGGACAGAGGTGAGGCAGTTCAACCTTATGTTTTCGACACAGATGGGATCGGTTAACGAGGACGCCTCGGCTATCTATCTTCGTCCTGAGACTGCCCAGGGCATCTTCGTCAATTTCCTGAATGTGCAGAAAACTGCGCGCATGAAAATCCCCTTTGGAATTGCCCAGATTGGGAAAGCTTTCCGCAATGAGATTGTGGCGCGACAATTTTTGTTTCGTATGAGAGAATTTGAACAAATGGAGATGCAATATTTTGTGAAACCCGGCGAAGAGCTTCAATGGTATGAATTCTGGAAGGAAGAACGCATGAAATGGCATCTTTCCCTTGGGATTCCCACCTCGAAATATCGCTTCCACAACCATGAAAAACTTGCACATTACGCCAATGCCGCCGCCGATATTGAATTTGAATTTCCTATCGGTTTCAAAGAACTGGAAGGAATTCACAGCCGCACCGATTTTGACCTGACCGCCCATCAACAGTTTTCGGGTAAAAAGCTCCAGTATTTCGATACCGAAGCCAACGAAAGTTATGTGCCTTATGTCGTGGAAACTTCCATCGGTCTCGACCGCACTTTCCTTGCCATCCTTAGCCATGCCTACCGTGAAGAGAAACTCGAAGACGGCAGCGAACGTGTGGTACTCAGCATTCCGGCAAAACTTGCGCCGGTTAAACTTGCCATCCTTCCACTCACCAAAAAGGATGGACTGTCGGAAAAGGCGCGCGAAATCATGGATGTAATGAAGTACGATTATCGTTGCTATTACGAGGAAAAGGATACCATAGGCCGCCGCTACCGCCGTATGGATGCGCTCGGCACCCCTTATTGCATCACCATAGATCATCAGACGCTCGAGGACAACACTGTAACCATCCGCGACCGCGACACCATGCTTCAGGAGCGGATTCCTGTTGAGCGGATTTCATCCATAGTGAAAGAAAAAATTGCGAAATAACTTTGCTCCGCTGGAGCAATATTTTGGTAACGCGTGAAAAAACTGTTCGGAGCGATCAGGATTGGATGTGTGATGATCGGGATCATCGCGCTGGTGATGATAATCCTGGCGTTTACCTCAGCCCCATTCTGGATATGGTATGGACTGGGAATTAAAAAAGCAGGCATTCATCGTCCACCCGATTTCATAATAGTGATGGGAGGATCCGGGATGCCGAGTGAATCGGGACTTATGCGATGTTGGTATGCTGCAAAAGTGGCAAATCACTTCACGAGAGCGCAAATCATAATCGCCCTTCCCGGCGATACCTGCGAAAAAGCAAGTTCAATAAATGGCATGAAAGACGAACTTATTCTTCGCGGAATCGCCCCCAGCCGCATCATGTTTGAAGATTCAGGAACCAACACCAGAGCTCAGGCAGTAAACATCTTTAAAAGAATATCGAATATCGAACAAATTCGTCCCTCGCCCCTCGCCCCTCGCCCCTCGTCCCTCGTGATCGTCACATCCCCGGAACATCTTTACCGCGCTGTTCTTACTTTTAAAAAAGCCGGTTTTCTCAAAGTTGATGGTTTACCTGCTTTTGAAAAAGATGTAGAAGGCGATCTTTCCTTCAACATCATAAAACCGGGCGACAGGAATTTTTTTCTTAACCTGGGCAACAACATCACGTTGCGATACCAGTTCTGGTCGCAACTTCATTATGAAGCGCTTATTATAAGGGAATGGATTGCGCTGCTTTATTATAAATTATCAGGATGGATTTGAGAAATAGTTGTCGAGTAAACATAGTTTTCACGTGGTTGACCTGCATTTCCGTCGCCTTCATTTCGTCCATTCCCGGATTCTCTCAATCCGGAAAAATGACAAATCCTGCTCTTACCTCCGCACCGCTTACAGGGTATGTCAATCCTTTCATCGGTACGCAGGAAATGGGGCACACCTTTCCCGGCGCCTGTATTCCTTTCGGATTTGTGCAATTGAGCCCCGATACTGATACAATTCAATATGAAAAGGACGGCAAATACAATCCGCCGGTTTATCGCTACTGCGCCGGTTATCAGTACCTCGATAAAACCATAGTCGGTTTCAGCCACACACATTTCAACGGCACAGGACATTCCGATCTGGGCGATTTTCTGATCATGCCAACAGTAGGGAAACTTCAGTTAAACCCGGGAACGGCTGATCATCCCGAAAATGGTTACCGCTCGCGATTCCGAAAAGAAACAGAGAAAGCGTCGCCCGGATATTACCGCGTTCATCTCGACGACCCCGATGTAGAGGCAGAACTTACCGCTACCGCGCGGGCAGGTTTTCACAGATATACCTTCCCGGAGAGCGATAGCGCACACATCATTCTCGATATGATTCATGGCATTTACAATTATGAAGGCAAAATAACCTGGGCATCCGTGAGAGTTGTGAACGACACACTCGTAACCGGCTACCGAATCACCCGCGGATGGGCGCGTTCGAGGTACATTTACTTTGCCATGGTATTCTCCAAACCCTT
Source organism: Bacteroidota bacterium (assembly GCA_037131145.1). Lineage (GTDB taxonomy): Bacteria > Bacteroidota > Bacteroidia > Bacteroidales > FEN-979 > CAIVAT01. The sequence goes on from JBAXRP010000046.1 coordinate 6,852, forward strand.
TAAAACTTATGGATTGACTAACGACGAGCCATTGGTTTACCGTGGATTCTGGCGCAGGTTCAATCAACTGGAGAATTTCCCGGAGATGGCGGGAAAAAAGATCAGGGCTCATTTCGATTTTTCAACAAAAGCCGGCGAAAAGATCCTAGTCAAAATGGGGCTTTCATCAGTAAGCGCCGAAGGCGCCTTAATAAATCTTATGACTGAAATTCCTCATCAGGATTTTGACAAGACCAGGGTCGAAGCGCTCGCTGATTGGGAACAGGAACTCAGCCGAATCCGGATCGCAGCCTCAGATGAACGAAAAATCAATTTCTACACCGCGCTTTACCACGTTTTGCAATCACCGGTAATTTATACCGATGTTGATGGCAAATACCGCGGCATTGATCAGGAAATACATCAGGCGGAAGGTTTTACCAACTACACAACTTTTTCACTCTGGGATACCTATCGCGCCGAACATCCTCTGATTACCCTTCTTTATCCGGGACGCACCGCCGACATGATTAACTCAATGTTAGCTCATTTTTAGCAAAGTCCCGAACAGATGTTGCCTGTTTGGTCGCATCATGGAAACGAAAACTGGTGCATGATCGGTTACCATGCAGTTCCGGTTATTGCCGATGCATATATTAAGGGAATCAGAGGTTTTGACGTTAAAAAAACCTTCGATGCCTGCATTGCCACTGCAACCAACAAATACTACGACGGTATCGGCGATTACATGAAGTTTGGATATGTTCCTGATGATAAATCTAATAATTCAGCGTCGGTAACTCTGGAATATGCCTACGATGATTATACCATCGCCCGGTTTGCGCAAGCCATTCTCGATTCAAAGGAGGCTCCAATGGATTTGAAAAAACAGGCTTCGGAAGCATTGCCGGTTTTTCAGAGGCGTTCGTTGAATTACCGCAATCTTTTCGATCTCTCCACAGGATTTATCCGCGCCAGAAAATCGAATGGCGACTGGAAATCTCCATTCGATCCGCTCAGCGCTAACGGACAGGGTTTCATCGAGGGAAATTCATGGAATTATTCGTTTTTTGTACCGCATGACGTCGCGAATTATATCGCCATGATGGGCGGTGAAAAACCCTTTATACGCAGGCTCGATTCGCTTTTTACGATGCGCCTCGACGATAAATATTTTGCCGAAACTGAGGATATCACTCGCGACGGACTTATCGGCAATTATGTGCATGGCAACGAACCAAGCCATCATGTTGCTTACCTTTATAACTGGACTTCAAAACCATGGAAAACGCAGGAACGAGTTCACCAGATCGTGAATACTATGTATCGAAATAAGCCCGATGGGTTATGTGGCAACGACGATTGCGGGCAGATGAGCGCCTGGTATATTTTCAGTGTGCTTGGCTTTTATCCGGTTTGCCCCGGAAACGCATCTTACGCCCTTGGAAGTCCGTGTGTGGCTGAAGCGACCATCGCCCTTCCCGGAGGAAAAATCCTGAAAATCATTGGCAACGGTTTAACCGAAAAAAATATCTATGTAAAGTCGGTAACGCTGAATGGGAAAAAGCTGGAAACGCCGTTCATTGACCATGCCGCGCTGATTAAAGGCGGAACGCTGATTTTCGAGATGAAAAAATGATTGTGATTATTACTTTTGAGAGCGCTTAATCTTTGACACAACGAACAGGTAAAGCATTGCTCCGTAATGAGAAATACTGCGAAACGCTGGGATTAATATCATTTAGTCCATGACTGAAAATTCTTTTGCTATCGGACGGACTAACGGTTGATGTCCAGAAAATAGTGGCTGAAAATCCGGACGGCATAAAACTCCATATATTATTCTGATATAAAACTCCCTTGGTTTTTGCGTGAAAACCGTACGATTCGTAAGGATCTAAAAGCGCCCACCCAGCAATGCCGGCGCCCGAATGGAAGTTTAACAGCTCGTCCCATTCCGATTCAGTTGCAACATGCCATTCGGGCGGGCATAAACCCTGCCTGCCTTCAGCCGAAGCATTGGTTGCAGGCAGATAGGTCATAAGTTCGTCCCATTGATAGAAACCGCCTGATTCGGCGCACCTCGAAGAATCGTTCCCTTCGCAGTATTTCTCCACCATGCAATTGTCGGTTTGCGCGATATTCCCTTCGATAAATGCGCCGTAATTGAGATTAGTCGAAATCCAGCAACGGTGAGTGTTTCCGATTAATATTGCAAATGTCGGATAGGTCTTCAGGTCGCGTAAATCGGTAAGTGTGGAATTGCATATAAAACCGGAAACATCCATCACCCTCAGCGCTTGTGTTTTGCTGTTTACGCAGTTGAAGCGGTTTGTATAGGTATAGGAAATTATGTGATCGGGAGGACTGACGTTCAGCGTTGAAGGATCCAGAATGCCTGTTGGAAGTTCCAAACCGTCAATACTGTAAACTCCGCCCAACGGAACGCCGCCTTTAAGTTGGAATGGCTTCGCGCCTCTCGTTGTTACGGGATCGTTACACGACTGAAGCGAGACAACCGGGTTTGGGTTAACTGTAATGGCAGTATAACCGGAGAAGGCGCCATCTCCACAGTTGCTTACCGGCTGGAATCGGATACTTAAATTGCCAATATATCCGGCGTTTAGGGAAACCGAAGGGTTTGCATTGCTTCCGCTGATGATACCGGCAGAAGCAGGGTTTATCTCCCAGTTGAAGGATGTTGCAAGCGGATCGGCTCCATTCAGAATATACTGGATATTCTGCGCCGCTTCACAAACAATGTTTGGTCCGCTCACCGTTCCTGACGGCAAAGGCAGCGGAATTACCGTAATATTTGACGCGGCTGAGTTGACGCATAGATTTGCATCGGTATAAGCGTAGTTTATTAAATGAACTCCCGCGCCGGATGATGGGTTAAACATACCCGTTGCCGTGTTTACTCCAGCGCCCGACCAAACGCCGCCTTCGGGTATTCCGCCGCTTAAAGGAAAAGCCGGATCGGTGATACAAACATCAGCGAGAACCGATAGCTGAACTATTGGAAGAGGGTTGACGGTTAATATGCCGGTGGCTGTGTTTGTGCAACCGTTGAAATTGCTGTAGTTATAAGTAATCGCCTGTTGCCCCGCCCCGTAAGATGGATCGAAAAAACCGGTTATCGGATTTACTCCGTTTCCTGAATAGAAACCTCCCGCAGGCATTCCGCCTTCCAATTGAAAAGGTGGATCCGAAATACATACTACAGGCTGCGCCGCAATCTGAACAATAGGAAGGGGATTAACGGTAAGCGTTTTGGAATCAGTAGCAGAACAGCCATTCGCATCAGCATAAGTGTATGTGATGATGTGCGTCCCCGCCCCGGCGGAAGGATCGAAAAAACCGGTTACTGAATTTACTCCCGCGCCTGAATAGACGCCTCCTACCGGCGTTCCTCCATTGAGAAGAAAAGGTGGAACCGAAATACATACAACAGGCTGAGCGGCAATCTGAACATCAGGAAGGAGGTTGACCGTAAGTATTTTGGAATTGGCATTTGAACAGCCATTAGCATCGGTGTAGGAATAGGTTATGGTGTGCGCGCCTGCGCCGGAAGATGGATCGAAAAAGCCGGTTAAAGAGTTGACTCCAACGCCGGAATAGATTCCCCCCGACGGCGATCCGCAGGTTAAAAGAAAAGGCGGATCGGAGATACACACCGCATCCTGTCCCAACATCTCAATCACCGGAATTGTATAAACGGTAAGTATTTTGGAGGAAGTATTGGCGCAACCATTGGCGTCGGTAAAAGAATATGTAATCAAATGCTGCCCCGCGCCGGAGGATGGATCAAAATAGCCGGTTGCAGAGTTGACTCCCGCGCCGGAATAAACTCCTCCAACCGGCGTTCCGCAAGTCAACAAAAAAGGTGAAGCCGAAATACAAGCGCCATCCTGCCCCGACATTTGAACCACGGGAAGCGGATTGACGTTTAACGTTTTGGAATCTGTATTCATACAACCGTTGAAATCAGCGAAGCTATAAGTAATAGTATAAAGTCCCGCCCCTGCGGAAGGATCGAAAAAACCAGTCAGGGAATTAACGCCGGCGCCTGAATAAATTCCTCCGGAAGGCGTTCCTCCGGATAAAGGAAAAGGAGGAACCGAGATGCACACTGAATCCAGTTCGGCTAACCCAACAACCGGAAGCGGGTTTACGGTAAGAACCTTAGAATCGGAACCGCCACAACCTGCCGCATTGGAAAATGTATAAGTAATCGTGTGAGTTCCTTCCCCGGAGGAAGGATCGAAAAAACCAGTCAGCGAATTAACCCCGATCCCTGAATATATGCCTCCCGTTGGCGTTCCCCCGGTCAATTGAAAAGGCGGATCAGAGATACAAACAGCAGCCTGCGCCGAAAGCTGGACCACAGGAGTTACTATTACGGTTATTGTTTGAGAAGCGGCGTTGGTGCAACCGTCGGCGTCAGAATATGTATAGGTTATTAAATGTGGACCTAATCCCGAGGCTGGATCGAAAAAACCGGTTACAGAATTGACGCCGGAGCCTGAATAAATTCCTCCCACAGGCGTCCCTCCGGATAATTGAAAAGGAGGATCAGATATACAAACCGTAGCCTCCAGCGCCAGTTGAACCGCCGGAAGTGGAAATACGGTAAGTATTCTTATGGCAAAGTTGGTACAACCATTTCCATCGGTATAAGTATAAGTAATCTGATGCGCGCCAGCGCCGGATGAGGGAGTGAAATAGCCGGTTAAAGAATTAACTCCGGGACCCGAATAGACGCCTCCCAAAGGCGTTCCGCCGGACAGAGGAAATGGCGGTTCCGAGATACACACAGCAGACTGAGCAGTAAGCTGAACGCCTGGAAGCGCGTAAACGGTGAGTATTTTTGAGGCTGTTCCACTGCAACCGTTTCCATCGGTAAAAGTATATGTAATCAGATGACCTCCCGCTCCGGAAGAAGGAGTAAAAAAACCTGTTCCGGAATTTACCCCCGTCCCCGAATAAATTCCTCCCGCTGGCGCTCCTCCTGTTAATGGAAAAGGCGCAACCGATATACACACAGAAGGCTGAGGCGCCAACTGAACCGAAGGCGAAGAGTTTACGGTAAGGGTCTTGGAATCTGACCCTACGCAATTGTAAGCGTCAGTAATTGTATAAGTGATTAAGTGCGGACCTAATCCTGAAGCTGGATTGAAAAATCCTGTTCCGGAATTAACTCCGGGTCCGGAGTAAACTCCTCCCGCAGGACTGCCTCCGGTAAGAAGATATGGCGCAACGTTTAAGCAGGTGGATGCCGGCTGTGAAAGCGTAACTGTTGGCAGAGGATGTACCGTTACCGTTACCGATGCGCTTCCCGTGCAGGCATTGGCTCCTGTAACTGTTACTCCGTAAACGCCGCTCGATACAACAGATATGGATTGAGTAGTGGCTCCCGTACTCCAGAGATATGAATTGAATGTTGCGGTAACGCTAAGCTGTTGCGAAACGCCCTGGCAGAAACTTGTCACCCCGCTAATCGCCGGACTTGGTGCGGTGTAATTATTCAGTTGAACCTCATCGGTTAGAATACACCCATGGTCATTTACGGTTACAGAATATAAGCCCGGAGCGGTGACAGTTATGGTTTGAACTCCTGTTAAATATGGGTTTCCATTAAAAAACCAGGCATAGCTCAACCGGTTTGGTCCGGCGTCGAAAGTTACAGAAGTTCCCGGACAAACTATCTTGTCCGACCCCAGGTTCAGACTGGCAAAGTCGGAAAAATAACCATAAGAGCATCCCGATTGACCCGCATCATAAGTATGGATAACGCCCATGTGGAAAATATCCTGCGAATTGGTAAGAATATGGGCGCCAACCGGTAACGAGGTAGAGGTAAAATTTATTCTGGCATAAACAAATGCAGGATTTCCGGGCACCGACGAAAACATTGCCGCAGTGACAAGAGTAGAGTTTCCGTCGAGAGTGAAGGAACCTTGCGCGCCAACCTTAGTGAGAACAATCATCTCAAACGAAAATGATGTTGTTCGCGTAAAGGCAACCTGAGTAGATCCTGTACAGTCCATTGCGGGAAGAAGCGACGATCCAGCTTCACAACCGTAACCGGTAAGATGCCAAAGGTAAGCGGGTTTATTGGTTTGAACCGAAGAACATAAATTGATCGAAGACATACTGAAACTGTAGGAATAGCCAGCGTTGATAATTGCAGCCACACTTCCGTTAACGGTCACTTGAGTATTATCTTCGGTTGCAGTTACAAACACCCAATCGTTCACTGTGTTTGTAAATCCGCGAACAACTATATAATCAGTTCCGATAATATTAACAGGCACAATCTGATCGCCGGTAAGATCTGAACAAGGTTGCCCCGAAATATGATCCGAATCATCTTTCACGGTAATTGACACAGGTTTATCCGATGTGACAATCGAGCCCATCAAATGGTCAACTCCCTGCTGCCCGACTGCCTGAGCGCTGTAAACCTGACCCTGATTCAGCGTGACTGTAAACGGCGTTCCCGCCGCGTGACCAACTATGGCTTTTCTCGGCGTTATAGTGACAGTTGTGTTATCTTCTGAGGCAATGATATCAAATGAATTATAGGCGTCGGGATTAAAGTTTGGTTCATTATAAAAAACACTTTGCGACGGAATAAAAAAGGATGTTCCAAGTGCATTGTTGCCTTTCAAAGTGAAAATTTCAGGATTCAGATAATTGGCAACTTCATAATATACCGTTATTGGAACATTGGAATGAATATGTAATCCGAGATTTAGTACCGTATTTGGCGGTTTACATTCAACCTGGCTAATTTTGGATGTGAGGTTAACGGAAACTGTGGAATTTGCCGGAATATATACGGTTATGGGCGGGAAATTTGCTAAAGTGTTGGCAGGTTCCGAAACAGTTACGGTTGCCGATTGGTTGAAGGAGGTTAGTCGTAAATAGATGGGCTGGTCGCCGTGCCCCGAAGTTACCTCCGGAGCTGCAAACCAGAAATCGGTATTAGTTTGCCCGAACAGAAACAGGGGAAACAGTATGAGAAGCGAAAAGAAGTAAACCTGCTTCAATTTTTGAAATCCGATTAAGTTTCTGTAAATCTACATAAAATTATCGAGAAGTTTAAAAAGGAACAAACTTTTGCCCAAATTCAATTTTGCCGATATTTGAATACCTTGAAAACAAAACTGTGCGATGCGAAAATTCTGCTTTTTGATGTGTCTCCTAATCCGTATAATGTCCAAAAATAAAAACTGGTTTTAAGAAGTTTGATTCCTCGTCGCCTATTAAGATTTGGTATAAATTAATATCAAAAAGTTGTCATATTAACAAATTCGTATATATTTATGCCAGATTTAATCTCTAAAACCAATTGCTTTATGGAGAAACACATACCTTCATTTTATGAGGAAGTCAGAGGGAAGGGAATATCCCGCAGGGATTTCCTGAAATTTTGCACTACAATGGCGGCCTTCCTTGGGCTCGAAGCCAGCGGCGTAGGACAGATAGTCAAAGCTCTTGAATCAAAACCGAGGCTTCCGGTCATCTGGTTTCATTTCCAGGAGTGTACCTGTTGCAGCGAATCCTTCATCAGAGCATCTCATCCCATTGTTGCGGATATTGTGCTAAATAAAATTTCTCTCGACTATCAGGAAACCCTGATGGCAGCTTCAGGCGTACAAGCGGAAGACGCTTACAAGGCAGTAATGCAGAAATATCCCGGAGAATACATCGTAATGGTTGAAGGTTCAATTCCGACCGAAAACGAAGCTTATTGCTGTATCGGCGGGCGCAGCGCGCTTCAGATACTTCAGGAAGCCGTAAAGAATTGCAAAGCCGTTGTTGCCTGGGGTAACTGCGCCTCCGCCGGATGTGTTCAGGCTGCAAGCCCCAATCCAACAGGAGCAAAACCTGTTCACAAAGTCATTAGCGGTAAACCGGTGATCAATGTACAGGGATGTCCGCCTATTGCCGATGTGATGGCAGGCGTGGTTGTTCATCTGCTTACATTCGACCGAATACCGCAGCTTGACGGTTTAGACCGCCCAAAGGCTTTTTATTCCCGCCGGGTACACGATACCTGTTACCGCCGCGCCAATTTCGACGCCGGATTATTTGTTGAATCTTTCGACGACGAAGGCGCCAAACGGGGTTATTGCCTCTACAAAATGGGATGCAAAGGTCCCGTTACCTATAACTCCTGCGGAATTATTAAGTGGAACGACAGCGTGAGTTATCCCATTCAGTCGGGGCACCCATGTATCGGATGCGCCGAAGCCGGATTCTGGGATAACGGTCCATTCTACCAGCACCTCCCGGAAGTAGCCGGTTTCGGTATTGAAACCACTGCCGACAAGATCGGGCTGGGTCTCGGAGTTGCAACGGCTGTCGGTATTGCCGGACATGCCATTGTTACAAACTTCCGCAAGCATAAAGAGATAAAAAATGAAGAGCCTGAAGCAGGTTCAACAGTTGAAACCAAGAAAGAATAATAGCCATGGCAGAAAGAATCGTAATAGACCCCATCACCCGTATTGAAGGACATCTACGGGTTGAGATAGAAGTTAAAGATGGTAAAATCACCGATGCATACAGCGCCGGAACTATGGTGCGGGGCATCGAAACCATTTTAAAAGGTCGCGACCCGCGCGATGCATGGGCTTTCGTAGGCCGCGTATGCGGTGTATGTACCTCAACTCACTCGCTAACCTCCGTCAGAACTGTGGAAAACGCGCTTGGCATTTCTGTGCCGCCAAATGCCGAACTCATCCGCAACCTTATGGCTAACGCGCTTTATATCCAGGACCATGTGGTTCATTTTTATCAGTTGCACGCTCTCGATTGGGTAGATGTAGTTTCGGCGCTTAAAGCCAATCCTGCCGAAGCTTCGCGGATTGCCCAAAGCATTTCCCCCTGGCCTAAAAGTTCTGTGGGATATTTTACCGATATCCAGAAAAAGTTTAAAAACTTCGTTGATAGCGGTCAGTTGGGCATTTTTGCCAATGGATACTGGGGGCACAAGGCATACAAACTTCCACCGGAAGTAAACCTTATCGCAGTTGCCCATTATCTTGAAGCGTTGGAATGGCAAAAGGAACTTGTGAAAGTTCATACTGTTTTCGGCGGAAAAAATCCTCATCCAAATTACCTCGTCGGCGGCGTTCCATGCTCCATAAATATTGATGAAGCAAATGCAGTAAATGCAGAACGACTTGCTTTTATTGGCAAACTGTTTGAAGATGCAAAGGTTTTTGTAGATCAGGTTTATATCCCCGATTTACTTGCCGTTGCCTCATTCTATAAAGATTGGGGAGCAATTGGCGGCGGCTTGACAAATTATCTGTCATTCGGCGATTTTCCAACCAACGGTTACAATAACCCGGAGAGTTTCAAAATGCCGCGCGGCGCTATACTTGGTCGCGACCTGAGTAAAATCCATGAAGTGAAACCTGAAGATCCTGAACAGATTCAGGAATATATCAACAATTCTTGGTATGAGTATTCCAAAGGCGATCAAACCGGGCTACATCCCTGGGATGGAGAGACTAAATTCAATTATACCGGACCCAAGCCACCTTACGACCAACTCGATGTTTCCCAAAAATATAGCTGGGTGAAAACTCCGCGTTGGAAAGGTCATCCGATGGAGGTTGGTCCGTTGTCGCGAATGCTTGTTGGTTACGCATCCGGGCGCGCCGATTACAAAGAGGTGATCGAAGGAGCCCTGAAAGCGTTAGACGTACCTGTAGCCGCTTTGTTTTCAACTTTGGGACGCACCGCTGCGAGAGGACTCGAAACCAAGCTGGTGTGTGGCTGGGCGCTGGAGTTTTATCAGCAACTTCTCTCCAATATAAAAAACGGAGATTCACGTACAATGAACAATGCCAAATGGGAACCCGAATCCTGGCCCAAAAAGGCAAAAGGTATCGGAATGGTGGAAGCTCCCCGCGGCGCGCTTTCGCATTTCATTGTTATCGAAGATGAAAAAATTGCAAACTATCAATTGGTTGTGCCCACAACCTGGAATGCTTCCCCTCGCGACGCCAAAGGACAACGTTCAGCTTTTGAAGAATCGTTGCTTGGAACTCCTGTTGCCGACCCGAAAATCCCGCTGGAAGTACTCCGCACCATTCACTCTTTCGACCCTTGCCTGGCTTGTGCAGTGCATTTATACGACGAAAATGGAACTACTATTCATGATATGAAAACCTATTGAGCCATGAGAAACCGATCCGTTCCTTTGCGCGAAGTGCATGTATGGGAAATGCCCGTTCGTTTATATCATTGGATCAATGCACTTTGTATCGTCTTACTGTGCATCACCGGTTATCTGATCGGCGATCCTCCCGCCTTTACTACAAGTACCGAAGCTTATGCCAACTATTGGTTCGGTACGGTCAGGTTCGTTCATTTTTCCAGCGCATTCCTCTTCTTTTTCAATTTTGTCTTCCGGACTTACTGGGGATTTGTCGGAAATGAATTCTCCCGGTGGTACCATTTCATTCCTTACTCCAAAAAACACTGGATGGAAATCAAGGATATAATTATGGTGGATGTTTTACAGGTCACCAACAAGAAGATTGATTCAATCGGTCACAACAACCTGGCAGCTTTTATCTACTTCATGACCTTCCTGATCTTTTTGCTCCAGTCTATTACCGGATTTGGGATGTATTCGGCTATGAGCAGTTCGTTTTTCCCGAAACTCTTTGCCTGGATTGTTCCATTTCTTGGAGGGGATATGCATGTCAGGCAAATTCACCATATCCTGATGTGGGGTTTTATCCTGTTTGCCATGGTTCATGTTTATCTTGTTTTCTACCATGATTACATTGAACGCCGGGGGATTACCTCCTCCATGATCGGCGGATGGAAGTTTATTGAGGAAGATGTGATTGAAAGGCATGAGAAGGAAAAAGAATGATTTTTTTCATCGCAAACTCAGCGCCCCTTCCCCTCGACCCCCTTCCCCAAAAAGGGAAGGGGCAGGTGGCGCTAATCAAGCTATAACGTGTCAATAAGCGCTTTAACCTGGACAGGCCCCTACTATTCAGGAATTATACAAATCCGCCAATAATCCTTTAAGACTTGCAAGAAGCTCAGAATGAAACCCTGATTTTAGGGATCGGTAATATATTAATGAATGACGAAGGCGTGGGTATCCACGTGGTCAACCGGATGGAAAAGGATGGCGGCATTCCGGGCGCCGATCTGATGGATGGCGGAACCGGAGGGTTTCATCTACTCGGATATATTCAGTCCTATAAAACCATTATCATCGTTGATGCAGCGCTGGATGAACATCCAGCCGGCCATGTGAGAATCCTTTATCCCCGATATGCCAAAGACTTTCCCAAGCAATTGAGCGCCCATGAAATCGGGCTTAAAGACATGCTCGATGCGGCAGGTTTGCTGGGAAACATGCCGAAAATACACCTGGTAGCCATATCGGTAAAGGATTATCAGGATATGGGGATGGAACTTTCAAAGGAGGTGGCTGGCGCTATTCCTGTTGCCATTAAGTGTGTCAGAGAATTGGTGAATTCTTTCTGAAGGTCATCAAGCTAAAGTATGGGCTCTGATTTCGGAATTTTTTGGTCGAAGAGTTCAGGCGGTTCTTTTCTCAACGTCAAGCAACGGTTCAGCCTGCATCTAAGAGTGTTTTAAGAACGGATGTTATTTCAAATTTAATATTGGTTGAGTTCCTTTCAAAGAAATCGGCAAGGTCAAAACCTAATATACTTTTTGAGAATGAAAATAGTTATATATTCGGATTAAAAGAAGTTGAGCCGATCAATACTCCACAACGGTTGTTACGATATCTTAGAACAATATCCGAATCAATTTGAGACGAAAAAATTGCAAAAACTGGCAAATAATTGTTCTCCCACGCTACTGTTGCATTATCAATATCGGCATTTTGCCTTTTACTGTCTTTGCTTTTGTAACCCTGACGAACTTCAAAAAAGCGAAACCTCGTCTTCATTTTGGCTTTCACCAAATTTGGGCTTATAGTTCTTACATTTTCTAATTGGTTCCAGGAAAATCTCAATATATTTATCTTCTGTTGTCACGTTAATTATTTATATCATCGCTCTATTTCAAGGATAAACACGTAATTTTGTTAAAACAAATCTGCAACTATGGGACACGAAGCAATAAAACTCGAATTGATCGAATGGCTCACCAAACTAGAAGATGATGATACTTTGGATTATCTCAAAGTGGTTAAAGAATCTTGCAATGTTCATGAAGATTGGTATAATGATCTGACGGCTGAGCAAAAATCGGGTATAGAAAGAGGTTTGCAGGATATTAAAAATGGTCGGGTGATATCTCATAAGGACATCAAGTTGAAGTATGGGCTCTGATTTTGAAATTTATTGGTCGAATGAGGCAATAATTAATCTTGAGTCCATATTGGAGTATCTATCCACAAATTGGTCGCAAAAGGAAGTAAACAATTTCAAACGCAAATTAGCCAAACAGTTGCGTATGATCTTGTCAAATCCCAAATTGTTTTCCCGTTTCTGAATACAATCCAAGGTTAAGAAAAGCAGTCCTAAGTAAGCAAACAACAATATTTTATGAATTGTCCGGACAAAGAATCTACTTGGTCTATTTGTTTAACAACAAGAAAGATATAGATAGCGTAAGAGAAGCAAGGTGAAGGAGGTCAAGAGGGTAATCATCTGTTGTGTTTCTATTATAGAAATAAGATTATCTTTGGACTTTTTCCATCCATGAGCCCAGAAAATCCAATCCTGAACAGCCCGTACGACGAGCCCAGGTTTCACTATGCAACCATCGCAACCGGCGCTGAAAAAGGTTCGTTGGATTATACAAGAATTATTCCGGGACGACGGGTATTCGACCCCGACAGCGAAGGACAGGCAATTCCAACCAGGCAAAAAGACCCGCAGGCAAATCTTTTGGAAATCAATGATTTTGCCGAAGAATATGGAAACCATCTGATCAACCTTTGTCGCAAAGAGGTAGGCAAATGGCAGAACAACAACTATCCGAATACGACCAGGGTTACCCGTGAACTTCTCCTTTTTTGGTTCGTAAACCCGGAACGACATGCCACCCAACAACTCTTTTTCGCCCAGCGGGAAGCAGTGGAAACCGCCGTGTGGCTCAATGAGGTCGCCGAAAAATCAAACGCGGGCCAGAATATTCTGAATAAGCTCAGGGAAGGTCAGAAAACAGCCGGCTTTGACGCATCTGACCAATTGCCACGGATCGCTTTCAAAATGGCAACCGGTTCAGGAAAAACCGTCGTGATGGCTTGTTTCATCCTCTATCACTATTTCAACAGACAGGAATACCGGAACGACACACGGTTTGCCGACTATTTTCTGATCGTGACCCCCGGCGTCACCATCAAAGACCGGCTGGGGGTTTTATTCGTTGACGCCAAAACAAAGAATCCTGCCGACATACAAGACTATTATCACATCCGGGCGCTTGTTCCCCAAAAACTTGAACACCGGTTGGAAAACCTGAACGCCCGTTTGATCATCACCAACTATCACACCTTTGAACCAAAAACACTGAAAGGAAACAAGCGAAGCCCTTTCGACGGAAAAGTTGATCTTCAGGGCAGGAAATCAGAAACCGGGAATTTGGAAGATTTTTCACAGGTGATCAAACGTACTTTGAGCAAATTCAAATCCGGCACAAGATTATTGCTGATGAACGACGAGGCACATCATTGCTATCTGCCAAAATCAAAAGGGAAAACCTCCGACAACGAAGAGGCCGACGAAAACCAACGAGCCGCTGTTTGGTTTACCGGCATAAAAGAACTTTCCAGGCGGTTCAAACTTCAAAATATCTACGATCTGTCGGCAACCCCTTACTATCTGACCGGTTCCGGATACCCGCCGTATAGTCTTTTTCCATGGGTTGTTATTGACTTTGGACTGATCGAGGCTATTGAAGCAGGGTTGGTAAAAATCCCGTTTTTGCCCGAAAGCGACAATACGCAGGAACTGTCAATGCCAGTCCTGAGAAACCTTTATGATCATGTAAAAGATGAGTTGCCCCGGAAAGGCCAGAAAAAACAAAAATCGGAAGCAGCCAAAGAGGGACAAAAGGTTAAAGAGCTGCCTCCGCGGTTGCCTTCCCTCGTGAAATCGGCGCTGGATCAATTTTATGGACACTATGTCGATTATTATCAGGGCGTCAGAAAAAATCAGGAAGAGAAAACAAATCTTTTTTCTTCGCCGCCGGTCTTCATTTTGGTTTGTAACAATACATCTGTTTCCAAGGAAGTTTATAAATATATTGCCGGATATGAGTACCTCGATGAGAATGAGCGCCTGATCACCGTTTCAGGAGCCAAGGATCTGTTCAGCAATTATGACCCGGTAACCAAAAAGCCGGTGAAAAGGCCGCCAACCTTGTTGATAGATAGCGATGCCTTAGAGGAGAGCGACCAGATCAACGATGATTTCAAGAAAATTTTTTCATCGGAAATTGAAGAATTCAAAAAGGACTACGCGAGGCTTCATGGGCAAGGCAGCATTGAAAGAATCACCGATGCTGAAATATTAAGGGAGGTGGTGAATACCGTGGGAAAGCCCAACCGGTTAGGCTCCCACATCCGCTGCGTGGTTTCTGTCTCCATGCTCACCGAGGGCTGGGATGCCAATACGGTTACGCACATCATGGGACTTCGGGCATTTGGGTCGCAACTGTTATGCGAACAGGTTGCAGGGCGCGCCCTTCGCCGGATGAACTATTTTCTCCAGGGTTACGACAAAGAGGGAAATCCCACGGAAGATAAACGTAAAACTGTCGTCTATAAATTCCCTCCGGAGTATGCCCATATCATTGGCGTTCCCTTTAAAATGTTCAAGGGAGGAAAAACCGAAACGCCTCCTCCTCCTGTTGATTTGATCCGCATTGTCGCCATGCCCGAACGCCAGGAAACGATGGAAATCGAATTCCCCAACGTGGTGGGTTACCGGATTGAAAATTACGATGGTCCCATCAAATATGATTTCAGCGGAGTTGAAAATTATGAGATCCGGGGAGATATCACCCCCATTGAAACACAACTGGCAAGCGCCTTTTCCCCGGAGGAGATAAGCATCAGGATTCAATCGGTGCTTGAAAAACGCGACCAGGAGATCATTTTCCGGCTCACCAAAGAATTGATAAAGTTTCACTTCTCCGATGATGAAGGAAACCCCAATTTCCAGAAGTTCAACAAGCTGAAATCCATCGTGACCGACTGGTACCACACAAAAGTAGTTTTGCTCAACATCGAAGATCAGCGTTACAAGCGGCTCCTGTTTTTCGAGGATCCAAAAAAACTGGTTGACCACATCGCACGGGGCATTAATCCCCACATCAACACTTCGGAACATATCCGCCCCGTATTCAACTATTACAACCGCTTCGGCAGCACCAAATATGTGAATGGAAATACCATCAAAGAGGTTTATCCCACCCGGAAAAGCCACGTCAATTGGGTGGTCATGGACAGCGGTTGGGAGGGAATTGCGGCCAAGGCGCTGGAAGAACTGGCCCAGGTGATCAGTTACGTGAAAAACCAGTTCCTCGGATTTGCAGTTCCTTACGTTAAAGAAGGAAATGAGAGGAATTACTTCCCCGATTTCATCGCCAGGTGCAAAGGCAGGGACGGCGAAATCAAAAACCTGATGATCGAGATCAGCGGCATCAACAATGACAAGGAGGAAAAAATATGGTTTGTGGAGAACCGCTGGATACCTGCGGTTAATGCCATGAAGGACAAGTTTCAATATCCGGAATGGCATTTCACCGAGATTGCCAACGATATCCGAAACATAAAAAACCAGTTGGCGGATGAAATCAACAG
>JBAXRP010000047.1:0-22281 GCA_037131145.1 Bacteroidota bacterium
TGAAAGACCCGTTTTAAACCCCGAAGGGGTGAAATTATTCTTCATAATACCTGCTATATCCAAACTTATTTACAACTTGACCTAAGAGATTAGTAGTTTTTTATTTCGAAACATCCATAAACTTCATCTGAAAATCTTCCCAAACCTGCGGACCGAAATCAGCCAGAACATTGTCTTTAACAACGCCGCCATCCTGAAGCGCTACTGGTAATAACCCATCAGTATTTACCTGAAGCGAAAAAGCAAGGAAATCCTTCAGACGAGTAAATTCACCTTTTAGCCAGGTCTTATATCTATCGGCCATGGATAAAAATTCTATCTCCCTTAACCAATTGGATGGTTCTATCTGATAAACCCATCCGTCGGAATATGGAGCGTGATTGAGTAAAGTGGAATTAATGATCAACCCTTGATTTTGCGCTTTAATTATTCCAGAAACAGGCGCGTAAATATTCAGTTGTTTCCCCTTTTGGATAATGGAGCAAAGCTGTTCCCCTTTTCTGATCCGGTCGCCCTGTTTCTTCATTTCGATACGGGTGATAGGACCGGTGATGTGTTGTAAAAAGTCATCAATACCGATTTTTACACTTCCGTTCTGGTCCATGAATGCCCAGGTATGGGTTTTATCAAAATAAAGTCCACCTGGAATTACAACATTATTTTCGTCAAATACCTTAGAATGGCCGGAGCTCATATTCCCGAATGATGCTGTCTTCATTTTGTATCTCCTGATCATCATGTCAATAGTGAAACTGAAAACGATTATTACAACAAGAAGTATGAGAATCAAACTTGCAATTGAGTTGGGCTCCTTTTGCGTTTCAGCATAAATCGGCTGTCCGACTAATTTATCAAGCTGCGATTGTCTTTCGTTGCTCACAAGGTCGCTATATCCATTGTTCTTCAGAAATACTTGCCCCGATGTCAGAACCCACCGCAGGAATGCAATTTCAGATTCATTGACCGGTTGTGCCTTAGTAACCGAATAAATGTTACTAATCAGCGCTTTCGGGTATTTTCCTATCCATACGCCTCTTGAAAAATCTCCGATGTTAGCGTAGATATCCTCCATATAATCAAGTTTTCCATTCCCATTCTTGTCAATGGGGAGAAGTTGAATGTTCTCTGCCATATTTTCTGTGTTTGGCGTAAGAATATCAGTCAATCTGCAAAAACATATAGCGTTTGGGTCGCTTTGAATAGCGGATATAAGGTCATTCCTGTTTTCACTTTTCATCCCGGTTAGTGCCGATTTGTTTGTCTCGAGAAAACCAGCTACCCCCAATCTTGTAGGATTATCATTAAGAATATAATAATTTACCGGAGCAGTCTGTCCGTTTTTCAAAAGCGACCCCCAATTCATAGTCCCGGAAGTTTCCAAACTCTTTGCTATAGCTTCACGGGAAATACCTTTCCTGAGAATTTCGGCAAGAAAAGGATTTTTCGAACTGATAACTGGCACAATTATTTCCCTGCCAATAACAATCTGAAAAACAGTTTCCTGATTTGTTGCAGGGCGAAACTCATTTGACGTCAGATATATATTTTCACCTGTGCCTGGCAACGCGACAACTCTGGAATCCTCCGTTTTAACGACGTTAATTATTTGTCCAGCCGAGTATCTGGAATATTCTTTTGCCAAAATAGTGGTTAGATTATATAATTCGGGGGAACAGTAAACACTGATTGCGCCCGAAGAGGATGGATTGTTTTTGGTGGTTGCTTCCTGACTGTTCAGAATACTTACACAGAAAAAGATGAGTAACGCAACGAGGGAAATAATTTTAGTTTTCATGGCCTTGGATTTTGAAGTTCATTTTATAAAGAATTGTAATCAATAACAATGCCAAAGGCAAAAATCTAAATCTATCTATTTGTTTATCATCTTATTATAAATTGTGATGATAAAAATTAAGCATTAGAAGTGTTGAATAAATAAACACTACCTTTTAAAAAACCGTATAACATACAGTTTATCAGTATAGATAAATGCGTTGTTTAATAATTCTACACCTGTTGTATATTTCCACACTTGTAATAATCACAAAAACGAAATAAATACAGGTCGAGTGAAAATAGAGGTTCGTCGAAATTCTTTATCGTTTGATCCTTCATTGATTAACTTTGACTGTTAATTCAATAAAACTGTTTATAAAAAAAATGACCATGAAAAAATTCTTTGCAATTATTTGTTTATGCCTTCCGGTTATGGGATTTTCGCAAACAAAGTTCACTCCTCCCGCAACGGAGAAACAACCCGTTGTTGACACTCTCCATGGCGTACTTCTGACCGATAACTACCGCTGGCTCGAAGATAAGACCAACCCGAAAGTGATCGAGTGGACCAAAGCCCAGCATGATTACAGTTTACAATTCATGAAGTCGACGCAGAAAGAGCATCCCGGTCTTCGTGAGGAGATCTCCGCATTCATTGATATGGACTACGAAGGACCATTGAACAAGGAAGGAAAACGTGTCTTCCAGACGGTAAAGAAGAAAGGTGACAAGCAATACTCAATATATACAATCCTCAACGGGAAGAAAGTTCTTATCTGGGATCCTGTGAAACTTGATACCACAGGGAAAACCTCCACCTCCGGCGTACAATATACTTACGATGGCGAAATGGCAGCCGTAAGCGTGCAGAAAAGCGGCGCCGAAATCACCACAACATACATCATAAGTACACGCGATGGGAAAATCCAATACCCTGCAATGGAAAACACTACAAATTTTCAGTGGACCAAAGACCAGCAACATGGTTATTTTACAATAAGAAGCCAGGAAAACGTTGATAAACAACTCCCACTGAAGACCTATATATGGAAAGTGGGCGACCCGGCTGAAAAAGCGCAATTTATCGGCACAACAACTGATGCAAAAAACTCTTTTTACATCTACGATAACCGTTACAGCGATGTTACTTTTTATGGCGAAGGTGATTTTAACGGGAACAAATGTTTCATGAAGAAGACCGGTTCAACCGAAGAAGGACAACTGGTTTATGAATCCAAAGAGGCGCAGGCATATCCTTACGCGATCGGCGACAAACTATACATCCTCACAAACGACAAAGCCCCGAACTATCGTTTTATGGTTGCCGACAAGTCGAACCCCGTATATGCAAGCTGGAAAGTATTGATTCCCGAAGGCGAAACCGTTTTGGAAAACGTAGAGGCGCTTAAGGACGGACGGTTTATTGTTCAGGACAAGAAAGACATTCAGAGCAGGTTAACGCTCTTTGACCGGGATGGAAAAAAGATCAAACCACTTGAACTGCCTGAGATCGGTAATGTGAGCTACGTTAGTTATGACCGTGATGAAGATTCGGTGTATATCTACATGAGCACATATACTTCACCGGGAAAAATGTTTGTTGCTTCACCTTCAGATTTTAAATGGAGACTCTATTATTCCCGTAAAATGCCTATTGACATGACCAACATCGCCGGGGAGGTAAAATTTTATACATCCAAAGATGGAACCCGAATCCCTTGTAACTTCGTTTACCGCAAGGATATGAAACCCAATGGCGCCAATCCTGTGCTGATTACCGGCTACGGTGGTTTTCGGTCGGGAATTGCGCCAGGTTATTATGGTTATTATGCCGCATTTATCAACCGTGGCGGCATTGTAGTTGAACCAGGTATCCGCGGCGGCGATGAATACGGTGAAAAGTGGCATGAGGACGGAATGTTGATGAAGAAACAGAACTGCTTCGACGACTTCAACGCCTGCGCCGAATGGGTAATCAGCGAGAAATATACGAATCCTTCGAAGATCGCCGCCCGCGGTGGAAGTAACGGCGGGCTGCTTATGGGCGCCATTGCAACTCAGCGTCCCGACCTCTACAAAGCTATTCTTTGCGCGGTACCTCTGATTGATATGATCCGCTTCCATAAGTTCCTAATCGCACGGTACTGGATTCCCGAATACGGCTCATCCGACAACGAAGCCGACTTCCGCAACCTGCTTCAGTATTCACCATATCAACATATCCGGCAAGGATTGAACGTACCCACAATGCTCATCCGCACTGGCGCCAACGACAGTCGCGTTGATCCGCTTCATGCAAAAAAATTCGCCGCCGCCCTTCAGAACAATTCCGGACAAATAAACCCGGTACTTCTCTTTATTGATTATAATGTTGGACACGGTTCCGGGCAAGCCACAAAGCAGCAGATTGAGAATACGCTGGTGGATTATGAGTTTTTGCTGAATCAGTTGGGAATGTGAGACGAGGGACGAGGGATTCAAATCCGGTGAGGGATTGGAATTTGCGATCAGAATGTTATATTTTGCCCGTTTGCAGTATTTATGCCGCCAGGCAGTCTGCAATATGAAAACAATCTTTTCTGTCTAATCTTTTCTGACCGAGGCACGAAATGATTGATGAATTTTTCACGAGAAGGCGCAAAGTGGCAAAAAAATCAGAATTAATTATGAATTATTGGCGTTTCCGATTATTTATGGTGTTTTTCCTTTCGGATTAGTCCCAATTGTAATAATCAGGAATATAACATATTGCAAATTTATTGTAAGGCGAATCAAATTTTTGCTCTGGGAAATGGCAAAAAAGTCATAGTTTTACACGCTCAAAATGAAATCAATATCAATTAAACTATTCGATAGAATGAAAAAAATTTGCTTGCTGATCATGATCCTCGGTTGTATTTCTGTCATTTCATTTGGACAAGTTGTAATAAAGAGTAATAACAACAAACCTGACACTTTGTCGGGATTGGATATGAAATCCACTAACAATGGTTTACTTTCTCCAAAAATGAATACCGCCAAGCGGGATGCAATTATTTCACCGGCTACGGGTCTTTTAATCTTTAATACTGATTGCAATGATATTCAACTATATAATGGCGCCGCTTGGGTTCCAGTTGGCAATGCCGGTACGGTTGCTTCGCCTGGTTCAATAAGCGGAAACGCTAGACCATGCATGAATGCTTTTGGGGAAACTTATTCAATTGCAGCATTATCGGGAGCCATTGGTTATACATGGAAAGTCCCTCCTGGAGCTACTATTACCGACGGACAGGGCACAAACTCGATAACTGTTAATTTTGGAACTTCAAATGGCGCTGTTTTCGTTTCTGCTTATGGAAAGTGTTGGAGAAGTTTAGGGTCGTACCTTGGAATAAATCTTTTACCTCTGCCTGCAAATCCGGTTGCCGGTATCCATGCGCCATTTCAAAATCAGATAATCTGGAACTGGAATACAGTTCGGGGCGCTACAGGTTATAAGTTCAATACAGTTAAAGATTATAGCGCCGCAACCGATTTGGGTACTGCAGTTGCCAAAACAGAAACCGGGCTAACGAGTAATACATCATATACAAGGTACGTTTGGGCATATTTTGCCTGTGGAAATTCCTCGGCAACCATTATAAACCAGTCAACATTGCCTCCAACTTTACCTACTGTGACTACTATAGCCGTTAGCAATCTCACCTCGACAACTGCAACGATTCAGGGAAATGTTACTTCAGATGGTGGTGCATTATTAACGGTAAGGGGAGTTTGCTGGAGTTTACACGACAACCCAACAACCGCTGGCAGCAAAACAGTGCATGGCTCAGCAACAGGTATTTTTTCTCGTAATCTGAAAAATCTCACCCCAAACACTATTTATTATGTGCGAACTTATGCAACAAACAGCGCTGGAACTGCCTACGGTAATGAGATGATTTTTACAACCGCCTGCGCTTCATATACAATTGTAAGCTCCTCAATAACAGCGTCGGCAAACCCGATATGTTCAGGGACTCCCGCTACTTTCACTGCTATTCCCGTCAATGGCGGAACAAACCCTTCGTATCAATGGAAAGTAAATGGAACGAATATTAGCGGGGCAACTAACGCTGCCTATACTTACATTCCGGCTACCAATAATGTAGTTACATGTTTATTGACTTCAAACGCTCAATGTGTCAATGGAAATCCAGCTACATCCAACCCATTGACAATGAAAGTATTTCCATTAATTCCGATTGGCGTTTCGATAGTTGCTTCTGCTAATTCGGTTTGTGCAGGCTCCCGCGTTACTTATACCGCGACGCCTTCGAATGGAGGTTCGTCGCCCGCATATTTATGGAAAGTAAATGGAAGGAATGTTAGCGGCGCTACAAACGCTAACTATTCTTACATTCCGGCAAACAACGATGTAGTTACTTGTTTATTGAATTCAAACGCTGAATGTTTAAATGGAAATCCTGCAACATCCAACGCAGTGACAATGATAGTGAATCCGGTACTGCCTGTCGGCGATTCTATTGTTTCCTCAGCGAATCCTTTCGCTCCGGGTTCACCAGTTACTTTTACTTCAACTTCTGTAAACGGAGGAAGCTCGCCTGTTTACCAGTGGCTGATAAATGGTGTTAACGTTGGAACAAACAGCGCATCTTATTCTTATATACCATGGAATGGCGACAACGTGATTTGTATTGTTACATCCAGTCGCGCTTGTGTTACAAGCAATCCCGCTTTATCAAATAGCATGATTATGGTTGCAAATCCAAATTATCCAACCGTTACAACTTCGGCGCTTTCAAACATTACTCAAAACTCGGCTACAAGCGGAGGAGGCGTCATATCTGACGGAGGATCTTCAGTCATTTTCCGTGATATATGCATCGGCACAAACCCGAACCCAACAGTCGCCAACAATTCTACTACCAACGGAACCGGTCTCGGACAATTTGTTAGCAACCTTACAGGACTTACAACAAACACCTTATATTATTTAAGAGCTTATGCAGTAAATTCCATTGGAACGGCTTATGGATATGAGTTCACCTTCGTTACATTACCAACTATTACAACAACTGCCGTGGCAAATATTACGCAAACCTCGGCAAAGAGCGGTGGAAATGTAACGCCTGGCGGAGGCGCAAACGTTACATCGAGAGGCGTTTGCTGGAGTGTAACATCGAAACCTACAATTATGGGCAGCCATAGCGCCGATGGAACCGGAACCGGCGTTTTTACAAGCAATATGATAGGGTTAGCAGGCAATACACTTTTCTATGTGAGGGCTTATGCAACAAACGGTTCGGGAACTGTGTATGGCGACGAGCAAACCTTTACCACCTCGCCGGTTTTACCGACTATTACCACAGACCCGGCAATTTATATAACCCTGAATACAGCCAAAAGCGGAGGAAAGATAACCTCTGACGGCGGCGCGAATATTTCAGCCCGCGGAGTATGTTGGAGTACAAGTCCTGACCCGACAATAGCAAACAGTAAAACCATAAATGGAACCGGAACAGGTATGTTCGTGAACAACCTCGACAGCCTGAATGCAAATACCCAATATTACTTAAGGTCTTATGCAACAAACAGCGTTGGGACTGTATATGGCAATGAAATAAATTTTACAACCCTGCTGCATCCAATTCTCCCATCAGTCACAACATCTCCAATTGCAAACCTTACTGCAACCACTGCCAACAGCGGAGGTGTAGTAGTGTCTGATGGAGGAGCCATGATTACCCTCTCAGGGGTTTGCTGGGGTACAAGCCCAAATCCGACACTTGCAAATAGCTATACAACTGACGGAAGCAGAACAGGAGAGTTTTTAAGTACGCTTACAAACCTGAACCCAACCACACATTTTTATTTCCGCGCTTATGCTGTGAATAGTGTTGGAACAGCATTTGGAAATGAGATGGAAATCAACAAATATCTGATTGGACAGAGTTTTGGAGGCGGTTTAATATTTTATATTGATGGCACTGGTCAGCATGGGCTTATTTGCGCCGCAACCGACCAAAGTAACAACGCGCAATGGGGCTGTAACGGAATTGCCTTAGGAAGCGAACCTACAGCTATTGGCGTTGGACAATTCAATACATCAACTATTGTTAACAGATGTATAGCGGCTGACATCGCCGCCCGGCAATGCAATGACCTTGTGTTGAACGGATACGATGACTGGTTTTTACCATCGAAGGACGAACTGAACCAAATTTACCTCCAAAAAACAGTAATTGGCAGTTTTTCCGGTAACAATTACTGGAGTTCCTCTGAGTACGACTCCAACTACTCGTGGTACCAGTCATTTTATGATGGCTACCAATATTACTATGATAAGTTCATCACTACTTATGTTCGCGCTGTTCGATCATTTTAACATTCTGATCGCAAATTCCAAGTCCCAAATTCCCAATCCTTGCTTTCAATGCTTGTTAAAATCATGACTTTCTCTCGTTTTTCCCTTGAGTTTGGAACCTGGGATTTGGAATTTTTAAGCTGAATGCTTTCCTTCAGGTATTAAATGCAAAATGCAACCATCTTGAATTTGTTTACAAGTTGCCCAAACTGGCGGAAAGATTATAACAGTGATTAAAACCAACCTTACCGCTCTGAATGTCAATCAAGCCGAAGCTGTGGTTAGCAATGAAAAGCGACTGCTTGTACTTGCGGGCGCAGGCTCCGGTAAAACAAAAACCCTGCTCCAGAAATTGATATACCTGATTGAGGAGAAGGGCGAAAGTCCTGCCAATATTCTCGCTATCACTTTTACAAAAAATGCGACAAACGAAATGATTGATCGGTTGATACTGTCAACGGATCAATCAATTCCGTACGAAAAAATTCTGGGCGACAAACATCTTACCAAAAAGGATAAAGAACGTGAGCGTATTGCGTTTCAGAAGAAGTTCAAATGGATTGACGGGCTTACCATCCGGACTTTTCACAGCTTTTGCTACAACGTTTTAAGAAATTTCGGCGTTAACCAGTTCGACAATAAATTCAGGATCATTGGAGATGAAAAACGCGACGAGGAGGACGATTTATACAAACATGTTGCCCCGGAAACCGTTTTTGAGGTTTTCCACAAACTGATTATCGAATCCTGTGAAGATACAAGCTACCTGCTCGACCTGAAACGGTACGTCCTCGATTATATTATCGCCAAAATCCATCTCGACAATTACCAGAAAACGGCTGCGATTAGAGATGGCAGATATTACACAACTCTCGACGGAACCAAAGTTCGTTCAAAATCGGAACAGTATATTGCCGACTGGCTCTACCGCCACAGCATCCGTTACGAATATGAACCACTGCTGAATGTGAAGGATTTTGCCTTTCATCCCGATTTTTTTATTCCGGCGGCAAATCTTTACATTGAGCATGTAAGCGATAAAAGTTATTCAACGCGCAATAAAGAAGAGCAGTTCAACAAAGGGAATTTTCTGCTGGTGAAAACTTATGAAAGCATGACCACAGATTCGGCGCTGTTCAACCACACCCTCGATACAATCGTAAAAAACCGGTTGCCTTCCGATTATCATCATACTGTTTCGCTTTCGTACAAAGAAGAGTTCAATGGATATCATGAGGATGTAAAGGAGTTTATCCTGATGGCGATACGAATCACCGATATGATCAAGGTGGAAAATACCGATCCTTATGAGATTTTCAGGAATGCCGAGAAGGATCAGCATGAACGGGTACGTAACTTCTACCGGCTTGCAATCCCAATCCTGAAAAAATATAAGCAGTATTGTGTCAATAAATCGTATCTCGATTTCAACGACATGATCTCTGAAAGCATGTTCCTGCTTCAGAATCAACCGGACATTGCCAACAGGTACAGAACAAAATACAAGTACATTCTGGTAGATGAATTTCAGGATGTAAACAATCTTCAGGTTGAGTTAATCAAGGCGCTGCTTACTGAACAAACCCAACTCTTCTGCGTGGGCGACGACTGGCAGAGTATTTACGGTTTCAGGGGATCGAATGTGAGTTACATCATCGAATTTGAGAAACATTTTCCCGATTCAAGAATCATCAAACTGAACCTCAATTACCGGAGCCACCAGCATATTGTGGGCGCCAGCAATGAGGTGATTAGTCACAATAAATTCAAGGTTGAAAAGGAGATTCATGCTTCGAAAAAATCGGAACATAAAATTGTAGTTTATACAGGCAATAACGAAGATGAGAATGTCCAATTCTGCGTGAATACAGTGCGCGAACTAATGGACGAAGGCGTTTCAGGAGACGATATCCTTTTCCTTTACCGCAGAAGTAAGATGTACTTCAACTACTATAAGCGTTTCCGCGATGAAAATATCAGAATTCAGGCAAAAACCATTCATGGAGCAAAGGGGCTGGAGGCAAAAGTTGTTTTTATTCTCGGTTTGACCGACGGATATGGCGGCTTTCCCGATATCTGGCTGGAAGACCGAATCTTTCAGGTAATCCGCAAAGCAAACCACGACCTGCTTCTTGAAGAGGAGCGACGTCTGTTTTATGTTGCTATCACCCGCGCGCAGGACAAACTCTACCTGATTACCGAGAAGGGCAATGAATCGAGCTTTTTAAAGGAGATACCAGATATCTATACAGTAAAAACAACAATCCCCATAAAATCAGTTGTGGAAAAATTGACACTTTGCCGGAAATGCTACAGCCCGATGGAAAAGTTGTGGGTAGTATGTCCGTATTGCGGAGAGAAAAACAGTAATGATTAAATGTTGGAATAAACCCGGTATGCAACTGAGGGATTGATTTTTTCAATGGCGCTGTTTTCTATCTGACAGCCCTCAGAAAAGTTCCCAGCGGCAATTTCCTTTTTGCCCTGTCTTCGAAATAAAATTCTCCAATCTCCAGTCCTGGAATATCGCCGAAACGGCTTTTCACAAGGCTTTCGGCAACCAATGCTGAAAAACCCATCGAATAAAGGCTAAGAACTAAAAAACCATGTTCTGGTTCCAGCAATTGTCGGCATAGCGCTATAAGCTCGTCAATCGAATCCTCTAAAATCCATTTTTCCCCATCAGGACCTCGGCCATAAGCGGGCGGATCGAGGATAATCCCATCGTAATGGTTGCCTCGCTTTACTTCCCGCCGTACAAAATTCATAGCATCTTCAACAACCCAACGGATATTGTCCAATCCACTAATGGTCATAATCTCTTTTGCCCAGGTGATTACCGGCTTCACCGAATCAACATGAACCACATCAGCTCCGGCGGCGCGGGCAGCGAGGGAGGAGCCTCCGGTGTAAGCGAAAAGGTTGAGGACTTTGGCTGGAGAGTTGGCGAGTTGATAAGCTGGTAAGCTGGTAAGCTGGTAAGCTGGTAAGCTGGCGATTTTGAACTTTGAACTTTGAACTATAACGTCGTAAATATAATTCCAGTTAATCGCCTGTTCCGGGAATACGCCAATGTGACCGAAAGCTGTAAGTCCGAGGCGGAAGGCGAGGTTCATATCTTTGTAGCGATAGCT
Organism: Bacteroidota bacterium; assembly: GCA_037131145.1. GTDB lineage: Bacteria > Bacteroidota > Bacteroidia > Bacteroidales > FEN-979 > CAIVAT01. The sequence goes on from JBAXRP010000047.1 coordinate 11,260, forward strand.
GATGGTCCATTGATCCGGCATTTGGGTTTTACGGTTCCAGGTTCCGCGTTCTGCATCGTCGCCGGGTGATTTTTTCCCTTTAACTCTTACATAGCGGGCATGCGACATACGTTCCCATTCGCTTTCAGGCAGCGCTTTCTGCCAAACTGCCTGTGGTTCGGGACGGATCAGGATGTATTTCCCGAAACGCTCCAGCTTTTCCCGGCTTCCTGTGTCTATCAGTTCGTAATCAGACCAGTGTTTAAAAGTGAGGAGTTCCATATTTATGTTTTATTATTCATTGTGACGTTGTAGTTTTTGACCAAATCCTGTTTTGAAAATGCTTTATTATCCTTAATGATCTCACGTTTCATTGGATCAGGCGCACTGATTGTTCACCGGTACCGTAAAAGTGAATGTACTTCCTTTGCCGGGCTCACTTTCAACGCTGATTGTTCCTCCAACCATTTCTGTAAATTCTTTGCATAATGTCAATCCCAAACCACTCCCCTTTTCCTTTGCAGTTCCAAGTCGCCTTTTTGTATTTTCAATACTGAAAATAATGTGAAGATGTTCTTTTTCGATACCCATGCCACTATCCCTGACAGAAATTTCAACCTTGTTTTCATTAAGTCTTGCAGAAATTTCGACATGTCCGTTCTGAGGCGTAAATTTTACCGCATTGGTGAGCAGGTTACGGAGGATAGCGCTGATAAGGTTTAAATCAGCAAAAACCAATTGTTTTTCACTGATGGAAGAAAGTATGTTGATATTTTTTGTCATTGCCTGGGAATCAACAAGTAAAATAGCTTCATCAACCGCCTTCTTTAGATCGAGGACTTCCGGTTTAAATTCAATGGTTTTATTCTGGGTCTGAGCCCAGATAAGCAGGTTTTCGAGAAGTGTATAAGCATGTGTTGTTGCATTGCTAATATTGTTAAGGAAATACCTGATCTCGTCTTTGTCCAGATTCTGGAGATCTGTTGTCAACAGTTCGGTAAATCCCAAAATAGCGCTAAAAGGGTTTTTCAGGTCATGGGCGATGATGGAGAAAAACTTGTCCTTTGTAGCATTCATTTTAATAAGTTGTTGTTCGCTTTCGGCGAGGTGTCGCTGTATTTTTTCGCGGATCAATATCTCCTTTTTCATCTCGTCCGACTGTTCAGTTAATTTCTTATATGCAGAAGCGCTTTTCCTATATAAATATATGATTATGCCAAGTGAAAGTATGATTATGGAAAGAAAAACTACAAGTCCGATAATCAATACAAAGCGGTTGCGGAGTTTGTTTTGCTGGATAGCAGTTTGCTGTTTCAGGGCGACAATTTCGAATTCTTTCCTTTCATTATCGAATTGGCTCTGAAGGTCAAGTATCCTGGCTTTGGTATCTGCAGAGCCAAGGCTGTCTTTCAGACTAACAAACTTTTTATAGACTCCAATTGCTTCCCTGTACTTTCCCTGAGCATTCAATATCTCGATTTTTATGGCATATAAATTCTTAGTGAAATCAGGCTGGTTCCATCTTGCTCCAAGTTCTTCCGCTTTCTGAATATATTTTGTTGAGTTAGGAAAGTCCATAAGTTTTTGATAAGCAGAAGCCAAACTGATACTGCTGTAAGCCTGACCAATAAAATTGTTTTCCTTAACTGTCTTTTTATATATCCGTAAATAGACTTTTTCAGCTTCCCGGTATTTTCCTTTGTCCAAAAGCAGATTTGCCATATTAAACTGTGTGATGAGAATCGTGCCTTCATCACCAAGCGATCGGTAAATTTCAATAGCTTTCGTGTAAAAGTACAAGGCCGAATCGGGAAACTGATAACGGTAAAAGATTCCAAAATCAGTGTATATCTTTGCCACCCAACGGGTATCATTTATTGAAGCAAAAAGAGACAGCGACGATCTTAAATACCGGAAAGCCATCACAGAGTCGCCGCTTTTATGAAGTATTAATGCAAGGTTTCGCATGGAAGACGCCATTGTCAGGGTATCCTTCCGCTTTTCCGAAAGAAAAAGAGCTTTGTGTATATATTTCTGCGCTTCGCCGAGGTTATCCAAGTTTTCTGCCACATTACCGAGGTTATTGTAATATTTGACAATTTCAAAAGTATCGTGTAAATTTTCAGCGTATGCTAATCCGCCAAGGTACTCTTGCTCCGCTTTACTGTATAAACCTGTTCCAAGATAACAAGACCCAAGATAGTTAAACGTTTTTTCAACAGTAACGCTGTCCTTAATGGAATTGGCGAGCTTTTTTGCCTTTTCATAAAGTATGATTGAAGAGTCGGTTTCCTCCTTCAGCGCAGTACAATAACCAAGGAGTACCAACGCTTTTGCCTCCCATTTCATATTTTCTGCTTTTACAGCCTCATCGTAAAGCTGCCTGGAATAAAGCAGCATCGTATCAAGGTTGGATTTACTCGAAGCAAGCGCCTTGTCTTCAATTTTTTCCCAAGCGACTACCTGTCCTTGCCCGTTGTCGGGGGGATGTTGACGATTACATGACATGGCAAATAACAACCCCGACAAAACCAGGAGGGTTTGATATAATTTAATCATGTTGTATTTTTTTGTGAATATACACTTTCTTATTCAATATTTAACCCAATGAAATGTTACGACTCCTGAAGTTCGCTGCTTGAAAATATTTTGCCGGTCGTCATGAAGATAGTGATAAAGTAACTATGTTTGTATCAAATTAGTAACCTGGAAAATTTGATGTAGGAATAATCGTTTAAACCGCACAATATTCGGGTATTTGAAATTTGACAGCAAGGAAGTAAACTCAAAATGGGATAACGCTGCGCAATTTAAAAAATCAAATTTGCGATCAAAATGTTATAATTTAAGCAGATTTAGAACAATCTGAAACGGTAACAAAATTTACAAAAGCCATAACCAATATTTTTTTATGAAACGGATCATACATAAAGGAAAGCTAATAACTGCGATTGCCGCTTTAATCATTGTTTCGCTGGTCATCGCCGGCGTCGGAATGAGAATCGGAGAAACCCGAAAAACCACAGGAAAACGGGAAAAATATGAATCGTACCTGTTATCGCTTCAAAAAAATGCGCCTCCGGCAAAACAACAAAAAAATGAAAAAGATAAACCTGCGGATCAGCCCGAAATTGCCGCTTTTCATGAATTTCTGATGACCTTTGATCCTGCCACCGGCGTTGTTCCGCGCGAAAGGCTCGTTACGGCATACCAACAAACCCGATTAATGAGAAGATCGGAAAAAAGCCCTGCGATTTTATGGCAGGGGTATGCCTCCAACATGGGCGGTCGCACTCGTGCAATCATGTATGACCCAAATGATTCGTCGCATAAAAAAGTTTGGGCTGGCGGTGTTACCGGAGGATTGTGGTACAACAACAATATCACAAACAGCGGCAGTTCGTGGATTCCGGTTGGCGATTTCTGGAGTACAATGGCAATCCGAAGCCTGGCTTATGATCCACAGAATCCTCAGACATTTTATGTTGGAACGGGCGAAGTTGAAACCGCCATGCAAACCTACCGCGAAAGTTCCGGTCTCGGTTTCGGCATCGGAAAAAGCGACGATGGCGGAGTTACCTGGTACCATATTCCGGGAACAGAACTCTTTGCATACGTAACTGATATTGTAGTGCGGGTTGAAAACACTGTAAGCGTTTTATATGTGGGCGTCGCATCGGGATTGTACAAAGGAAGCCAGCATCAAAGTATGCCATCCGATGGATTATTCCGATCTGCGGACAACGGCGCAACGTGGCAGCAGGTTTTGCCGCTAATTACCGGTTCCACTGTACCATATTGTGTTTCCGACATTGCCCTTGGAGCTGATAACCGGCTCTATGTTGGAACTCGCCCAAATCTCGACGGCGAGGGCGCAGCCGTGTTGTTATATTCCGACAATGGCTTACAATGGACGGTTAATGAACAGTTTCAGTCAGAGATTCTGGCGAGTCCGGGAAACAATATTCCGGGACGCGTTGTGCTCGGTAATTCACCGGCAAATTCCAATATCGTTTATGCATTGATCGCCAACGGATTTGTCAGCAGCGCAAACGGGTTCAAATATTTTTACTGCGATTATATCCTCCGGTCGGCGGATAAAGGCGTAACATGGGTTAAAAAACCTCTTCCAACGAACCTGACTTCGGGAACCAATTTTGCCACCATCGCCTGGCATGCGCTCGATATTGCCGTAGATCCGAACAACGCCGACTGGCTATATATCGGCGGTCTGGATGTCCACAAATCGTTCAACGGCGGGTCAACATGGCTTCGCGTCAGCGACTGGTCAAAGATGTACAGCGGCGGCGGTCAGGATTACATTCATGCCGATCAACATGCCATTGTATATAAACCGGGATCTTCCGATGAAATCCTGTTCGGAAGCGACGGCGGCGTTTTTTACACCAGCGAGGGTTCGTCAACAGTTCCATATTTCTCCGAACGCAATAAAGACTATGGAACACTTCAGGCTTACACATGCGCGCTTAATCCGGTTGCCGGGTTTAATCAGTTTTATGGCGGTATGCAGGATAACGGCTCTCTCCTGTACCTTGGACTTGGCGATCCGCTTACCATCAACGACATGGTGTCAGGCGGCGATGGAGCTTATTGTTTTTTTAATGAACTCAATCCTGCAATATCAATAACTTCCATCTATTATAATCAGTACATCGTTTTCTATGACTTAAATTTCCAGAACTCAGTTAGCTCCTGGTCGAGCGGAACATTCGTATCTCCAGCCGACCTCGATTATAAACTGGAAATGCTATACTGCAATGCTGTTGATTATCTGGGTAACTGGCAGGATCAGATACTCAGGCTTAGCGATCTGACTAATAATTCGTCGGGAACCTTCGTAACTCTGCATACCGGCTCTCAGGTATTTTTCACAGCAGTGAAATATTCGCCATGGTCGCCAAATGGGTCATCAACACTTTTTGTCGGATCTGAATCTGGAAGGTTGTTCAAAGTATTGGAAGCTCAAACCGATAATCCCGTAGCGACCGATATTGGGAGTTCCGCTTTTCCAACGGCGAGTATCTCTTCCATCGCTATTGGCAAATCGGAAGATACGCTGATGGTTACTTTTTCAAATTATGGCGTTGCCTCTGTTTGGCAAACCTGCAATGGCGGGCAAACCTGGCGTGATGTTGAAGGAAATCTTCCTGATATGCCGGTCAGGTGGGCATTATATCATCCTAAGAATAACCGTCAGGCTTTGATTGCCACTGAAACCGGGGTTTGGGAATGTTTCAATCTTTCGCAAAATCCGGTTGAATGGCAGCCCGCCAACGCCGGGATGGCTAATGTTCGCGTCGACATGCTTCAACTTAGAAAAGCTGATAATACCGTGCTTGCGGCTACACATGGCAGGGGTTTCTTTACTATGGTCTGGGATGTTACAACAGGAGTCAAATCTCCGGAAGTACTCACAGTTACTGCATTTCCTAATCCCTCAACCGGACAATTCCGAATTTCTTCATTACTGAACAAACCAGGTTCAGTGGAAATAAACATCAGAGATTTTACCGGCAAACTGGTTTACGAGGAAAAATGTTATTCCGAAAAAGCGTTCAACCGGCAGATCAACCTGGCAGGTCAACCGGAGGGGATCTATTTGCTTACTGTTAAAAACGCTGAACAAACGTTAATCAATCAAAAGATAATCATCCAATAACTCGCGGTTAATTGCCGAGGTTTGAAGTCAGGAGCAATTTATTACCCCCCGGTAAGGTGTCCTTGTAAGCATTCCCCCGAACTTCCTTCTAACGATCCTATCCATCTAAAAGAGACTTGAAATCAAGGCTCTTTTTTTTTCTCTACGGGTAATCCAACTTCTCAGATTTGAAAAAAAGAAAACGGTCGGCAAACCCACCGCACTACTATTCAAATTTACAGCAAAGTTAACCTCATGAAAATATCATGGCGCTAAATGCGGCTCACTTTCCATTAGATTGGCTGTTAGCGAGCCGCCCGTTGAGTTCATTCATATTTGTAAAGTAATCTGACCCGAATATTTGTTCCAGAATTTCCATTCCGGTTTTTAGGTCTGCAAAAATTTAATCAAGCGTGCCAGATGCCGAAATAAGTCCTCAGCGCAGGGGCGCTCAACGTGAACAACACGGAACCTTTGGACTGATTCGCGCCAATGGAGGTCAGGTTCGCAAACGTGAAAAGTCCACCCTGATTGTCTTCTGGAAGAAAACTGATCAAAAAAACGCCAGTACCAGGGAAACAGACAGCAAATTCATCCTCAGGGGCTATGACATTTTCATCAACGAACTGGCTCACTTCCACAATACTGGCAAACAGAAAACTGCTGTGCTTGACAAAGCAACGATCCACGTGAAATCCGCTCATCTTATACCTGCAGAACAGATTATCTCAGGATATAAAGGGATTCCTGAAATTCATAATGCTAAGAAGAAGGAACAGGAAAAAATGTCCCTTACCCGCAAGGAGCAAATTAATCAAAATTAGGAGGTTTTGAATAAAGACAGGGAGGTGACACGGACGGGGATGCCTGGATGAATAATGGTAATCTTTGTGGTGGCGGTTTTGATTGGAGTTGCGGCGTTGATGCATTCCAAAAGATTTTTACATTTTTTTCTTTCTCGATTAAGTTGCCTGAGTAAATATAGTTGATACAAATCATCAGTTGTAAAAAACCGTGAATATCCCTTTTTCTTCAGTCCGTTTATTAATTGTTTATCTCCTGTCCACAAATTGGCCAATAAGTGGTTGTTTAGCGCAACAAACATGGCATCGTCATTATCAATGCCAGAAACTAAATCAGATGCTTTGGCGATTTCTTCATCAGTCAATAAAATTTCATCAACGAACCTGATCTTATCTGTAATCAACTGATATATCTCATTGAACTGATTTTCAGTAAATCCGGTTAATTCCAAAATTCTTAACCGATGTTCGAAAATTTCATCCTTCAGCAATCCAACTGAATAGAAACTAAAAACTTAGACCCATTAATGATGAGTTGCCCAATTTTACTTTTTGCGTTCAAAATAGCGCTAAAGACAATATTGGAATCTATTACAATTTTCATTGCTGACCCCGTTGAATTTTTACCTTATTCATGATGGAATGATTCACTGCTTTTGACAGTTCATCAATGTCAGTCTGTTTGGCAATGGATTTTGCTGTCAATTCTATATTTTGCAAATAATCGAGCATGTTTTACAGTTCAGTCAGATCAACATAAGCCGGAAGTCGGACTAAAATTTCATCTTTTGTTCTTTCAAGTATCATGATGTGCTTTTTTTCAAATATACAGTTTTTCACTCTGCTTCATCCCCATCCCCAAAAAGGGAGGGACTAACTATGCTTTCCTTTGCCAATTCTACAATTGCAAAAAGAATAGACCAGCGCTTCGCGAGTGGTCATTTAAAAATTGTTTTCACTAATTTTTCAAGCGGTGATTTGGGTATGCTACCTTACTCCGATTTGTCAAAAATAGTCAGGAGTAAACTTCTATTGAGTTTTGATGTTCCTGAATCAAATAGGTTATTAAACGAAAACCACCACTTTTTCCTTTTCCTTTATCCATTCCAGACAACCTTATTTTATAAAGGTTTGAACCGAGCGACTGCCCAGGTTTAGGATTGAAAATCAAATCTTTTTCCAGGTCAATTAACTCGTTGTCGAGTGATGGAAATTTCCTGGATAATCGTTTATACTTGCTTTCGAAATATGCAGTTGGTATTACTGTATTGGCCATCTATTTCTCATTTATCATTTGAGCGATAGTTCTTTTTGGCGCTTTTCCTTCACGGATGTTTTTCACATCCAACAAACCTCTTGCTATTTCTTTTACCAACAGATCGTCCCTGTCGGAAAGCGGACTAATCTTCACTACATCCTCACATTCAAGGAATGTTCTCAATGCCTTTCCTTTAACAGTTCGTTCGTTGATTTCAATTGTAAAGATTGCCATGACAGTGGTATTTGATGGAAAGTTACTAAAACAAAGAAAACCCCACTCTAAATCCCTCTCGCTACCTCTTTAAGTGCTGCCTTACTCCTGCGCTTGTGATACTCGTTTAACATCAATTGAAAGTATTACTCATGTTGTTGTAAACTAAACCCGTACATATCAATAATTTTTGCTTTGGGATAATTCAAGTGTGTCTTCTTTTCGGTCATGAAATCGGTTGTAAAAGTCTCGGAAGATAACCTGTCAATTATTTCTTGATTAGAGTTGTAAAATTTCCCAATAAGAGTCAGTGATTTCTCATTTAATCGTCTAAATCCACAACTGCCATTCGAAATCAACCTGAAACTGGTACAGAAATATTAATCAAAAGCAGGTATAAAACCAAAAACCCCCAAAAGAACCTTTGTAATTAATGTCAAGTCAGTATTATCCTTTCGAATAAGATGGTTCTTAATGTTATTATAGATTTGGATAAGGGTTTGAATGTTCTCTGTGGACTTAACATTTCACCTGGTTCAATTTCATCACCAAAGGTTGGCGTTGAACGGAATTTTCCCTCACCTCTAAATTTTAATAATATTTCTTGAACGCCCTATAAACAAATCTGAAGTCGTGTTTCTTCACTTTCGTAAAAGTCCCAATGGTTTATTCTCATTCGAACTTTCTTGCCTTTAAGCCAGCTTTCAAGGCAATAGCCGTTCCACATTTGTCTAAGTTGATTTTTTGATTCCAGAATGTCGAATGTAGTGTCTTCCATAAATGTTGTTGTTTTTGTTGCTGAAATGATGATGGCCGTCCAAGAATATCAGAAAATGAATGAATCTGATTTGTAATGAATAAATTTACTAAGAAAATCCAATTAAGATGCAACAATAAAAAAAATAGCAAAAACTTTAAACCCATTGTCTCTTAAAGTAATAATACCTTCAAAAATTTTTATCAATTCAATACCCCTGAAAACTATAATATGATTCATGAGAGCTTAAAATATAGTACGATAGCAATCCTATTAAACTCAATTTTAAAATTATCTTGCTATAAATCTTTAATGCAACGTAAAGGGAAACCATATGTCTTAGAACTTGCGTTCAAGTAACAGCTAGTAATGCTAAAGAATAATTTATTGCCATCAGTAGTATTAGACTGTTTACTACTCCAATAACGGCCATTGGATCCACGAGGGCCAAGTGAACCTGTCGAATTGCTAAGCATTCCTGCAGCATGAATTTTTAATAAAGAGTTCCAAGTACCATTCCAGTCTATCCAACCTCCAAATACAACTAAGTTTGTCCACTCGGTAAGGGTTGGAATCCGCCAACCATTCCCAAGTTCCAAGGAACAAGGGTCATTGGAAGTCTCCCATTCAAGATTTTCACTTATTGCTGTAATCCAGGGATTATTAGGTGTTCGAACCAGACCATCATGCTTATATCCTTGTTTACGGTTAAACTGCCAATACCAGCCTGCAGAAGCCTCCGAGGTATCATTAACTGAATTTGCTTGATTGTTGGCACCCAGATTACTGGTAATCCAACACTTTAAAGCTTCTCCAGGGACATTGTTTACAGTCCCATACGTTACCATTTTATTAATAGGGGAGATAACTCCTGCCACATGGCTGATGGTAAAAGAGTCTCCACAAATGAAAGAGCAAGAAGTGGTTGATTTATTCAGAAAAAGAGTAGATGAATTTCCACATTCGTTGTATGCCCATACAAACCTTGTAAATGCCGAATTACAAGCTAATCCATTTTCTGATTTTGTTGTTAATATACCCATATCAGTTGCAGTTGCATATTCATTGGCTATATTCCACTTATATCCGGTAGCTCCTGGCACTGTGTTCCAATTCCATGTAATTGATGTTGATGTTGCAGTGGAAGGATCACTTATTGGTGGAATAGGTGAAGTGCAATATCCAGTAAGTAATCTCCATGCACCATTTATAAAAATAGCTAACGCTGAGGGGTTGCTTAAACCACAATCCGTACAAATAACCATTAAACCTTCAGCAGGATTTAAAATTGCATCACGCTGAAAATGTGTCATTCGGGGAGGAAGAAACCCTTTGTTGTTGAAATTTACATCAAGCCCGGCAGATGAATCCGGCAGGCTGCCATCGGCATTTATTCCTACCTGGGCGATCAAACTCGTACTGATAATCATCAGCGTAAATAACAGAGTAAATCTTGTTTTCATAGTTAATAGTTTGGTTGTTAATAATGTGACGTTTATTTTATATCGTCAAAATAAAAAAACGGCGACTAAATGTCAAACATTTAGCAAAAGAAAAAAAATGAATGGAGATTGCCACACCTGTTAGGAAAAAGTTTTCAGGATGACGATCATTCCTGCCACCACCCAAATCTTTTGTCCTTTAATCTCTCCTCATCCTGGTATATCCTTACAGAAAATATCTGCAATGGGTTTAAGGTTTTCCCGCTCCCGAAATACAGAAGAAATGGATGCTTTCAATGAGAGGCTGAAAGCCATCGGCGCAAAGGTGAAAGGCGCCCTGCCGGTTTCAATTGCATCGCACGGCATCGGTGGGAAAAACCTCAAAAGAAGCATCCGGAATACCTATTACTACGACTTTGGCGAGATTTACCGACTTGGCTTTTCCTTCGTCCGCGAAGGGATTTTTCTACACAAGTGAATTGGACGCAGATATGTAATGCGCAAACGAGTTGAAGCCCTGCCGTAATTTATTGTTGATGGATTTGATTATCTCATGAGCCTTATCCCTTCTGCCGCTTGCAGTGAGTATTTTATAAGGAACCCAAAGTTGAAACCGTCGTTACTTTCCGTTTTCAGGAGAAATAAATTGGTAGTAAACAAACCCGCGTTTTGAAAGATCGCCGCCCGCGTTAAAAAGTTTTGCGGTCTTAAAATTTTCCATTTCGCATTTAATTTTTCGACCACACCAGGAGGAAAATTAAGAGAAATGACCGCAATAATTTGTTTCAAAATGTTTCAGTTTGCTCGAAAAGATCTTGTAAACTGTTGAATTTGAAAACAATACGAAAATATGTAGCGGGGACGAGAGTTGAACTCGTGACCTCCGGGTTATGAATCCGACGCTCTAACCA
>JBAXRP010000048.1:0-22083 GCA_037131145.1 Bacteroidota bacterium
TCAAGGTTCAAGGTTCAAGGTTCAAGGTTCAAGGTTCAAGGTTCAAGGTTCAAAAGTTTAAAATTCTATTATTCTTTATTCTTTATTCTTTATTCTTTTATTTATACACCCTTTGCTTCACCTCAATCTCCTCATAAACCAACTGCTCCTTATGAAGTGCAAACTCTCCTTCGCCTTTGTATTCCCATGCCGCCACATATTTATAATCTTCATCATTACGTTTACATTCGCCTTCGTCGGTTTGATACTCTTCGCGGAAATGTCCCCCGCAACTTTCATTACGATTCAGGGCGTCATAAGCCAGCAATTCGCCAAGTTCAAGAAAATCGGCAACGCGGTTTGCCTTTTCGAGTTCAACGTTAAGCTCATTAATTATTCCAGGGATTTTTACATTTTTCCAAAATTCAGCGCGGAGCTTGCGGATGAGTTCAATGGCTTTTTTCAGTCCGGCTTCGTTGCGCGCCATGCCAACATTTTCCCACATGATTTTTCCAAGTTCTTTGTGGAAATTGTCAACTGATTTGGTTCCTTTTGCCGCCATAAGTCTCTCAAGTCGCGTCTGAACAGCTTTTTCCGCCTCGGCAAACTCAGCTTTATCGGTTGACATGCGAGCCACTTTGATTTCGCCCGCAAGATAGTTCTGGAGAGTATAAGGAAGTACGAAATACCCGTCGGCAAGTCCTTGCATCAGCGCTGAAGCGCCAAGCCTATTGGCGCCATGGTCGGAGAAGTTGGCTTCGCCGGCGGCAAATAAACCGGTTACCGTTGTTTGCAACTCATAGTCAACCCACGTGCCTCCCATTGTGTAATGAGCGGCAGGGTAAATCATCATCGGATTTTGATATGGATTTTCATCCACAATCTTTTCATACATCTGGAATAGATTGCCATAGCGATCTTCGATTACATGTTTCCCAAGGCGTCCTATTGACTCTTTGAAATCGAGGAAAACTGCCAGCCCGGTTGAGCCAACGCCATAACCTGCATCGCAGCGCTCTTTGGCTGCGCGCGAGGCAACATCGCGTGGAACAAGATTTCCGAAAGCCGGATAGCGGCGCTCAAGAAAATAATCGCGATTTTCTTCGGCGATATCGTTAGCCTTGAGTTTTCCCTGGCGATGAGCTTCAGCGTCCTCTTTTCTTTTCGGAACCCAGATGCGTCCGTCGTTGCGCAAACTCTCGCTCATAAGAGTAAGTTTCGATTGATAATCGCCATGCACGGGAATGCAGGTAGGATGAATTTGCGTAAAGCATGGATTGGCAAAGAAGGCGCCTTTTTTGAACATCTGCCAGATCGCGCTGGTATTTGAACCCATGGCGTTGGTGGAGAGATAAAAAACGTTTCCATAACCGCCTGTTGCAACAACCACGGCATGTCCGAAATGGCGTTCAAGTTTTCCGGTAATCAGGTCGCGGGCGATGATTCCGCGCGCTTTTCCGTCAACAATAACTACATCCATCATTTCATGGCGCTCGAAAAGTTTCACCGTTCCCAGTTTTATCTGACGGCTCAAAGCGCTGTAAGCGCCCAGCAGCAACTGCTGTCCGGTTTGTCCGCGGGCAAAAAAGGTACGCGATACCTGTGCGCCGCCAAAGGAACGGTTTTCCAACGATCCGCCATATTCGCGGGCAAAGGGAACTCCCTGGGCAACGCACTGATCAATTATGGCGTTACTTACTTCTGCAAGCCGGTAAACGTTTGCCTCACGGGCGCGGTAATCGCCGCCTTTTATGGTGTCGTAGAATAAACGGTAAACGCTGTCGCCATCATTCGGGTAATTTTTTGCAGCGTTAATTCCACCCTGAGCGGCAATGCTGTGCGCTCTCCGCGGACTATCCTGGTAACAGAAAATCTTGACATTAAAACCCATTTCACCCAGTGAAGCGGCTGCGGCAGCGCCTGCAAGTCCGGTTCCGACAACAATAATGTCAATCTTGCGTTTATTGCTCGGATTAACCAGGTTCTGATGATCTTTATAATGGGTCCACTTGGAAGCAAGCGTCCCTTTGGGAATTTTTGAATTTAATTCAGCCATAATGACTAACGGATAAATAAAAAGTAAATGGGAATAATTATAAAGCCTAATGGAACAATGATAGCATAAAAGGTTCCAAACCGGCTGATGCAGGTATTATATTGCTGATGATTTACTCCGAGCGTTTGCCAGGCAGCCTGGAAAGCATGATTAAGGTGAAAACCAAGTACGATAAACAGCGCGATATAAAGGAATGAATAGAGCGGTTGCATGAACAACTCTTGTGCAATCAGATAAAATTCGGGCTCCCCTTCTGGTGAAATGTGCGGATTACTGACCCATCCAAGTTTGATAAAATAAAAATTTACGAAATGGATGATCAGGAAAATCAAAACGATACCGCCGGTATAAATCATATATTTTGACAGGAACGGCGTATCGGTTTTGTTGGTAACCATGTATCTTACCGGGCGCGACATCCAGTTTTGAATCTGGAGAATTATTCCAATCAAAATATGAAAAATGACGCCGCCAAACAACCCTATTTCAAAGACTTTTACAATGTAATTGGTTCCCATGAAATGAGCTGCGGCATTAAACCACGCGCCTCCGTCGCTACGCAGTAAACATAAATTAATGCCGAGGTGGACCACAAGAAAGACCATCAGAAAAAGACCCAGAAAAGCCATCCAGAGCTTTTTCGTGATCGAAGAAAAGCATAAAAATGATTGATTCATAACAAGCTTTTAATATATTTGTCCGTTGATTCAGAATTGAGGCAAGTCTGAAAATTTTTCAGTTTTGCATCTTGAAGTGTTTCCAAAATTAGAAGTAAATGTATTTCAAAATAAAAATTCATCAAAAATTCTCACAATTCAAATCCATTCTAAATTATGTTTCCATCAAAAGTTTACATGGAACGCCGCAAAAAGCTCCGTTCCGAGCTATCCGAAGGAGTCGTTCTTTTTCTGGGCAACCAGGAAGTTCCGTTCAATTATCCTGCTAATACCTATTCGTTTCGTCAGGATAGCGCCTTTTCCTACTTCTTCGGTTTAGATCATCCGGATCTTGCCGGAGTTATTGATCTCAATGAAGGAAAGGATTATATTTTCGGAAATGATGTTGATATTGAAGATATTATCTGGATGGGCGTTCAGCCTTTAATCAAGGATCAGGCTGCCAAAGCCGGCGTGGAGCAAACCGCGCCGCTTACAGGACTCAATGATTTGATTAAAAATGCAATTAGTGAAGGTCGAAAGATACATTTTGCGCCGCCTTACCGAGGTGAAACCATTTTATGGCTCTCCGATTTGCTTGGAATTCCTCATCTTGAATTAAAAGAAAAAACATCAGAACCGTTGATAAAGGCGATTATTAAGCTCCGAATGAAAAAAGATTTTCTGGAAGTGGCTGAAATCGAAAAGATGGTGGATGTAGCCTGGAAGATGCATACAACAGGTATTAAGATGGCAAAACCCGGCGTTGTTGAACGCGAAATTGCCGGAATCATCGAAGGCATTGCCCTTTCGCAATGCGGACCCGTTTCGTTCCCGGTAATCCTCTCCATCAACGGTCAAACCCTTCATAACCATTATCATGGAAATACACTTGTTGAAGGCAGGATGTTGGTTATTGACGCCGGTTGTGAGAATGACCTTCATTATTCCAGCGACATAACCCGCACAGTCCCGGTAGGAGGGAAGTTCAATGCCCGCCAGAAGGGAATCTATGAGGTAGTTTTGAATGCGAACCTTACAGCAATCAAAGCTGTAAAACCAGGCGTTCCTTTTAGGGAGATCCACATGCTTGCTGCAACTGAAATTGCCAAGGGACTTACCAATCTCGGAATTATGAAAGGCGATCCGGTTGAAGCGGCGTTAAAAGGCGCGCATACTCTCTTCTTTCCACACGGCCTGGGTCATCCGCTGGGACTTGATGTGCACGATCTCGAAGGAATGGGCGAAAATTTGGTCGGCTATGATGATGAGGTTATCAGAAGTACTGAATTTGGACTTGCTTTCCTGCGCTTCGGAAGAAAACTACAGGAGGATTTTGTAATGACCATCGAACCTGGCATATATTTTATTCCCGAACTGATTGATATCTGGAAAGCCGAAAATAAGCTGTCCGAATTTATCAACTACGACATTGTGGAAACTTATAAGGATTTCGGGGGTATCCGAATCGAAGACGATGTACTTGTAACCGGCGATGGTTATCGTGTTCTTGGAAAGCCGATTCCTAAAACTGTGGCAGAGATAGAGGAGACCATGAAATATGACTAAGACTATTCCATTAAAAACGGCGCCGGTTAAATTTCAGAAGAAAAACATCTTCTTTACCGATGAAGGAAAGGGAAAGGTAATCGTACTGCTTCACGGTTTTACCGAATCTTCAAAAATCTGGACTGGTTTTGCTTCGAAACTATCTGAAAAATACCGGGTAATCACCATTGATTTGCCAGGTCATGGAAAAAGCGGCAGAGTCGCCAAAATCCATACAATGGAATTAATGGCTGATGTAGTGTGCGCAGTGCTGAAAAAAGCAGGGATAGGAAAAAGTCTGATGATCGGACACTCCATGGGCGGTTATCTTACGCTTGCCTTTGCCGAAAAGTATCCTAAAATGCTGAAAGGAATCGGACTTTTCAATTCCCACTGTTTCGCCGACACGAGTGAGGACATTTCAAACCGTGACCGAACTATCGCGATTGTGGAAAAGGACAAATTCAGTTTTGTGGCGCAGTTTATCCCCGGTCTTTTTCCTGTGGAGGTTCATAAACTATTTGCAAAGCAGATTGAACGGCTGGTTCAGCGAGCGTCGAAAATGGATAAGGAGTCGGTTATTGCAGCATTGGAAGGGATGAAAGTGAGAAAAGATCAAACCGAGTTACTTAAAACAACCAACCTGCCTGTCCTTTTCATTCTCGGGTTAAAGGATTCAAAAGCGCCTTTGACAAAACTCTGGGAGATGGTTTCATTGCCGGCAAAGAGCGAGATCCTTCTGCTTCGCGATTGCGGGCACATGGGATATATTGAAGCGCCTGAAGCGACCTTTGGGGCTGTGATGAATTTCGCTAAAAGCAATTTGTAAATTCGATTCCCACGACCTTAGGGTCGTGGCAATTCGCTGGTTTTTTCAAGCGCCTGACGAATTGCAGGAGTCAGTTGGTTTAAATTATCCTTGCTGATAAATCCAGTAATTCCGGCGTTAAGGCAGGCGTTCACTATAACCGGATTGGTAGAACTCGAAACAATCAGAAATGGAGTTTCAGGCGATTGGGCGCGGGTAATTTTTAGCGCTAACGACCAGTCAAAACCTGGAAGACTATAATCGGATAAGATGATATCGGGATGGAATGAATTGAGACAATTTAAAAAATCTTCTTTATTGTCGGCAACCATAAATTCAAAGGCGCCGAGATTTTTTTTGAGTTCCCGCTGAACGAAATAGGCGTCGGAAGGAAGATCTTCAACGAGTAGTATCCGATAAAGTTTACTCATGGCGGATAAATTAGCGTTATTCTCGGTTACATTTTTGGCGGTTCATTGATAAGCAGCCAATATAAACCTGTTTGATTTATTGCATGAACAAAAACATCGAAGTCGACAGGTTTTACAACATAACTGTTTGCTCCCAGTTCATAAGCGGCTTTAATGTCTGGGTCTTCCTTGGAGGAAGTAATAATAACGACAGGGAGCATTTTTGTTTCCGGTCTCGTTTTAACCTCTTTGAGAACCTGCAATCCGCTTATTTTTGGGAGTTTCAGGTCGAGAAAAATGACTTTTGGCGGTTTCATGCTATCGCGGGTTGAAAATTTCCCTCTACAGAAAATAAAGTCAAGCGCTTCTACGCCATCTTCGGCAACGAAAATCCGGTTTGCCAGGTTTTGTTTTCTGAGCGATCGCACCGTTAATTCGGCGTCAGATGGATTATCTTCCACGATCAGAATATCGAAGGCGTCATATTGATTCATATTACTTATTTTAATGGTTGTATAGCGGGCAGGCTAAAACAGAAGGTAGCTCCTTCATCAACAACGCCTTTGCCCCAAACCCGTCCACCATGTTTGTGAATAATTCTTTGAACAATGGCAAGCCCTACGCCGGTTCCTTCGTATTCCTTGACGCTATGTAGCCGTTGAAAAACGCCAAAAAGTTTGTCAACGTAAAGCATGTCAAACCCTGCGCCGTTATCTTTAATACAAAAAACGATCATATTACCTTCCGAATGTGATGTAACGGAAATTTCCTGTTTTTGTTTTCGCGAAGAGAATTTGATAGCGTTATCAAGCAGGTTAAACCACACTTGCCTAAGCATTGATGGATCTCCAGGAACAGGATGCAAATGATCAATTTTAATATCAATGCGGCTCATCGTTTTTGCAACAGATAATTCTTGAAAAACAGACATGGCAAGCTCTTGCATATCAATGGAAGCAGCCGAAATGGCGGATCTGCTAAGCCGGGAAAAAGTAAGCAGATCATCAATCAGATGACCCATCCGTTGAGAGTTTTCCCTAATTACCGAGCAGATTCTTTTACCTTCCAAATCAAACAGTGGTTCATAGTCTTCGATCAGAATCCGGGTAAAACCATCAATCGCCCTAAGCGGGGCGCGTAAGTCGTGCGAGACTGAATAGGAAAATGCTTCCAACTCTTTATTCGCCGATAAAAGTTGAGCGGTTCGTTGACTAACGCGTTGCTCAAGGGTTTCATTAAGTTGATGTATCTCTTCTCTCGCTTTCTTATGGGCGTCCACTTTTAGGCGGAGTTTCCGGTTTGCTATCCTTAGCTTATTGGCCTGTTCACCCAACTGATTTCTAACTCTGCTAAGGTTTAAATGTGTTTGAACCCTCGACAATAATTCATTGGGTTGTATTGGTTTGGTGATATAATCAACGCCTCCCGCTTCGAAACCTTTAATTTTATCAACAGTTTCATGAAATGCGCTGATAAACATCACTGGTATTTCCCTCGTGGCGGCATTTGCCTTGATATTCTCGCAAACTTCATATCCATCAAGACCTGGCATGTGTACATCGAGCAAAACCAAATCTGGATGCGTAG
Organism: Bacteroidota bacterium; assembly: GCA_037131145.1. GTDB lineage: Bacteria > Bacteroidota > Bacteroidia > Bacteroidales > FEN-979 > CAIVAT01. The sequence goes on from JBAXRP010000048.1 coordinate 7,045, forward strand.
CTTGGATTGCCGCCCACGCTTCGTCTCCTGATTTTGTGGCAATCGTATTATAACCTTGTAGAGATAATATCTTATTCAGAAACACCAGATTTTCTTCTGTGTCATCAGCAATCAAAATGTTTCCGGCAATTTCTTTATTGTTCATGTTCGAAAAAAGCAATTTTGGTAAATCAGGGGAAAATATGTTCGTGCTAAAATTACATATAAAAAACGAATTTGTTAATTTATATCGTATAAAGTGAGGCAAAAGAAAAAATTCCTACCTTCGGCAAAAATGTAATCAACTAATTCTTTGTAACTTTACAATAATGTTAACCACATCAAAAAAAGATCGCTTATGGCTATTAATTTAACAAAAGGACAACGCATTGAAATTGGTCTTTCTAAAGTAGGAGTTGGATTAGGTTGGGACCCAAACAAAGGAACGGGCTTTGATTTTGACCTCGACGCTTCTGCATTTATGCTTGGAGAAAATAAAAAACTGCCCAAGGAGGATTTTTTTGTTTTCTATAATAATCAGAAATCACCCGATGGCTCTGTGGAATCTTCCGGAGATGATTTGACCGGCGGAAACAGTGATGGCGATGATGAAACATTAACTGTTGACCTGAAAAAAGTGGATTATAAAATCCAGGAAATATTATTTACTGTCACAATTCATGATTTTGAAGCCCGTCGTCAAAATTTTGGACAGGTTCGCAATTCGTTTATCCGAATTTATAATGCCCAAACAAACGAAGAGATTGCAAAATACGAACTTGACGAAGATTTTTCAGTTGAAACCGCAGTTGAATTTGGCAGGTTATATAAAAGGAATAGCGAATGGAAATTCGAAGCAATGGGTATTGGTTATAAAGGCGGTCTGCAATATTTTGTAGATAAATACGTATAACACTTTCTATTATTATCTTACAATTAACCTTAAAAAACAATTTTATGGCAATTGATTTAGCAAAAGGTCAGCGGATTGACCTAAGAAAAAAGAGTGGAGCCACTCTGACTAATTTTTGTGTTGGCGTAAACTGGGGGGCAATTGAAACCCAGGTTGAAGAAGGCGGACTGTTTGGTTTTGGGAAAAAGAAAGTCTCCAAAACGATTGATGTGGATTTGGATCTTAGTTGCATCCTTATTAATAGTAAAAATGAGCGCTACGATCACATCTATTCTCCTCTCTATAAACCAGAGCTGTTACAGAAATTTGGTTTGCCAAATGGAAAGCTAACCACAGTTGATGGCGCGCTTAAACATTCCGGCGACGATCGCGAGGGTGATAAAGGAGGCGATGATGGTCTGGATAATGAAATCATCTCAGTTGACTTAAGCAGGCTCAGCAGTGACGTTAAACAGATTTTTTTCTTCCTGAATAACGTTGGGAAAGAGGATTTTTCTCAAATACCATATGCAAAAATAAGAATGTACGAAGGTACCCCAACTCAGGTTAAAGAAGTTTTTGCTTCATATAACGTATCTGCAGAATCGCAGTATGCAAACAAAAGAGCGCTCATCATGGGAAAACTCTATAAAAAAGATAATGAGTGGAAATTTAACGCCATCGGCGACCCAACCGACGATGTTTTTCTTGGACAAACGATTGCAAGAATTGTCAAATCATATCTGTAACCTTTAAATAATATAAAGATGAGACGTTTACCAGTTTATTTAGTTTTAGACACATCAGGTTCAATGTCGGGAGAACCAATTGAAGCCGTGAAAAACGGAGTGCAGGTTTTGGTTTCTACACTTAGACAGGATCCTTACGCGCTTGAAACAGCATTTTTAAGCGTCATAACTTTTGATAGCTCGGCAAAACAAATAGTTCCGCTATCCGAATTGTCAATGTTTCAAATGCCCAATATTCAGGCGTCAGGTACAACATCAATGGGCGAAGCGCTTTCGCTTTTGGCGAACAGAATAAATTCCGAAGTCGCCAAAACTACCTTAGATGTAAAGGGTGATTGGAAACCTTTAATATTTCTGATGACCGACGGCGAACCAACTGACGACTGGAAAAAAGGGCTGGCAGATTTTCAAAAACAAAAAGTCGGTATGGTTGTTGCCTGCGCTGCCGGTTCCGGGGCAAATACAGGTATATTAAAGCAAATCACCGAAGTTGTTGTACAACTTGATACCGCTGACAGCGCCACGATTAAAGCCTTTTTTAAATGGGTTTCAGCATCCGTAAGCACAGGCAGCCAGAAAATTGAATCAAGCGGTAAAGATGTTTCCGGCTTTAATGAACTTCCACCGCCTCCTCCTGAAGTTAATATTGTTGTTTGATAAAATATTGGGGAAGCTGAAAACCAGTCAGAGTAAGCGAAAAAATAACTTTTGTTGCCATGAATGAAAAATTAGAATCACTCAAAAAAGCAATCCTCGCCGATGGCGTTATTGATGCAGACGAAGTGAAGAAATTGCAAACAGTGTTATATGAAGATGGTAAAATTGATCAGGAGGAGGCAGACTTTCTCTTTGAACTTAACGACGCTGTGACAGGCAAAGACAACCACCCCTCGTGGAAACCATTTATGGTTGAAGCCATCACAAAGTTTCTTCTTGAAGATGAAGTCAGCCCTAATGAAGTGGATGATGAAGAAGCCGATTGGCTGATTGCAAAAATCATGAAAGATAATACGATGGACGAAGTTGAAAGGGCAATTCTGGAGAATATTAAAGCAAAGGCTACAAAAATCTCATCGAAATTATAATCACGTTGTTTTTACAACACTTAAACTGTAAAAAATGGGAATTAATTTAACAAAAGGCGGGAATGCGCCAATTGGCGCATCTCTTCAGAAATTTGTGGTCGGAATGGGCTGGGATGTGAACGCAACAGATTCAGGTCAGGCTTTTGACCTCGACGCCTCAGCTTTCATACTGGGAGCAAATGGCAAAGTGTTATCTGATAAACATTTAGTATTTTACAACAACCTTATCAGCCCCGAAGGTTGTGTGGAACATACCGGCGATAATTTAACCGGCGCAGGCGAAGGCGATGACGAGTCAATAAAAATTGATTTATCGAAACTGCCTTCAAATTGTGAGTCAATCACCTTTGTTGTAACAATTCATGAAGCTGAAGCGCGACGACAAAATTTTGGTCAGGTAAGAAATGCATTTGTCCGGATTTACAACTCTTTGACAAATGAAGAGGTGATCAAATACGATCTGGGCGAAGACTTTTCCATTGAAACCGCCATTGAATTTGGCAGCCTGTACAAAAAAGACGGCGCCTGGAAATTCAGGGCTATTGGTTCCGGGTTTGCCGGTGGGCTTCAGAAATTTGTTGATAAATACTGTTAAAAATATTTCTCGCAGATTAGACAGAAAAACAGGCAGATGAACGCAGAATAAATCATTGATTGAAATTTATTTCTGTAAAATCTGATTATTTTTCTTTGAAAATCTGCGAGAAATTTTTTTCCGCGAAATCTATTTTACATGAGAAGATTACCCGTTTATATCCTGATACAAACCTCCGGCGCGATGCGAGGCGAGCCAATCGAATCCATCAAAGTAGGTTTAGAAGCAATGGTAGCAAGTTTACGTCAGGATCCTTTCGCACTCGAATCGGTTTACATGAGTATTGTAACCTTTAACCGTGAACCGGAACAGCTTATGCCGCTTACCGAATTAGAGGATTTGCAAATCCCGGTAATACAGCAACCAACTGCATCGGGAACACACCTTGGCGAAGCGCTGGAATTTATTTGCAAAAAAGTTGACGCCGAAGTTCAATTAACTACCGCTGATAAAAAAGGCGACTGGATGCCGTTATTGTTTATCATGTGTGATGGGCGCGCCTCCGACGTCCAGCTTTTTAATCAGATTTTACCTGAATTAAAACGCAAACATTTTGGCAGCATTGTGGCTTGCAGTGTTGGCGCAAAGACTGACATAGAAAACCTGAAAAAAATAACCGATAAAATCGTAAGCCTCGATACTACTGATAGCGGCACCTTTCGACAGTTTTTTAAATGGGTTTCTGTTGCCGTTAGCGTTGGAAATCGAAGCATCGGCGCAACAGATGAAATTTTACTACCTCCGCCGCCACCCGAAGTTCATTCAGTTATCTAATTTTATATCATTATGAGATTAATAATTTACATTATTGTTGACGTCCTGATTATCGGACTATTCCTGTATTCTAAGCTCACGCCTCATAAAGCAAGGCTGACAGGAAGTTATTTAAACATCTTTAATTTTTTTGAACGGCTGTTTGATCCATTGTTAAACCTGCTTCGAAAAATTGCCAAACCCGCTCAGGTCGGAAATGGAATTGCCGTTGACATGTCCCAAATCATTCTTTTGGCGTTGTTTCTGTTAATCCTAAAATTCATTTTATGAGAAGATTACCCATCTATTTTCTAATTGACGTTTCCGAATCAATGGTTGGCGAACCAATTGAACAGGTACAGGAAGGTATGGGATCAATAATTAAAGACCTTCGCACCGACCCTTACGCGCTCGAAACCGTGTATATTTCCATTATCGCATTTGCCGGAAAAGCGCAAAAATTAACGCCGCTGATCGAACTTTATAATTTTTATCCGCCCAAATTACCAATAGGAGGGGGGACTTCGCTCGGAAACGCCCTCAATTTCCTGATCAGTGAACTGGATAACTCACTTGTAAAAACAACGATGGATCAAAAAGGGGATTGGAAACCAATCATCTTTTTATTTACCGATGGGAATCCCACTGATAAATATGAGTCCACTTTCGACCGGTGGAATAAACATTACCGGTCAAAATCAAATCTCGTTGTTATCTCTTTGGGAGAAAATACCGACATGACCATTTTCATGAAAATCACAGAAAATGTTCTGCTGCTGAAAAATACCGATCCCGAATCATTTAAAAAATTCTTCAGGTGGGTAACAGCTTCCATCAAAACAACAAGCATGAGCGTAAGCAGCGCCAATAATGATGGATTGCAACTTGCCCCAATAACCAATGGCTATCTTTCAAAAATTGATCTTGAAAAGGGTATCAGTAAAAAGGTTGATGAGAATTTTGCCGTTTTTCTGGCAAAGTGCCAGAAAACCAAACGGGCTTATCTGATGAAATATCAAAAAAGGCTTTCGCCATCCGAATTTAAAGAGTTGGCGCAAAATTCGCTGGATTACAAACTGGTAGGAGCCTTTCCTTTGGAAAACTCCTATTTTGATTTATGCGACAACGAACAGGCGTCAAACACGGTAAACTCTTCAGGATTGGTCGGATTCCCAAATTGTCCCTGCTGCGGAAATCAGTATGGTTTCAGCTATTGCGCCTGCGGCAATATAATGTGTACCGGCGAAGAGGAGGCGAGCCGTTGTCCCTGGTGCGGAGTTGAAGCCAGGTTTGGTTTTGGCAATCAATCGTTCAATATTAACCGGACCAGGGGGTAATTTATGGATATTCAGAAATATTTGAATGGCGTTGAGGTTCCGGCTGAAAATGAAGAAGAGGCAAAAAAGTTTCTGTCAGAAAAAGAGACGGCAATCAGGGAATCCATTCTGAAACACTGGGAAGAATACTCCCTGACCAACCCTCAGCCGGATAAGGTCGTCGCTGTTGAAATTCCGACTGTTCCGCTGGCAAAAGAAACGGCAAATCAATTTGCCGAAGAAAAAAACGACGCCATTATTGCCAAGCAGGAATCAGTCATTTCCGGCATTCAGAATACAACGCCCCCACAAACTGCAATTCTATTGGAAACCAAACAGAATGACGCCTTTGAACGCCAGATTAAAAGCAAGACGATCATCCTGCCAAATGGAAAGGCAAATATTGAGTACAAATATCAATTCAGATTTAAAGATCTTGGTCTGGAAGAAATTGGAGATTTCTGGTTTGAAGGAATCGAGAAGACAGGATTGGCTTTCAACCATGAAACCGATGAAATCCTCGGTATTCCTAACGTTGCCGGCGACCATAAGATAAAGCTCAAAATCAAGAGAAAGGACTGGACGGAAGGAAAACCGATTTTTGAAAGGGAGATCACCCTGATCATCAACCCCGATCCGAAAACTTTGTGGAAAAACATCCCAACACCCAATGAAATTGAGTATTTCAAGCAAGACTGCGCCAAATCATTTATCAGAGTTAAGGCGGTTACCAATGTATTGGGCTTTGGGAAAAACGCCAGAAAAGATATGGTTGCAGCAAGTCAGCGGGGACGTTCGCATGCGCAGGAAGGCAAACCAAGAGATGATGACTTTGCTTTGAAGTACCTGAAAGAATTTGATTGGTACATCCTGACAGTTGCCGATGGCGCCGGTTCTGCAAAATCTTCACGAAAAGGTTCGGAAATTGCCTGTAAAACGGTTATGGATGTTTGCGAAAATCTAATACAGGTTAAACATACAGAATTTGAGCGTCTTATCAAAGAGTTTAGTAATGATAAGACAGGCGAGAAAAGAAAAAAAATGGGAGATTCCCTCTATCACATCATCGGAACTGCGGTTTTTAAAGCGGTGAAAAATATTGAAGAGGAGGCAAAATTAAAGGGCAAACCACTGAAGGATTTCTCCACCACGCTGATTGTATCGGTATGTAAAAAATTCAAATTCGGCTGGTTTGTCGCCGCATTTTGGGTAGGCGATGGCGGCATCGGAATATACAACAAAGAGACCCAATTTCTGAAGCTTCTCGGAGAGTCGGACGGCGGCGAGTTTGCCGGACAGACCCGTTTTCTTACCATGCCGGAAATTACACAGCCCACCGAATTATACAGGCGACTCAGATTCGACATTGTGGATGATTTCACGGCGTTAATCCTTATGACCGACGGGGTAACAGATCCAAAATTTGAAACAGACGCCAATCTGATGAAAGTTGAAAAATGGAATGACCTGTGGAACGATCTTTCGAAAGAGGTTGATTTTTCTGACGATAATGAGGCTTCTGCCGATCAGTTGCTGAAATGGCTCGATTTCTGGTCGCCGGGGAATCATGACGACCGAACTATTGCAATTCTATTCTGAATTATGGCAAACACAATAAAACTTAAGGCAACTGACGGTTCCCCGGTTGAATTTGTTGACGATATGATTGGCGCCGGCGGAATGAAAGACGTCTATTTCAGCCCCGACCGGAGTTATGTGGTAGCCTTTTTCAGGGACAAGCAGGATTTCAACGCCAGAGACCGGTTACAGAATATCACCGGAAAATACAGAGATAACATTTTTAATCAAACCGGCGGCGAATATTGGAAAGATCTCTATTGCTGGCCCACTAAAATTGTTGAACACAACGGAAGGCTTGGCATCGTTTGTCCTACCTATCAAAGCCAGTTTTTCTTTAAGAAAGGCTCCATCAATAATGATTTTCTTGGAATTAAGGGAAAAGAAAAGGAGGGCAAGTGGTACGCCTCCGCCAAAAATCTGAATAAATTTTTAGCCCCGGAGGAAAAGGGCGATTGGTTCAAATACTTTCAGATTTGCATCAGGATAAGTCGCGCTGTAAAACGACTTCATTCAGCCGGTCTGGCTCATTCCGACCTTTCGTATAAGAATGTTTTGATTGATCCAACAACCGGAAAAGCCTCCATCATTGATATTGACGGGTTGGTGGTTCCCGGCAAATATCCGCCTGACGTACTGGGAACTCCCGATTTTATTGCGCCGGAGGTAATGGCAACTAAAAATTTGAAAATCGAAGACCCCAACCGAAAACTGCCGAGTATTGCAACCGACCGTCACGCTCTCGGAGTGATGATCTATATGTACCTCTTGTACCGGCATCCTCTTCGCGGAGGTAAAGTTAACGATCTGGATTCGGCAAAGGACGAAGAACTATCAATGGGAATAAAAGCCCTCTTTGTGGAGAATCCCACCGATAGAAGCAATCGCGTGAAAGTTAGCCAGCTTCATCCCAGTCAACTGCCGCAAGGCGATACAGATAAAATTCCCTACACCGTTTGCGGTCCCTATTTAAAAGAGTTATTCAATAAAACTTTTATTGACGGATTGCACAACCCCGCTTTGCGCCCAACTGCTGATGAATGGGAGCAGGCATTGTTGAAAACCGTTGATTTGATGCAACCTTGCCAGAATCCGAACTGCTGGTATAAATGGTTTGTGTTCGACAATTCAACAAAGCCGAAATGCCCGTTCTGTGGTACCGAATATAAAGGGCAATTACCGGTTTTGAATTTATATTATTCTCCGAAAACCGGCGTTTTCAAACCTGAAAATTATCGGTTGATGGTTTACGATAAGCAACTGCTGTATATGTGGCATGTTAATCGTTTTGTGAATGCAAATGAAAAAACCACCGCCGACCAGAAAATTCCCGTGGGAGATTTCCATTTCCACAATGGAAAATGGATTTTAATCAACCGGAAGCTAAAAGAAATGTACGATAAAGATGTGGATAAAAAGATCGAAATCGGCGAAGCTGTTGATCTTACGGAAGGCAAAAAAATTCTTTTATCCAAAGAAGATGGAGGCAGGTTGATTATTGTGCAGTTGGTGAAGGGTTAATAAATGACTACTTTGAAGTTACCGCCAAGTGTAAGAGACAGACAACGACATAGGAAAATTAAAAAGTAAACCATTGTGAAAGGACAGAAAAACGAAATATTGACAAGACAGGAAAGCCGACTCTTAAGCCGACCCGATGTTTTTTTTTTTTTGCCCACCGCACATTTTTTAAAACAATTTCCGACCCACATTACACACATTGCCAAAGCTCCACAAGCCAACGCTAAAACCAAAGCTTTGTCAAAGAGTGCAATTTTACCGACACACAAAAACACTACAGCACTATGACAGATAGAACGGCAATTGATACAATCAAAGGATACTTTTATCAGTTTGACTTTTCAATACTCAAAATACTCGAATTGCCTAATGATACCGATAGTGTAGTAATTGAAGGTATTGAAGATTTAGACATAAAGACAGCAACAGAAGAAAATGCCATTCAGTGCAAATATTACTCGAAAACCGAATATAATCACTCAGTAATTTCAAAACCAATTAGGTTAATGCTTTCGCATTATTCCGAAGTGAAAAACGATACAAAAAACCGAATTAATTACAATCTATATGGCTTTTACCAAAGTGGGCAGCACAAATTAACTTTACCTATTGATATTGATTTTCTAAAAAACAACTTTCTTACTCACACAAAAGACAAAGTCAAATACTTTCATCATGAAGATTTAGGATTGTCCGATGCTGATTTAAATGACTTTTTAACTTTGCTTACAATAAATATAAATGCACTTGAATATGATACCCAGTTAAAACAAGTTTTTGAAAGTTTAAAGTTAGGTTTTAACTGTACGGACTTTGAAGCAGAGCACTTCTTTTATAATAATTCTCTTAAAGTTATTAAAGAAATTGCCATTAAAGGCGATGTCAATGATAGAAGAGTAAGAAAACTTGATTTTATAAGTCGAATTGATTCCAAAAAGATACTCTTTAATGAATGGTTTATTCAATTCAAAGGTGAGAAAATATTTTTTGCTGATTTAAGAGCAAGATACTTTTCAGCATTAAATACGTCACCTTTTGAAAGATTCTTTTTAATTGAAGTATCAAACCTTGGCTATTCCAGACCAGAATTGAAAGAGTTATTGTTTATAATTTCAAAGAAGTGGAGTAAGATTTCTAAAAGAGAGCCTAAACCGTTTTGTCCATACGTTTATATTCACAATTTGCCAATTAATGAATTGATTGAGCTTAAAAGAGAAATGTATGATGAAGACTTTGTCATTATAGATGGATTTGATTTTGCTGGTTCTGCATTTAGCCCAAAATCAATAATTAGAAAGGCTGATTTCACTAATCAAATAAAGCTTAAATTTGTAAATGAACTTAATCACTTCTCATTGATTATCAATGAAATTAAAAAAGTAAAATACGTTTTTCAGTTTTACCTTAGTAATCCATTCATTGAATTGGAACAACCATCTATTAAACACACAAAAATTCAAATCAAGAAATTTATTGACATTAAAGAAATAATATAAATGGAAGAACAAGAAAGAATCAATGCTGAAGTCATTGCCGTTTATCCAGACAAAATTAAGGTAATAGTTGACAGCCTTGAAGATTTCCAGATTTCAGGCGAATCATTAAAAGTTGGTTCATATCTTAGAATTAGCGATAATGATAATGCTGTATTAATTGCTATCATTGAGAATTTCTCGATTGAAGTCAATGACAAAGGAGAAAGAAAACATCTTATTCAGGCATTTCCTTTAGGGATAATTAAAGACAATAAGTTTATACGGGGTGGTGATTCAATTGCAATTCCACCTAAGAAAGTAGAACCAGCCAGAGAAGAAGAAATTAAAAAGATATATGAACAAAGTATTGACCCGAAAGAAGTTTTTACTTTTGCTTCATTATCAGCAAATCATAATATCCGTATTCCAGTAAATGGCAATAAATTTTTCAATAAACATATTGCAGTAATTGGGTCAACAGGTTCGGGTAAATCACACACTTTGGCAACTATAATTCAAAAGGCAGTTTCTGAAAAAAGCGGAGAATTTGCTCTAAATAATTCACATGTAATAATATTTGACATTCATTCTGAATACAAATCTGCTTTTCCCGATGCTAATTTTATTGACGTTAAAAATTTGGTTTTACCTTATTGGCTTTTGAATAGTGAAGAACTTCAAGAATTATTTCTTGATACAGATTCAAATGACCATAATCAACGCTACATTTTTAAAGATGCTGTCGTTAATAACAGAAAGAAGCAATTCAAAGGTTCTGACGATGAAAAATCGAAAATTCATTTTGATTCACCTTTATTTTTTGATATAGATTTCGTACTAGAATATTCCATTTCTAAAAATACTGAAGTAATTGATACTGGTGAAGAATATGTTAGCGGAGCAAAAAAAGGACAACCCAAAACAACACAAGGCAGCCTTCATGGAAAACTAACAAATTTTGTAAACCGACTGGAAAATAGAATCAATGACAGGAGGCTTGATTTTTTATTAAGTGAAAAGTCAAAGACAATCACTTTTGAAGAAACTCTAAAAAGTCTTATTGGATATAAAGATGGTTCAAATAAAAATATTACAATAATTGATTTGAGTGGAGTACCTTTCGAAGTTTTGAGTATAACTGTGTCACTTATTTCAAGAATACTTTTTGAATATGGTTACTTCTACAAACGATTAAGGAACTCTAAAAATCCTGCTGAAAAAGTAAATAATGATATTCCTCTTTTGCTTGTCTATGAAGAAGCTCACAAATATGTACCTAATAGTGAACTTGCAAAATATCGCTCATCGAAAAACTCAATTGAACGAATAGCAAAAGAAGGAAGAAAATATGGTGTAACGCTTCTATTGGCAAGCCAGAGACCTTCTGAGATTTCCGAAACAATATTTTCACAATGCAATAATTTTATTGCCATGCGTTTGACTAATCCTAATGATCAAGGATATGTAAAAAAGCTTCTTCCTGACACATTAGGTTCATTGATTGATAAAATGCCTTCACTAAAAGCAGGTGAGGCATTGCTGATAGGCGAATCAATAATTCTTCCATCAATCGTTCAAATCGATGAATGTAAATTGCCCCCTTCTTCTAATGACATTCCATATTGGGAATTATGGAAAGATGAATGGAAGCATCTTGATATTAATGAATTGAAAAAGGAATGGTATAAATAATATACTAGTATGACTAGACAAGAAGCTGAAATAGTTTTACAGCGAACATTTAAACTGAGCCGTTTTTATGATGAACAATGGATCACTATTGAAAAAATTCTAAAAGGCGAAAGAGTACTTCTTATTGAAAAAACGGGATTTGGTAAGTCCTTATGTTTTCAATTTCCAGCAGTTTTACATAAAGGAACAACAGTAATTTTTTCTCCTTTGATTGCTTTAATGCGTGATCAGGTCAAGAAACTTAATTCTCTTGGCATTTCGGCAAAATGTGTTAATAGTGAACAAACACCGGAAGAAAATTCACAAATTATAACTGATGCAAAAGCTGGTAAAATTAAAATTCTTTACATAGCACCCGAAAGACAGGAAAATTCTGAGTGGATTGAAGCAACCCGCCTGATGAACCTTTCAATGGTAGTGGTTGATGAAGCACATTGTATTTCAGTTTGGGGTCACGATTTTAGACCAACATTCAGGCGTATAATAAACCTTGTAACCCTTTTACCTAAAGGATTACCTGTATTGGCGACAACAGCAACAGCAACAAAAAAGGTTGAAGCGGATATTGCGGAACAAATGGGCAGTAATTTATCAATCATCAGAGGAAACTTAATGAGAGATAATTTTAAACTATTTGTTATTAAAGTCAATTCCGAAGATGAAAAATTAATTTGGCTTGGTCAAAACCTCGAAAAATTGTCAGGTTCAGGAGTTTTATATACTGGTACAAGGGTAGATACTGAAATATATTCAAAGTGGTTTGAATTTTTGAAAATATCTTCAACTGGTTATAATGCTGGACTGGATCCCGAATCAAGAATAGCCATCGAAAACGGTTTAATGAAAAATCAATGGAAGTGTGTGATTTCAACAAATGCTTTAGGGATGGGAATTGATAAGCCAGATATTCGCTTTATCATTCATACCCAAATACCTCAATCGCCAATACACTATTATCAGGAAATTGGTAGAGCAGGTAGAGATAACCAGCCCTCTTACATAATTCTTTTTTACAATCCTGAAGACAAAAAACTTCCTGAAGCTTTTATTGAAGGTGGAAGGCCATCAATTTCAAAATATGAGAAAGTTATTACTGCTGTTAAAAATGAAATGTTAGGTGAACGCGATTTAATGAGGAGGACAAATTTAAAGCAGAATCAAATTAGAGTTATCAAAGCTGACTTGATGGAGCAAAAAATCATTCGTGAAGTTACAGTAGGTAGAGGTAAAAAGTTTGAATACATTACTGGGGCACCACAACTCAATACAAAAGCATTTGAAGAATTACGTGCAAGTAAAACTCGTGATTTGGATAAGATGATTGAATATGTTGAAACAACTCAATCACGTATGAAATACTTATGCGATTATCTGGGCGATTCATCAACTCAATCTTTTACTAATTGTGATAATACTGGATTAAAAAAGATTACTGTTTCGGTCAATGATGAATGGACTCAAAAATTACAAGCATTTCGAGAGGATTATTTTCCTGCCCTTGAAGTTGAAACAAGAGGAACAAATTTAATAAATGGGGTTGCAGCTTCCTATTACGGTGTTTCAAATGTAGGAAGTGCATTGCATCGTAGCAAATACGAAAATGGTGGTGATTTTCCTGATTTTCTGTTAAAAATAATCTTAAAAGCATATCGGAAAAAGTTTGGTCAGGAAAAATTTGATATAATTCTGTATGTGCCACCTACTAAGTCGGGTGACTTGGTCAAGAATTTTGCTATGAAAGTTTCGCAGGTATTTAAGTTCCCGATTTCACATAATTTAATAAAGCAAAGAGCAACAAGTGAGCAGAAAGTATTTGAAAACGCTTATTTGAAGTCGGACAATGTAAAAGATGCTTTTATGATTAAAACTCCAGATGAAGTGAGAGGGAAAACCATTTTATTAATCGATGACATTTTTGATAGTGGTGCAACTATTAAAGAAATTGGAAGATATTTAAGTAATTTAGGTGCTTTAAAAATTGCACCTTTAGTAATCGCAAGAACAGTAGGAGGAGATTTAGTATGAACAAAGAAGCAGCATATTGGATAGCATTGGCACATCTGCCACGATGGGGTCATTTAAAAATTAATAACCTCATAATAAAATTTTATCATGAGAAAAAACTCTCGGTTGAAGATTTTTTTCAATTAACTGAAAGTGATTGGAAAAATCAATATGGTATTGAATATAAGGAAATAGAGGATTTAAATAAAGCAAAGTCTGAATTGGCCAACAATGCCTTTTTAGCAGAATCATTGAATAATGAGGGCTATGAATTAATCCCGATAACTTCACCAGAGTATTCAAAAACTCTTAAAGAAAATCTAAAAGCCGCACACGCTCCAGCGCTTTTGTATGTAAAAGGCAACAAACAAATAATGCAAGAAAAATCAATTGCAATTGTTGGCTCTCGTAATGCCTCTGACAAATCATTGGAATTTACAGATAATATTGCCAAGTTAGCAAGCAAAGAGTATAAAGTTGTTGTAAGTGGCTTTGCCAAAGGAGTTGACAAACAAGCATTGGATTCGGCAATTAATTACAAAGGACAAAGCATTATTGTATTGCCACAGGGTATTATGACTTTTGGTTCAGGTTTCAAAAAGTATTATAAGCAAATTGTTGATGGTGATGTTTTAGTTTTAAGTACTTTCTTTCCAAAAGCTCCATGGAAAGCAGAATTAGCGATGGCAAGAAATCCAATCATATACGGACTTGCTGATGAAATTTATGTTGCAGAGTCTTCTGATAAAGGCGGCACTTGGTCGGGGGTTGTTGATGGCTTAAGGAAAAACAGAAAAATATATGTTCGGAAACCTGAAACAAATGAAAATACTGCTAATAATTTGTTGATACAAAAGGGAGCTATAGCGGTTGACTTCAACGGTAATCCATTAATTGATTATAACCCGTCTTTTGCCGAAGTAAATCAATTAAGTTTGAATGAGCCAATTGTGAATTACGAAAATAAAATCCTGGACTTATTGAAAACTGGAGAATATGCTGATAAAGATATAATCAAAAAGTTACAACTGACTTGGTCGGAAAAGAAACTAAGAGATTATTTAAAAAGCAAGAAAGAAGTTGAAACAATTAATAAAAAACCATTAAGATATACATTGAAGGATTCAACAATTAAGCAGAAATTATTATTTGACTAATGCCTACCCTATTGCAAGCACATTGCCAAAGCCCCACGAGCCAACGCTTAGACCAAAGCTTTGTCAAAGAGCTTTCAAAGCCAACGCACCGAGAAAAATTGTTTTAAAAAATTTGCCGCCACTTTAAAAAAATAAAAAACGCTGACACACGAGCCGACAGAAAAGAAAAAGTAAAATGACAATGACAAAAAAACTGAATAACGACAATGGTTTACAAGACTGGAAGAAAGAACACCAGGCGGT
>JBAXRP010000049.1:0-21983 GCA_037131145.1 Bacteroidota bacterium
TCCTCAAAAAGGAAGAGGGAGATCGCGCTAATCAAAATAGTTCCAAATATTTGCGCTTTGTACTCTCAATTCTACTTCTGCATAATGAACCGAAAAATTTTGCTACACCCCTACACCCTTTCTCCTTAAAGATCTCGCCAATTCATGCCCCTCCCTAAATCCATCCCCAAAAAGGGAGGTACTGACTATGCTTTCTCCCGCCAATTCCACACCCGCATAATAAACCGAAAACCTTTGCTACGCCCATCCTCCCCTTCTCATTGAAATAATCAGGCATTCAAATTAGCTGTATATTACCAAATTTATTCTTCTTTGCAAAAGAAATTAAACACTTCAATAACAAAGAGTTTTACAAATGAGATTCAACATCCCCGACCTGAAGGTCGGGGCAATTCGACCTGAAGGTCGTGGCAATATACTTTCTCCGATTAATGCAATATATTTGCAGAGTGATAATTGTAAATAATCATGATTAATAATGAATACCTGAAAAGATGATCCAATACCCAAAAATAGTTTTGAAACCAGGAAAAGAAGCGGCAGTGCAGCGGTTTCATCCCTGGATTTTCTCCGGCGCAATTCAGAATATTGAAGGCGATGCAACCGATGGAATGATTGTGGAAGTTTGTAGCGCCCGCAAAGAGTTCCTTGCATTGGGGTTTTATCTTGGCGGTTCAATTGCCGTTAAAATCTTCTCATACGAACAGGTTCAAATCAATGAGAAATACTGGTTTTCAAAGATTAAAGCGGCTTTTGATTTCAGATGCAGGCTTGGACTTACCAATGGCTCTGTTTCAAATTCTTACAGGTTGGTTTTTTCAGAAGGGGATATGCTTCCGGGATTGATCATTGATTATTACAACGGAGTTGCCGTAATTCAAACCCATACGATGGGAATGCATCTGCTTTTGCCTGTTTTTACTGATGCTTTGCGCGAAGTTTACGGAAAGGAACTTGTGGCTGTTTACAATAAGAGCGGCGAGACGATGGGAAGTTCAAGGTTCAAGGTGCAGGGTTCGAGGTTTCAGGTGCAAGGTTCAGGATTTCAGGTTAAGGATCAGGATCAGTTTCTTTTTGGAAACTCTTCATCGGTTGAAATTATTGAAACAGGTCATCGGTTTATGGTTGATTTTATCCGCGGTCAAAAAACCGGTTTTTTCCTTGATCAGCGGGGAAACAGAATGTTTGCCCAGTATTATGCCCGCAACCGGAAAGTACTGAATGCTTTTTGTTATTCCGGCGCTTTTTCGGTGTATGCGTTGAAAGGATCTGCCACTTCAGTTCATTCGGTTGACAGTTCAAAACAAGCCATTGAATGGACGAACGAGAATATAAAACTAAATGGATTAGATCAGGCGAAACATACATCAGAGGTTGCCGACATTAAACAATATCTGGTAAACACGAAAGAAAAATTTGACCTGATTATTCTCGATCCTCCGGCTTTTGCTAAAACTCATCTGGTGACGAACAACGCGCTACATGCCTATATCCATATCAATGCCGAGGCTATGAAGCGACTGAATCCGGGAGGTTTGCTGTTTACGTTTAGTTGCTCACAGCCTGTTTCGAGGGAAATGTTCCGTTCGGCTATTCAATCGGCAGCTATCGAAACCAAAAAACAAATACGGATTTTACATCAGTTATCTCAGGGACCCGATCATCCTGTTGATATCTGTCATCCCGAAGGGGAATATCTGAAGGGATTGATTTTGATGGTTCAATAGAAAACCTGGAAAAAATATAGTCAAAACGGGATAAAACTGAGCATCATGAAATTCCAGGTCTCAAATTCCAAGTTCCAAATCCCAATGGAAAAACGAGAGAGAGTATTTGTTTAATAAGTTTCATCACACAAGGTATTAAGAGCCAATTTCGACGAACAATTTTAAACAAAACCTTTCGGGAATCAATAATTCTTGGTTCAACTGCTTGTTATTGAACAACAATTTTTCTGGTATAAATTTTAGAACCGCATTGAATTTTGATAAAATAGATTCCCTTCCTCTGGGCTGAAAGATTTATTGCCGTGTTTTGATTGAATTTAAAATCGGAATAAATGCATTCACCATGTAAACTATAAATTAGCGCTGAGCTGATATTGTTGTTACTACGTATTGTAACCTTTCCACTTGTTGGATTGGGATAAACAGTAGTATTTCCCTCCACCGTAATCAGGTCGTTAATTCCTGAGATTGTATGAAAGTAAAAGTAGGCGCTATCGCCACTAATTACCTTAACGCCGGAGCTATTCCAATATATTAATGAATAGCTTGTTTCGAAATTGTTGGCGTCGTAACCATAAAGATATTGAGAGAAATTCACCCAGTCGCTGCCATTCCAGGATTGTTGAATGATGTTTGCCGGATTATTGACCGCATTGTATAAAAATGTGTATTGCCAGAAATTAACCCAGGCTGAGCCATTCCAATTCTGTCTTAATTTACTTGTCAGATTAAGGTTAACGTCATAGTTATATGTGTATTGGGATGTATTCATCCATGTATTATCAATCCAGCTTTGCCATAATTCACTCGTCAGATTGTTGTTGGTATCGTAAGTAAAGATGTATTGAGAGGAATTTTCCCACACAGCGGTATTCCATCTTTGTTTTAATTCCCCTGTGAGATTATTGTTGGCGTCGTATGTATAAATGTATTGCGATAGATTTTCCCATGCGCTGCCATTCCAGTTTTGCAGTAAGTTGGAAATCCGATTATTGTTGACGTCGTAAGAATAGATGTTTTGCGATTCGTTTATCCAGGCGGCGCCGTCCCAGCTTTGCCACAAGTAGCTCGACTCATTATTATTGGCGTCATATATAAAAAAGTATTGCCATAAATTTACCCAACCGGTTCCGTTCCAGTTTTTGTATATTTGAGTTGCCGGATTATTCCAGGCATTATATGAAGCGAAGTATTGAAGGGAATTTTCCCAAACGCTGCCGCTCTTTCTTTGTCCTGAATAACTTATCAGATTGTTTTTGGCGTCATAGACTACATTAATGGTTTTAGTTGCAATCTTCCATTTATCAGTTATAGTATCCCATTGCCAATGGAAAGCGCTATCATATATTTGGATTAATGTGCGCTGATCAGGTATTTGATGTTGGATGAATTGCCACAAATTCTTATCTGGACTGAGGTCGAATGTTTTACTTTCGGTGTGCTCTATTCTACTCAGAACATTTCCCATTGAACTTGATGGAAATCTTTGGTTTTGCGCAAAAGCGCATATTGATGATGCAAGGATTGCAAAGAGTAGGGTTTTTTTCATCTGGTAATATCTGGTTTTAACAATAATGTCCGAAAGTTTGATGCAATTCATCCAACCTTTGTATTATCTCAATGGAATTTTTAGGAGAAGCGTGAAATTTTGCCTTGCAAAAATAGCCAGCATTTAGATATATTGCAAGGCAAGGATAAAACTCCTCCGAGTGGATTTTTTGTTATTTTTGCCATTGCAGTTAATTCCTCACAGTATAATGAATTATACAGGTTAATAAAATGTTGGCAAGTCAAATAGTTAAAATTTTTATATTATGAAACGAAATTCCATCATTCTCCTGCCACTGTTTTTGTTGAGTTCACTTTGGATTCTCCATGGATGCAAAAAGGATTTCGCATTCGACCGCATCAAAGGTCTTGACTGGAATCCCGATCTTGCGGTACCTCTGGTAAAGGACAGCATTACCTTTGAAAGGGCGCTTATCGAAACCGATACCGAGAAAAATTTCTACATTGATGAAAACGGCGAAGTTTCGATTCTTTTCTATTTTAAAAACAAAGCCTTCTGCATAAAAGCAAATGATCTCGTTTCGATTCCGGCGTTAGACTTTTCTTACAACCGAACAATTACGGCTTTGGAACAACAGACCATCAGGGTTCAGGATTTCCCCATCCCACCACTCACTTTTTCTGTAAACATGGCTCAATCATCCCCTGAACTGGTAGTTAACGAGCTCCTTGTAAAAGAGGGAAAAATCATCCTGAATTCCAGCCATACATTCAATAATCCGGGAAACATAAGTGTAACCATCCTCAATGCCACGAAAAACGGAACTCAGTTCTCAACCACAATTGGTCCATTCATTAAAGGAATATCCACTGATACCATTGACATTTCCGGCGTTTTATTCGACCTCTCGGCAACGCCCAATATAGTTAGCTTCCAGATCGGCGGATTAATCAAGCAGTCGGAAAGTCTCGTGGCAGGAGACATAATTCAAACAGATTACACAGTACTTATTTCAGAAATCGGAACTTTCAAAGGATATCTTGGTCAGCAAACTTTTACTCCCCTCGAAGAATCCGTGAAAGTTACAGCTTTCAACAATGCTTATGTACTTGGCGAAATATATTTTATTGATCCTCAGGTATCCATTACCATAGTCAATTCCATTGGCATCCCCTCTGCAATAACCATCGAACATCTCAAGGCTTACAACGAAGCCTCAAACGTGACTCTCGATGTTACCGACCGGCTCGGCGCAAATGCTTACTTTGAAGTTCCATCGCCTGAGTACAATGCACCGAAACCGGTTACCAAAACAATGGATTATACCAATGAAAATACCGGGAACGGAATGTATGATCTTTTTAATCTCAAGCCAGACCGGGTTTTTTTTAAGATCAAAAATGAAATCAACCCACATGGAAAGACGTTAAATTTCTTTTCCGATACCGATTCCCTTTACGCCGACCTGAAGGTTCGCCTCCCGCTTTTCGGCCATTTTGACCATCTGACCCTTCAGGATACTTTCGATTTTTCGCTAAACCAGCAAAAGGAGATTGAAATGGTTGAATTCAAAACCAAAATTAAAAATGGTATGCCGCTGATGGCTCGGATGCAGGTTTATTTTACCGACTCCGCATATAATAAACTGGATTCCCTGACCGGAACCGACAACATTCTGATCGAAGAAGCGCCGGTTGATCCTACCACTTTTTTGCCATATCCGGGCATGTTCGGCGTTAAAGATACCTCCTTTTTCCTCGATAAATCAAGGATGGATGGACTTGTTAATGCCAGAAAGATACTGGTAAGGGCAGTCATGAACACTTCTGATGGAGGAGTGACGAATGTAAAGATTAAGGCTGCCCAGTTGCTAAGTCTTGACTTTTCAGCGCTGGTAAGGCTAAGAAAAACAATCAGTCCGGGTAAATAATCACCATCAATCTACGACTTGTCATGAAACACGCAATAACCCTTTTCTTTATCGTTACAGCCTCATGGCTGATGTTTACTATTCAAACCCGGGCACAGCATGATTTGGGCAGCTATCAGCTCGGCAATGTTCCTCAACGGATATTTCAAAATCCAGCCTTTATTCCCATACAGAAGTCCTATATCGGGCTTCCGGCGATTTCCGGAATTCAGGCAGCTTATGCAAATCCATTTACTTATAATGATATTTTATCGAGAGACGGCAACGATTCGCTGAATTTTAATGTAGAGAACTTCCTGAGTAAAATGTCGAAAAATCATCCACTGAGTTTAAATTCAAGCGTCAATATATTATCTGTTGGCTCCATGATTTCGAAGGATCGGTTTTTCATTGATTTCAGTATTCGCGAAAGGGTAAGTCAAAGCGTTATGCTTCCCGAAAATCTCTTTAATCTGCTTTGGTACGGGAACGCCGCGCCGCAACTTTTCGGCAATCATGTTAATATTTTGCCTGTGATCAATGCTGTGGCTTATGATGAATATGGATTCACTTTTGCGGGTTACGCAATGAAAAAGAGACTTACTTACGGCGTCACGGTTAAATATCTTTCGGGAAGATTCAACATCAATACCCGGAAATCGGAGTTTGATTTCTATACCGACTCTGCCTCATACAAAATTCATTTAAGTTCCGATCTCGAAGTTCAGACTTCTGGCACAGACCAGATTGAACACTATTTCGATAAGTCAATATCTTCTTTGGCGTTTCCGGGAAATCCCGGCTTTAGTATTGACCTGGGATTGAATTACCAAATAAACGACAAGTTCACTGTTAATGCAAGTTTGCTTGACCTGGGATTTATAAACTGGCGTCAGCAAACCCTTACTATGGTCAGCCACGACCCTAATGCCGAATTTAACTTCAACGGTCTTACTGTGAAGGATTTTACAGAAATGTTTAAAGACCCTGCCAAATTCGGTAAAAAAGTTGAAGACACTCTGCGCAAACTCATTCATATTGATTCCATTTACGATGTTTCTTACACTTCCCGATTACCGCTCAGGTTCAATGTTGGCGGTTCCTATATTCTTAACGATCATCACCGCTTTAATCTTCTCTTCAACGGTATCTCCTGGGCAAAAACTTTTCACCCCGCTCTCTCGGCTTCTTACAACTTTACCTACAAGCGTTTTCTCGAATTGATGGTTTCCTATAATGTTTTCAACAATCAATATACAAACATCGGAGGCGGGGTTAGTATAAGCGCCGGACCGATTCAGCTTTACCTCATTTCCGACAATATTCCCGGCTTGATTTTCTATAAAAGCACAAACAATTATTCCTTTCAGTTTGGGTTAAATATTGTTCTCGGTAAAAAAAGCGCCAATGAGGTAGTTCCGGAGATAAAAGACTCACCGGAACTGGAAAAGCAGGAAAATCAGCAACCACCTGATTCAGGCAAAAAACTTTTTAAACAATAATTCGTTGTGCAAGTAGAGTACGCTTTGCTCCGGAATAGGTGGTAAACTTTCACTGGAATAGTCAATACTCATTATTTTTTTTCACGAAGTTACTTGAAGAAGACAAGTAGTTGCATGAAGAAAAAAGTATAACCTTCGTTCTAAACCCGAAAGGGGTTGATATTCTTCATATTTTCCTTGGAATTTGGAACTTGGAATTTTCGGTTCTTTGTCAACATGAATGGGTAAATTACCAGAAACTATAATAAAACTCGTTCCAAAAATCAAGTTAGTTACGTGCCGTTATACGAGGAAAAAACAATTAATTTTATTTTTCAAGACAAAGGAGAAGGAAAAAATCCTGGTTTTTTGATTATTTTAGTGGGTTATTTTAGTGATTTATGACCATTAAAAAATATGCCAATGAACAGCGGAAAACCAAAATCTGAAGAACCGGGAAAAGACAAAATACTCCCACAAACCGATGCCGGTCAGTTTCCCATCGTTGGCGTCGGCGCCTCGGCAGGCGGGTTTGAGGCATTGGAACAGTTTTTCACGAATATGCCCAATGACAGCGGCATGGCTTTCGTGGTTATTCAGCATCTCGACCCAAACCACATCGGAATTCTGCCAGAGTTGTTGCAACGAATTACACCCATGAAGGTAATTCAGGCAAGCGACCGGCTTAAAGTACAGCCAAACTGCGTTTACGTTATACCGCCTAAAAAAAGCATGTCGCTGCTCAACGGCGCGTTGCATTTGTTCGATCCGGTTGAATCGCGCGGACTACGTTTGCCTATTGATATTTTCTTCCGTTCACTTGCTGCCGACATGGAAGAAAAGAGCATTGGTATCATCCTTTCCGGCATGGGTTCCGATGGCAGCCTGGGTCTGAAAGCCATTAAAGAAAAAAATGGCATGGCTCTGGTGCAGTCCTGCAACTCTGCAAAGTTTGATGGCATGCCATTTAGCGCCACCGAAGCGGTAATTGCAGATATCGTGGCGCCAGCCGAAGAGTTGCCCGCCAAACTGATTACTTTTCTAAAGTTTAGTCCAGCAGGTATTACAGACGCTGATATAGACAGTAAAAACAAAAGCAACCTCGATAAAATTATTATCCTCCTGCGCGAACAAACAGGTCACGACTTCTCCTTGTACAAGAAAAATACCTTATTTCGCCGCATCGAAAGGCGTAAGGGTATTCACCAGATTGACAAGATTCAGTATTACGTCCGCTTTTTACAGGATAATCCTAATGAAGTAGAAATCCTTTTCAAAGAGTTACTCATTGGCGTTACCAGCTTTTTCCGCGATCCGGCAGTATGGGAAATGCTCAAAAACCGCATCCTTCCCGCTTTACTTAATGAATTGCCCACCGGGTATGTACTGCGCGCCTGGGTTACAGCCTGCTCAACCGGCGAAGAGGCATATTCACTGGCAATTGTTTTTCAGGAGGCTCTGGAAAAAATTAAAAAACGCAAAAACCTGTCATTGCAGATATTTGCCACCGATCTCGACCCGGATGCCATTGAGATTGCCCGTAAAGGTTACTTCTCAAATAATATTACTACCGATGTTGCGCCCGAAAGGTTAAGCCGGTTTTTTAAAGTGTCGGGTGACGGCTATTGCGTAATAACTCCCATCCGTGAAATGGTGGTATTTGCTACACAGAATGTGATCAAAGACCCACCATTTACAAAACTCGACCTGCTTACTTGTCGGAATTTGCTGATATATTTGGAACCCGAATTGCAGAAAAAACTGATGCTGATGTTTAATTACAGTCTTAACCAGGGGGGAATAATGTTGCTTGGAACTGCTGAAACACTTGGAACCAATAAAGAAGGATTTGAAGAAGTTGATTCAAGATTGAAATTTTTCAAACGCACCTTAACGACTATCCCACATACTCTCATTGATTTTCCAAGCTCTTTTTCACGATTAAAACGAGTGACGCTAAAAGAGCCTGCGCCAACTAAAAGCGTTGAAAATCTTCAGACTATTACCGAACAGCTCATGATTCAACGCTTTGCTCCTGCCAGTGCGCTGGTAAACAACAAAGGCGACATCATCTTCATAACCGGACGTACCGGAAAATATCTCGAACCGGTTGCAGGAAAAGCAAACCATAATATTTATGCCATGGCGCGCGAAGGATTGCGCGAAGCGCTGCCAAACGCCTTCCGAAAAGCTACGACCAACTTTGAACAGGTAATCGTACGCAATCTTAAAGTAGAAACCAATGGGGGGAGCCAGCTTGTGGATATCACAGTTCAATGCCTCGAAAGCCCTGATGCGGTAAGAGGCATGGTAATAGTGGTATTTACCGATGCGCAGCCAATGGTTGAACATGATATGGCAAACCAGAAAACCGGTAAACGAAGATCAACCGGTAAGATAAGGGAGCTGGAAATTAAACTTCAACGAAGTTATGAAGATCTGCAAACCGCCCGCGAAGAGATGCAAACTTCGCAGGAAGAATTGAAATCAACAAACGAGGAATTGCAATCCACCAACGAAGAGCTGCAATTAACGAATGAGGAACTTACAACATCGAAGGAAGAGATGCAGAGCCTGAACGAAGAGCTTCAAACGATGAATGTTGAACTGCAAAGCAAGGTAAATGATTTTGTACAGGCGAACAACGACATGAAAAACCTGCTAAACTCAACCGAGGTTGCAACCCTTTTCCTCGACAAGGAGTTGAACATACGAAGGTTTACCGAAGCGGTGACCAAAATTATAAAACTGCGTAACTCGGATATTGGCAGACCTTTTACCGACCAGGTATCCAATTTGAAATATCCTGAAATCGAGAGCCACGCACATCAGGTACTAAAAACTCTTGCATCCATCGAAACGGCAATTACTTCGCAAGATGGGAGGTGGTTTGATATCCGCATCATGCCTTACCGCACGTTAGACGACCGCATTGACGGACTCGTTATAACGTTTACCGATATAACGTTTGTCAAACTCGCCGGGCAGGCAATGACTGTTTCAGAAACCCGCTATCGTCGCATCTTTGAATCGGCGAAAGATGGAATTCTTATCCTCGATGCAGAAACCGGGAAGATTGTGGACGTCAATCCCTTTTTGATTGAGATGCTCGGCTATTCAAAAGAACAATTCCTTGAAAAAGCAATTTGGGAAATTGGATTCCTGAAAGATATCATAGCCAACAAAGATAAATTTCTGGAATTACAGAAGAAGGAAATCGTTCGCTATGAAAATTTGCCGCTTGAAACAGCCGATGGCAGAAAGATCAATGTTGAGTTCATAAGTAATGTCTATCTTGTAGCTGATTACAAGGTAATTCAATGCTTTGTTCGCGAAATCTCCGACCGCAGGCTGGTGGAGGAGTATTTACAAACGAAAGCGGAACAAAACCGAATAATCATTAAAACAGCCATGGATGGATTCTTGTTGACAGACAAGTATGGTCGCCTAATGGAGGTTAATGATGCTTATTGCAGAATGAGCGGATATTGTGAGCAGGAACTGTTGACAATGAATATTACCGACCTGTCAGTAAAAACCGCCAGCGAGATATTCGGGCGCCTGCAAAAGATTGCGGCAGATGGCAGTAGCGAGCGTTTCGAGTCGCAGCGCCGCCGCAAAGATGGAAGCCTGTTTGACGTTGAGGTAACCATACAGTACCAACCTGTCAGCGGGCTGTTTGTGATATTTATACGCGACGTCGCCGGGCGTAAATAATTATATTGTACGTTGATAATGCAGATTGCTGATGATTAAATATGATTTTATTTAAATCAATTTTGATAATAATCATCATCGCAATCAGAGTTCCTTATAAAAAAATCAAATTATCAGAAGAAAAGTTTTCGAAAGTATTTTATCTCAATCCTTCCGAAGGTGGTTTAAGTGATTTGGTGTCGGGGAAGTTTCTTGAATTAAACGATGCATTCTACTCTTTGCTTGGCTTCGATAAAAATGAAGAAATTGGAAAAACGGTCACAGAATTGGGAATTATAACCGCTGAAACAAAAAATGTCATTTTACTGAAATCCGATAGTAATGGAAATGTATCCAATGCAGAAGCCGATTTAACAGCAAAGAACGGTGATATTAAGCATGTGCTCATATCTTCAGAAAATATTTATGTGCAGGATAAAAAATACCGGAATACAGTTGTAAATGACATCACCGGGCAAAAGAGAATAGAGAGAGCCCTAAAGGAGAGCGAAGAGAGATTCTCGCTTGCCATAAACGGAACCAGAGCGGGGCTTTGGGATTGGGATATTGTTAAAGATCAGGTTGTATTCTCCGAGCAATGGAAAAAAATGCTCGGATATGAAGTTTACGAGGTCGAAAATAAATTTGACGGATGGAAAAACCTCTGGCATCGCGATGATCGCGCTAATATCGAAAAAGCAATTGAGGACTACCTCGCCGGGAAAACCGATCATTATGAAATTACACATCGCTGCCGTCATAAAAATGGAGACTGGCGGTGGATTCTTACGCGTGGCGATATTATAAACGATTCACAAAATAAACCTATTCGCTGGATTGGAGCAAACCTTGATATCACCGAGTAAAAACGGGATGAGGAAGCCTTGCAAAAGAGCTAAGCACATTAGAACCGTTTGATAATTATAGCTGATGTACACCTGGTCGAAGGGCTGATGCGTAATTTGCTTTCCAATGCTGTGGAATTAATCTCAAAGGTAAAAATTACTGTTTCGGCAAAATCAGTTTCCGACTTATGCGTTGAGATTTCAATAAAAGACACGGGCATCGGAATGAATAAGAGGATCGTTGATAATCTTTTCTGCCTTGGCGGGCAAACAACCCGCAGAGGCGCTGAAGGCGAACCCAGTACAGGACTTGGGTTGATCATCTGCAAGGAGTTCGTTGAAAAACATGACGGAAAAATTTGGGTGGAGAGCGAGGAGGGGAAGGGAAGGGAAGTTCGTTTTGTTTTACAATTCCACTTGTAATACACAGATATACAGAAAGAAAGATATATTTCTTCGCTTTTTTTGAATAAAGCAGGCTAAAAAATTAATTGATATATTTGCACGATATTTTTATAAACAATATCAATAACTAAATCTTTCCAATTATGAATAACTTAAAAATCACAGGTCTGGTCATGATTATTCTGGTAGCCATGCTGGCTGTCTCTTGTTCAAACGACAAATCAACAGGTGAATCCTATAAGACTAACCCTGAATTATTGAAAATTTTAAAAGAATCAGATTGGGCTTCATATCAGGAGGGAGTTGGTAATATAATGAAGTTTATTGGAGAAGATAAAGTGGTTTTACTTCAACTTTCGCAGGATCCGACAACCGGAGCATGGTCCCGCAAAGGATCTGACGTTGCAAAGGTTGAATTTGTTGAGGGCAACTGGTTTGTGTTGCATTATAAAAATACAAGCGTTGCTTGTCTGTTTTCAAAGAAGGATTACACAATCGAGGATTCAAACGGAGCCATTTTCAAAAAAAGTCAGATTGGCGTTTTTAAAAATAAATAAAAATTCCGGCTAATTTTTCAACTTCCATTCCTCGTTAACCATGGCATGATCTTCCCGATCATGGAAAAGACAAAATGACCGGTTTTCCAGGAATGTGAATTGTGAATGTCCTTAAGGGTTTGCTGTTCTGCTTTAAGTTGCATTCTAAGTGTTGCCATTGTTTCATCAAGATTCTGTAATTCAAGATTCATCTGTGCCAACGCGACGTCTCTGCCTTGAATATGGGAATTCATCTCATCAATGTTCGCTGATTTTTCCTGAAGTTCACGCCCTAGTTTAAAAATGGCGTCCGACGCATGTTGGATGACCTGTTGCTGCTCACTCGCTGAGGTCTCATAATTACCGATAGTTTCAGTCTGCTTTATAATGAATTTATCAAGATCAATAATTACCTGGTTCTTTTCCTGGACGGTTTTCTCCTTTGCCGATAATTCATTATCGCGAAGTTGGATCACAGCGTCTCTCGAACTGAGAAGTTGATCTTTTCCAAGTATCACCTGATCTCTTACCCCGATTTGCCGATCCCGCTCGTTGATTATATTATCCCGCTGTAAAAGCAATTGTTCCTTGTCCCGAAAATCTCTCGTTAATCTTTCCAGCGCTTGCTCCCTATTTACCTTGTCCTCATTAAACTGTTGAATTTCAGCCTCACTTTGTTTGATTAATATATTATAAGCCTGTTTAATTTTTTGAATTAATGAGAACAGGCGCTGGTCGGAACTATTGGCGGCAGGAATAAAAAACAGATTATAAAATTCGATCAATTCTTCTCTGTTAAGCTGATCCATCAGCATTTTTGAAAATTCCTGATCCAATGATTGTAAACGTTCCATTACAGCCGTTAGTTCGTTTTGTTGAATAACGCCGGGGTGAATTATATTTTTATCATCCCCTGATTGAATAGAGGCAATTGTATATGAGTCTGTTGCAGTGACTGAAAAATCAAGCATCGAGTTTGAACATGACCAGGGTTTGGAATTGTAACCAAAATGGCGGTTGATAATAATATTCAGATTTTCCCGCTCCGTTTCTGAAATATTTCTGAAATATCCGGGTTTGTCCTGAAATAAAGTCCTGTTTCCATGTTCAATATGATGTAATGAATCAAGATCAAAATCAATTCGTTTCAGGTTATTCTGTTCCAGTCGGAGATACAAATCACTATCGTCCCAGCCATAAGATTTGATGAATTCGTTATATCCATTTACTTTAAAAAAATCATCCCTGTAAAAAAAGGCAACGCCGTTCAGATGGGTTTCATTTTGATCTCTGCCGAGCGCCCAGTTTCCTGTATAAAAAATACCCGGATTCAACTTATGTTTATCGAAAAAACCTTTGTGAATTTTCACATCTGCATCCATTTTTAGAAGCATAGATCTGGTTGTAAGTCTTGCAGCAAGATTGCAAGCGTGCGATAAAATCCACTTTTCCTGATCCTTAACAACAGCGAGAAAGATTTTACCGTTTTGGTATTTCTGAATGATCGGAATCAGGGATTCGTCAGAATTCCAATCAACAATGATAATCTCATCAATTTCATCATGGGAAACCCAAGTTTTTAAAGCCTCTGTTAATGTATCTTTTCGATTTTTTACGGCAGTAAAAAGGGATATTCCATGCTCAATTCCGCGCTTGAATGGGTTTAGGTTAGTTTTATCAGATATAATAGGGTTTTTCATCTAATGATTTGTCAGATTTTTTACAAAACTAACGATTTTACAGCAATCCGGGCAAGCGTTAATGAATTTTTCATAGTTTTGCAAATTAATAAACTTTTGGTTATAATTAGCTCATAAACAATATCATAACAATTACTGTCGGTAATCCTTTTCTCCACTGAATTGAAAAAATAGCCCCATTGTTTTAGCAATGTGGAATTTGCAATCAAAAATTACAAGATGAAAATATCATGGATTTTTCTGTTGGCAGTGTCATTTATTTTGCCATTTATGCTGTTTTTTACAGCGCCTCTTTCTTTTTATTACGGGAATATTAATGATATTGAATTTTCACTCCGGGAGGTGATTTTTCCTTTAACCGGACTTTTTTTGGCAGTGTCATTGATCTTCTACCTTCTTCTATATTTTTTATGGAGTCGCCCCAAATCATTTAATATAATGGCAGGATTTCTGGTAGGTTTTGCTGTCGCAATCTGGGTTCAAAGCCAACTGTTTGCATGGAAATTTGGGCTTCTTGACGGACAGGATATTGATTGGACCCAATGGAAAATTCACATGTGGATTGAAGCGGTTGTTTGGTTGATCGTCCTAGCATCCATGATTCTTATTTTTTTCCGGGGAAAGGAGAAGCTGAAGAAAATAGTACTTCAGGCATTGTTTCTTCTTGGATTTCTTTCTATTGCAATAAGTTTTATTTCAGCGCCTTCAAAAATAAAAAAGATATATGTTCAAAATGATATTGACAATGTATTTTTTTTCCATGAAAAGAATAATATACTTGTAATCCTGTTAGATGGCTTTCAATCAGACTATTTTGATTTGATACGCAAGGAATATCCCAAAGAGGTTTCCTTCCTGGATGGTTTTACATTTTATAAAAACACAATGAGTCATTACCCAACTACGGCTCCAAGCATCCCCGCCATTGTAAGCGGAAGGTTGTATAAAAACCAGGAAATTTTTGATGATTTTTTCCGGGACTCTGTTTCCAATTGTGATCTTCAGCAATATTATCAGAAACTTGGATACAACTCCCGGATATTGGGTGTTTATCCCAGGTATTTAATGATTAAGGATATTTTTACAAATTTTTCTTTCACCATTGTTTCCCCTGTGATCAAGTTTTTAGACTATGGTATTTTCAGATGTTCTCCAACTATATTTAAAAAGAATATTTACAACAATGGCGCCTGGTTCTTGTCTTTCTGGAAAAAACAAGGTTACCCGCCTGTAGAATATGGGAGAGACATTCGGTTCGCCGAACTTTTTGAAAAACAAGCAACCATTAAAACTGATAATAAGGTTGGTACATTTAAATTCATTCATTTTTTTACCCCTCATTTTCCCGTTTGTATGGATGAAAATCTGCACTATGACCCTTCCCTTAGCGGCGTCGATGGATATATAAAACAGACAAGAGGCGCACTCGTCTTAGCCCAAAGAATATTAAATAAATTAAAGGATTTAAACCTTTACAATAATTCGGAAATTGTTATCATGGCTGATCATGGCACACTTGCCATGCCTCCAATCAGCCCGGTAATTGGGCGCGTACCGAAAAATATCAGGTCTTCAGCCCTGGCTTTATTGCTCTACAAACCCCCCCCTGGCAAAAGGAGAGTTGGTAGTAAATGATATACCACTATATAATTCAGATTTAGGATGCCTGCTAAATGTTAAAAATCCACATCTGGACTATGCCGGGTTTGATTCCGCTAAAAATGGGCAAGAGCGCCTTCGCACCTTTTTATTTTATGATTGGAATGATGATTGGGAACGTGATTATATCCCCGACATGACTGAGTACATCGTTGCAGGTCCTGCTTATAAAGGGGAAAGCTGGCAATTAGGAAACCAAATGTACACCTCAAAAGGCAATGTTAATATATCTTTTCAAAATCATTATACAATTGATCAGAAAATTGAATTTACTGTGGCAGGGAAGTCGGGCAACTATGTTTTGGGCGGATGGTGCAATCAGGAATCCGATCATCGCTGGACTGATGGCAAAATGGCAGGAATGCACTTTCAGCTTGCCAAAAGGCGCCAAAAAAATCTGGTTTTAGCTTTGAAATGTTCGGGATATCTGGCAAGTGGAAAAATTGATCATCAAAAGGTGAATGTTTTAATAAATGGTCAAAAGGTTGCAGAGTGGATCGTGAAAGGAGATCAATGGCATGAAGCTGCCATTCCAAAAAACCTGGTTCACGATGGGTTGGTTAATGTTTTGTTCCAGGTAAGCAACCCCGCTTCACCCAGCGATCTTGAGCAAATAAATGACCACCGCATGTTAGGGATGGCTGTGACCGAGTTGGTGATTAGAGAAAAGAACTAAACGCATTAAGTTATAATGAATCTGAGCAATATACATGATAGTTCATTCCGTGATCCCAACGGATTTTTATTTTTCGAAGGAAAAAAACTTTATAGACAGATAAATAATCTTTATCAAAAGGATTATGAACTATTAATAAATTCTGGTCTTTATAAAGCATTATGTGAAAAAGAGCTTCTGGTTATGCATCGGGAGATTGAAAATCACAAAGGACTTAATAATGACACGTATAAAGTAATAGAACCTGAGAAAATCAGCTTTATATCCTATCCTTATGAATGGTCGTTCAGCCAATTACAAGACGCCGCGCTTACAACACTGAAAATCCAAAAGATCGCTCTTCAACATGGCATGACATTAAAAGACGGCAGCGCCTATAACATTCAATTTCTTAATGGCAAACCGATTTTTATTGATACCCTTTCATTTGAAAAATATACGGAGGGCAAGCCGTGGGAGGCTTACAAACAATTTTGCCAGCATTTTATTGCGCCTCTTTCCTTGATGAGCTTTACTGATATCAGGTTGAACCAATTGCTGAAATTGTACATTGACGGCATTCCACTCGATTTAGCAAGCAGTTTGTTACCGTTCAAAACCAGGACAAATTTTTTACTTTTAATGCACATTCATCTGCATGCCCGGTCTCAAAAAAAGTATGAAAGCAAAGGCTCTGCATCAAAAAATATCAAAATCAAGCTATCCAACTTGATGGCGCTAATTGATAGTTTGACATATATGGTCAGGAAATTTCAGTTAAAAAGTCAGAATACGGAATGGGGCGATTACTATACTTTTACCAATTACAACAACCGGTCATTCACGCATAAGAAAGAGATTATTGCCAGGTACCTTAATGATTTTAATCCAAAAACTCTTTGGGATTTAGGAGCAAATACCGGAGAATTTACAAGAATTGCCTCGCAGCAAGGAATAAATTGCATTGCATTTGACATCGATCCATTAGCGGTAGAATCCAATTACAATTTCATTAAACAGCATAAAATCAATAACCTTCTGCCGTTGGTCATGGATCTTACCAATCCCAGCTCATCCATTGGCTGGAACAATCAGGAGCGGATGGCGATGACAAAAAGGACACGATCCGACGCCATTCTTGCACTCGCACTTATTCATCATCTGGCAATATCCAATAATTTGCCCTTTTTCAGAATAGCGCAATTTTTTAGCGAGTTAAGCGACAACCTGATCATTGAATTTGTACCCAAAACGGATTCTCAGGTAAAAAAACTGCTTGAATCAAGGAAAGATATTTTTCAGGAATATGATGAGTTCCATTTCGAAAAGGAATTTTCCGTGTTCTTTGAAATCTGTGCCAAAGATAAAATCGAGGAATCTGAAAGAACGGCTTACAGGATGATAAGAAAAATAGGAAATGTATAAACTTGCAGGCTGCTATCCATTTTATATCCTGCCGGGCTGAAACAACCCAAAGCATCAAATCCCAAGGTAACAACGAGAGATAGTAAAATTTTATGGCATTAACTGTGCATCATCTTCCGCGAATGGCGTAACCTTAAAATCGGTAACGGAGACGCCGGTTATGCTTTTGAATTGCGTTGAAAGGTATTGCACACTGCTGTATCCCATCATATACGCGATTTCGCTGAGGGTGAGCTCGCCATACCTGATTAACTCTTTTACCTTTTCTATTTTTAGCTGGATGGTGAATTTCTCAAGCGTTGTGTTTTCGTGTTTTGAAAACAAAGTAGTAATATATGGATATGACATGCCGAAACGTTCAACAAGGTAATCTGAATTTCGCACCATTGCATTGTAGGTGGAGTTTTGCACCAGGTCGATCATTGCCATTTTAATCTGCTCTACAAGCGCCTTCTCGCGGTCGCGGATAATCTCAATTCCATACCCTGCCAGAATTCCTTCAATCTTTTTCCAGGTGATTTTATTCGCATCAATGGATAAGATAAGTTTGCCCGGTTTGATTTCGTGTATTACAATTCCATCTATTGATAAAATTAGACGCGCCAGATGAACGCAACAACTGCTTGTCATATTTTTAACAAGGATGGTACGGGGTTCTTCAGAAGTTTTGGTTCTTGCAGGCATCAGTTAAACAAGTTCGTACCGGGATGAATCCTGACGTATAAAGATAAATAATAATATGGTATAAGCCCACAATGAAGAGCCTCCATAGCTGATAAATGGCAATGGAATTCCGATAACCGGCACAAGTCCCAGCGTCATGCCGATATTGATGGCAAAATGAAAAAAGAGGATGGAAGCCACGCCATACCCATAATACCGGCTGAACCGCGACCGCTGTCGCTCGGCGTTTAAAATGATTCTGATGAAAAGGGTCAGATAAAGCAGAATAAGAATGGAAGAACCAACAAATCCCCATTCTTCGCCAATAGTGCAGAAAATGAAATCGGTGCTTTGTTCAGGCACGAAATTGTATTTTGTCTGGGTTCCCTGTAAAAAACCCTTACCGAAAGCGCCGCCCGAACCAATTGCTATCAGCGACTGGTTTACGTTGTATCCTGCTCCTTTAAGATCAATGGTTTGACCGAGCAGCACATGAATTCTGTTCTGCTGGTGAACTTCGAGTATGCGATTCACGCTGAAATCCACTGAAAATACAAATCCGAGCGACCCCAGAAAAAGCAAGGCGATAATCATAACGGTACGCACTCTCCTGTTACTGAAAAACCAAAATCCGATAGCAAGGGCCAATAGGCTGCCCGAAAGAATGAGTTTGTTTATTAAAAGGGATAATACCCCCAATAAAGGTAATAAAATGAAAGCCAGTGGAATATATCCGTGTAACCCGGCGCGGTAAAGAACGATTACAAGCGTAAGAAATACGATTGCAGATCCGGTGTCGTGTTGAAGAATTACAACAACAGCCGGAACCAGGATGATTGACGCCGCAATCATTTGGTCGCGGAAACGCGAAATGTTCACATCAAGCGTTGAAAGGTATTTAGCGAGCGCCAGCGCGGTAGCCATCTTTGCAAACTCTGCCGGCTGGATTCCGAAACCGCCAATTCCGAACCATCCCTTTGATCCGGATACTTCGCGACCCGAAAAGATCACGATAATGATCATGAACAGGAAAAATCCATAGATAAACCAGGTAAACTGCGAAAAGAATTTGGGATCAATAATCAGGATTCCCAAAGCCAGCAGTGAGGCGGCAATAATGAAAAGCATCTGTTTTCCATATTTCTGCGAAAGGTCAATAATGTGGTTATGGTTTTCATCATACACTGCCGCATAGATATTCAGCCAGCCAATAAAGACCAGCGCGAGGTACAATGCCACGAGTACCCAGTCAATCTTGTAAAATATGCCCTTGTCCTCCCTCACTGATGATGGTTTTACCATTAATTAGATTACCGTTGATCATCCGCTCTTCAATCTCTTTCCTTTTAACCTTGCGTTTCAGATACTTCTCAATCATCAAACTCGCGATAGGCGCCGCCCATGTTGATCCGAATCCTGCATTTTCGCATACCACCGAAATAGCGATCTTAGGATTTTCGCGCGGGGCAAAAGCAATGAAAACAGAGTGATTTTTGCCGTGCGGATTTTGCGCCGTGCCCGTCTTTCCACAAATAGTCACACTATCGAGTTTTGCACCTGTGGCGGTTCCTGCTGTAATTACGTTTGCCATCCCTTCAATCACAACGTCAAAATACCGCGGATCAACAAGCGTGTGATGTTTTTCGCTATATAGTGTATTTAAACTGTCTTTCTTTCCAATAGCGCGAACAATGTGCGGCGTATAGAACCATCCCTTATTGGCGATCAGAGCGGCCTGATTAGCCAACTGGATGGGAGTGATCCCGATCTCTCCCTGACCAATGCCTAACGAAATAATAGTCATTGAACGCCAGCGGTTTTTGCCATGATACTTGTCGTAATAATTTGGAGTGGGGATATTGCCATTCAGTTCGCCGGAAATGTCAATCCCAAGTTTCCTGCCGAATCCGAAACTCATCACCGACTTCCGCCAGTTTTCATAAGATTGCCTTGTGTTGAGGAACTTTTTATTGTCAATTATTGCTCTGAAAACCCTGCAAAAATAGGCATTGCACGAAATCTGAATAGCGCCGATCAGGTCAAGCGGCGATGGATGTGGGTGGCATGCCACCTGTTTCCCGTTACCGAGCGAAAAACCGCCGCCACACGGGTAGCGGGTATCGGGCGTAATAACGCCTTCCTGCTGTCCGATTAGCGCGTCAACCAACTTAAAAGTTGAACCAGGAGGATATTGCGCCATCAATGCGCGGTTAAAAAGGGGAACAAAAACCGTGTCGGCAAGCAGTAATGCGTAATTTTTTTTCCTGATGTTTCCTGCAAGCAGGTTTGGATCGTAAGACGGACTCGAAACAATGGCGAGAATTTCTCCGGTTTGTGGTTCAATGGCTACAATACTTCCTTTTTTATTGGTCATCAGCAGTTCGCCATATTCCTGTAATTCGGCGTCAAGAGAGGAATAGAGGTTGGTTCCTGCCATTGAAGAAGTATCGTACTTTCCCTCGCGGAAACTACCCTTGTCGCGGTTCAGAACATCATAAACATGAATTTTCATACCTTTCCTGCCGCGAAGGGTCTCTTCATACGATTTCTCAATACCATTGATTCCAACGTAGTCGCCCGACCGGTAATATGGATTTTTTGAGATCAAATCAGGATTGGCTTCGCCGATATAGCCGAAGGTGTGGGCAGCCACAGGATAGGTGTATTTACGCAATGTGCGCGGTTGGACATAAAATCCGGGTAGCCGGAAAAGTTTTTCTTCAAGGAATCCGTAGCTTTCGCGGGTTATTTGCGCCTCGAAAATTGAAGGACGGAAGGACGAAAATGCTCTGGCTTTCTCCAACCTGAGAAGGAAATCAGCGGTTGTAATACCAAGAAATTCACACAATGCAGAGGTATCGGGGTTTCTGACCTGGCGTGGCACAACCATCAGATCATAAGCTGCTTCATTGTAAACAAGTAGTTTATCATTACGGTCAAAGATCAGTCCCCGCGCAGGATATTGGGTAATGTAACGAAGCACATTGTTGTTTGCCGAAAGGATATATTTATCAACCAGGATCTGAACATAAAAGAGCCTGACGAGAAAGATCAGACCGATCAGCAGGAAAAATCCGATGATGATATATTTCCGGTCGGCATATATTCTTTCCATGAAAAATTACCGTCTCCTGAGAATAATGGGTGGCGTAGAATCCACGTTGCTTTTGTTCAGGGCGCGGTCGTAAATGAAAAATTTCAGTTTGATTGTATCAAAAACCGGAACCGGATTGAGTGGCAGCGTATCAACAATAATTCCTTTGATAGCCCTGCTCTCATCATTGGCGGTTAAATGCGGTATCCGTGCATTATAGGATGGATCCAGGTCAATTTTGACAAATTGCCCGTTTTGCTTTTCAAAGTAATCAATAATATAGTTGTAATAGTAAATTCCTCCTGTGTCGAACGGCGGATCTTTTTGGTCGGGATGTAAGCCTATATCGCCATCGCCATCCTTGAACGAAATCGTTAAATACCCGCGTTGGGCATATAAGTTTGAGTCAAATTCAAGAGTGAAATTCTCAAAAGCAATCTGCGGAACATCGGGAAATTTCTCCTTTTTCATGCACGATGGCAAAACCGTCATCCAACAAATCAGTACAATGGAACTGAATATCCACGATCTTACGTACCAATATCTGAAAGAAATCATGAGAAAGAAGTTTATTCATTATTTTTGCGGCTGTAAAGATATGGAAAAAGCAAACAACCCACTATCTTACCAACTTACCAACTTACCAACTTACCAACTTACCAACTTACCAACTTACCA
>JBAXRP010000050.1:0-21628 GCA_037131145.1 Bacteroidota bacterium
TTGAGGTCATCTGGCAGGTAACGAAATCCCCGTCTGAGGGCGTATAAGAAAATGCCGCACTTCCTGAACCTGCCGGCGTACAATTCACCCGCCATTGATAAACCGGCGCCGTTCCGCCATTAAACGGCGTAGCTGTATAGTTTACCTGATTCCCTTCGCAAAACGGATTTAATGAAGATATAATACTTACTGCCGGCGCAAGTTCCGGGCTCACTAACATATTAATCGGAGTTGAAGTGACAACTTTGTTTCCCGTGTAACAAAGAGCATTCGATGTAAGTTTACAGGTAATTACATCCCCTGAAGCAGGCGTAAAAATCAGTACCGCGCTATTGCTGCCCGTACTGTTTCCATTGAGTTTCCATTGATATACCGGTGAGGCGCCTCCGTTTGTAATTGTTGCATTAAAAGTAACCTGACTGCCTGCGCAGGATGGATTTGTCAGAGTTGAAATCGAAATTCCTACCGGCAACACCGGCAATACGCTCATGGTTATTGCATTTGAGGTGGCGGGATTGCCTGATGTGCATCCAATCCCCGACGTCAATAAACATGTCACAACTGTTCCATTCACCGGAGAACAGACCAATGAATTTTGATTAGTTCCAGTATTAACGCCGTTAACCTTCCATTGATATACAGGCGACAGACCAGGATTTACCGCATTCGCCGTATAGGTTACTGTTGATCCAAGGCACGAAGGGTTTGCCGAGCTGATGATTGAAACGCTCACCGGGAGAATTACATTTACCGTCATGGCAATCTGATTTGAAACAGCCGGATTGTTCGTTGCACAGGCTAAATCGGAAGTCACAGAACATTGGATAAAATCTCCGGTTGAAGGAATATAAGTAAAATTCGGGCTGTTTGCTCCAACATTTAATCCATTTACCGTCCAGTTATAAACAGGCGCAGAACCTCCGTTTACGGCAGAAGCAGTGAAAGTAGCGGGAACTCCAAAACAGGATGGATTTGCTGAAGCCGCTATTGCAACGCTTACAGGCATACCGAGGCTTGGAATTACTATCATGGAAATTGTGTTGGAAGTTGCCGGATTATCGGTGGCGCAAGCTGCATTTGATGTTAAAATACAGGAGATCAAATCTCCATCCTGGGGAATATGTGTAAAAACCGGATTATTCGTACCACTGTTGATTCCATTGACCTTCCATTGAAATGAAGGCGATGTTCCTGCATGTAAAGGGGAGGCGGTATAAACAACCTGAACATTCTGGCATACCGGATTCGCCGATGGCTGGATAAAAACTGATACCGGCAACATTGGACTAACCGACATGGTAATAGAATTTGAAGTAACAGGCGTCAATGGCGCACAAACAGCGCTTGAAGTCATCGAACAAAGAACAAGATCTCCCTGATTCGGAATGAAAGTAAAACCTGAACTGTTTGTTCCCGCTACATTGCCATTAACTTTCCATTCGAAAACCGGAGATAATCCCCCGTTAAAGGGGTAAGCCGTTAATGTAACCGGTGAAGAAACACAAACCGGATTTGCAGAAGTTGCAATGGAAACGCTTACAGGTACATTCGGGTTTACTATCATGGAAATCGTATTTGAGATAGCAGGATAAACCGACCTGCACAAAAGTGATGAATATAATTTACACAAAATTGCATCCCCATTTGCCGGGCTGTAAGTAAACATTGCGCTATTGGTTCCCACCGGAAATCCGTTTACCGTCCATTGAAATACAGGAGAAGCGCCGCCATTAACAGGAGTCGCAATAAAAGTTACAGGAGATCCCTGACATGCCGGATTTGCGCCTGCCAATACCGAAATTGAAGGAACCACTCCAGATAAGACCATTACATCGAGAGCGCCTGGCGATGTAGCCGTAGAATAGTTAACCGTAACCATACCTAACCCAGCCTGTGACCAGGAAACTACAACGCTATTTGTGCCAGATCCTGAAGTTATTGATCCACCAGAGGATAGCGTCCAGATGTAATTCGTCATGCCCGATTCCGTCACATAAATATGTCCGCCGGTACCATTGCAAACTGAATCGGGACCCGAAATCGAAGGGACAAGATTGGGCATACCAGATGAGCTACCCACAAAGGAATCAACCGGGTGACTATAAAGATCATATCCTGAAAAAATCAGCAGGATAACGAGACAACGAATATAATTTCGAAAATTGGCAGAGTTTGACATAAGGCAGAAATGTTAAATGTTAACATGATAATATTTTTACATATTGAAATTGCTAAATATTTGCAACTTATTGTCTTTTAATCTTCCATGTATTGATAACCTTGAAGGTTTTTCTTTACGTGTAAATTTACATTCATAATTATTAAAATCAATTGGGGATAACCGTAAATTTATTTACTGCCCATCCCTTTGGGTCAGTAAAAATTTATTTTACAGACGAGATCGTCCCTTCGCTTGCAAAATCATCATATACATTCTTACTTTGTGTACCCTGTTCCAAGGTGTGAGACAATCCAATTCCATACATTTTGTTGATTTTGTGAGCGCCGCGTCCGCGCCCTCATGCAATTAAACAAAAGAAAAACCTAATGCCTGCAACATCTCGTGTGCATATGCGCTAGGGGTTAATAACCTGATTTTATAGGCGGGAAATTCTCTGCGGACAGGATAGTTGCCTCTCAGTTTTTCAAATTCACCGGGACTTGACCGAAAACGAAAATCGTCTTCCATTACATTATATGTACTCAGAATAGCGCGCCGGACAAGTTCTTCCAAATGATGATGCCTCGAATCCAAAATGATAAAAGGATGTTCCGGTTCAGGAATACCCGATGGTTCCCAATCATTCACCGGAAGATTAAAATATTTTCCAAGGCTTCTCACCGCATGAACGGTTCCGTTTCTTTTGCCATCGGTTGAGTAACCTGCAATATGCGGTGTGGCAATAGTAACTTTTTCGAGCGCCTGCAGGTCAACAAACGGTTCGTTTTCCCATACATCGAGAACAGCTCCGGAAAGTTTGCCTTTATTCAATGCCGATTTCAGCGCTTCGCCCTTTACAACTTCGCCGCGGGATGAATTGATCAGCCTTGCTCCGGGTTTAAAAAAATCGAAGGTAGCTTCATTGATTAGGTGAAAAGTTTTATCCTCGCCGGTTCGGTTCATAGGCACATGCAGCGTGACAATGTCGGATTCGGCAAGAATTTTTTCCAAGGAAACAAAACCGGAATCCCCTTCCAATCTTGCGCGTGGAGGATCGTTTAAAAGAACCTTCATGCCAAGCAATCGGGCAAGAGTTTCAACTTTCTTCCCAACATGTCCTACGCCAATGACGCCAAGTATCTTGCCTGCAAGCGAAAAGTTATGCCGATGT
Organism: Bacteroidota bacterium; assembly: GCA_037131145.1. Classification (GTDB taxonomy): domain Bacteria; phylum Bacteroidota; class Bacteroidia; order Bacteroidales; family FEN-979; genus CAIVAT01. The sequence goes on from JBAXRP010000050.1 coordinate 3,333, forward strand.
GCAAGCGCGGCAAGTACCGAGGCAATATATTGTTGCACCGATGCTGCATTGCAGCCAGGGGCGTTGGTCCAATGAATTGAATTGGCTGCGCAATAATCTGTAGCAATGTGGTCAAATCCGATAGTGGCAGTTGCAATGAATTTAACCCGTGAACCGGTAAGCAGCGATTCATTGCAGATTGTCCGTGTCCGGATTATCAAGGCGTCGGCAAGCTCAACCGTCTTACGGTTGATATTCAGTCCATCCATGTACTTTATGGAAGCATATGGTTCAAGAGCGCCCTTCAGAAACGGAATTTTATCATCGGCAATTATTGTTATCATAAGTTCGCAACTGATCAACCGGTCAATCTCCCGATCTTCGCCAAAGGTATAAATTCCGCCGGCAGTAACAATGAAATCGCCACTGTAATTAGCAATCTGCCTGATTAAAGGTTAATCTGCGGGTTCAAAATTATTTTTCACTTTTCCATAAGTCAATCCTCCACCAAAAGACTGGAATGCTTTAATATCCTCAGGTTCGATAGCCGGATGCAAGTCAATATGGATTATAAAAACAAACCAGATCAGAAATAAAAAAAATGTTCCTGATCAAATATTTTGATCAGGAACACCAAAAAAACTACAGAATAACCAACTTTAATGGTAATATACGCTACATGAGTTAGAGGTTAATCCGTCCAAACACTCACATCAATTGGGTCAGAGCATTCTACAGTAACGCCCCATTTACTGTTATCAATGGGTACTTCGAGTTCGTCGCCTGAAAAAACAATAAATGGTCCAAGAATTTTATTCGGCTTAATTTTGAATACGTAAACCGTGGCGTAAATGGAACCCATATTTGTTGATCTTGTGGTGACCATCACATCCATTTCCCTTTTCTCACGATTAGCACTTTTAATTTTGCCTTCGTGAAAAACCGCCAATGGCTCATTCATTGGAAAATTAAAGGAAGGTATCGGATTCACAACCGGAGTCTGAGCAAAAGCGCTGGTCAGCCCGATAAAAAAAATGATAATCGCGAGTAAAGTTAACTTTTTCATATAGCGTAAATTTATAAAGTGAATATATTTATTTCGCAACAAAGGTAAGTAGTTTGAATGAATCATGCAATAGCGGAATACCATAAAAATTATTACGGGTATCCGCAATGCAAATCTAAAGAATAATAAGCTAAAATGTTCTTAACGTGATTCATGTGTAAATAATTTGTACGCCACTATTCATTATTAATTTTTCTCAGATATATCCCTTTTCAAGTAAATTCCTCACAAGCTCTGCATTATTCTTAGCTCCGCATTTTTCACGGACATGTTTCAGGGTTTTCTCAACTGTTGAAACGCTGGTTTTTTTAGCGTCTGCTATTTGTTGCTGAGTAAGACCAGAAGAAAGAAGCGTTATCAACTCCTTTTGATTTGCTGTAAGTTGAAAAGTCTGACCGGAAAATACCGAAGATGATTTCCTTTCATTTTCATTATCGAAGGAGCCGGAAAAAACAACCTGCCCTTTCATAACTTTCTCGAGTGTAAGTTTGATTTCAGATTTGCCTGCATTTTTCAGCATGTAAGCCATTACTCCAGCCTCGAACATTTTTCGTTGCCAGGAAGAAGAATCTTCGGAAGTAAAAATAACAATCGGCTTGTGATTGAAATTTTCTTTTAATTTTCTGACATTTAGAAGCGGGTGTGCATTGGGAATCCAAAGGTCGAGTAAAAAAATGTCGAATGTTGTCGAATCGGCTTTGACTATTGCATCTTCTACATCGATAGCGCTACCGGTAATCTCAATTTCATCGCGCGACGGACGAAATAAACCCTTTAATCCTGACACAATAACCGGATGATCTTCGATGATATAAAGTCTGATCATATATATAATTTCCTTTAACTTTTAATAGCCTTTTTCGATTCAAGAGGAAAAGAAAACTCCCATCGTGTGCCAATACCAGGCTCTGATTTAAAAGTTGCTTTCCCGTTGACAAGTTTCACTCTTTCATAAATATTGAGGATTCCCATGCCGGTTTTGCTTTTTTCTTTTTGACTAAAACCAGGTCCTTGATCAACATAAAGAAGTGAAAGTTCATCATTTTGATACGAAATGACAATGCTAACCGGATTTTGTCTGGCATATTTTCCTGCATTTGTAAGTAGTTCCTGCAAAATTCGATAAAAATGAAGAACCAATTCGTTAGGCAATTCAGGTAACTCATCGGGAATTTCAAAGTTTATTTTCAGTCCAACTAATTTCTGAACATCGAGGCAAAGCCCCGTTATTAACTCCGAAAAAGTAAAATGCTCAATCATTGCACGATTCATCCGATGCGAAATTCGTCTGATACTTGTACCCAACTCCTTAATCCTGACGTTGATTAGTTGTTTGATTTCAGGTTCTGAAAACTCTATATTCTCAATCATGCCTGAAATTCCCAGCACCAGTTGCCCTGTAAGATCATGAAGTTCTCTCGCTATTCTTCCCTTTTCACTCTCCTCCATTTCGATGATCCTCCTTGCAGAGTCAATTTTTTCTTTATGAAATTTAACTCTGTTTCGATGTTGTAAAAACAACATGACGAAAATTGAAATTATTATAAGTAATGCTGCAATTGCTAGTCCTAATTCAGTTTTCTGTAGTTGATTTTGTTGAACCAGAATCTTTTTTTCCTCGTTTTTAATAGTCAACTCTTTATTTTGTAAATCAAATTGTGCAGCAAGTAGTCTTACCTGTTCAGCGGCTTTTTGTTTGTAATCATACACTCTTTCTTTCAGCGCTTTTTTTTGCATCGCCAGCGCCTTTTTCAAATCACCCTGTTTTATACAAACATCAGAATAAGTATCATATAATGTCGACAACCAATCGCTAAGTTGATCTTTAAGCGCTATTGGGATTGCGAGATCTTTCACACATACCTCTGCTTCAGCGTAATTACCTTTATCCATATAGCTATATGCCATATTGTTATAAGCGCCTACCATGATGGTAGGCAGGTGAGCGTTTTCGGAAAGAGATAATGCAGATTTGTAATAAAATAAAGCCGAATCAGGATTTACATAAAGGTAACCCATATTGATCAGGATATTGGACATTTCCTCCTCAGTCCCCCTTACCCTTCTAAGATAACTTAGGGCGTCGCGTTGAATAGAGAGGGCCTTATTGGTATCGGGCTCAAACTGCGACCGTGCGAGGTTTCCAAGAGCAACTCCCAATTGTTCATATAATAAATGCTCCCGAGCAATTTTCAATGCGGAAGTGAAGTGCTGCTTGGCGTTTGTATAATCATGAGTAGTAACCTTTATCAGCCCAAGCATATTGTATCCGTCGGAAATGCCTTTGTAATCGTTGTTTGATTCAGCAAGCCTGATAGATGAATCAACAAAAGTAACAGCCATTTTGTAATTATTGGCGATGATATAAATCGCCGCCAGATTATATAAAATGATGACTTTCTGCTTCTCGGAATGTGAATCGTCAGCAAATTTCGCAGCCACGTTATAATAGTAAAAACTGGAATCTTTTTGATTCTGATAATACGCAATACCAAGAAGTTTGTAAGCATTTGTAAGCTGTTCAGCGGAATTAGAACGTTGCGCAACTGCAAGAGCCTTAAAGGCGTATTTTACAGCAAGGGGATTGTTGCTGACCTTATTGAAATTCACAAGAGAGTCAAGTATAGTCAGCGAGTCCCCAACAGAATAGTTATCTTGTCTGGAAAAATTATCAGCGGTAAAACTTTGTTTTGGCAGTATCAGACAGATGACAACCATCAGATGCAACAAAAATAATTGGGACTGATTTGTTTTCAATTTAACAACACATTTAATTGATTATATGATAATTAAAAATATTTTCGACTTAAATGAAGAGAAAATTGACACCCTATCATTCGATCTTCAAAGATAGGTTAAAAAATCAGGTAAAAGGAAACGTTAAACAATTTAACAAAGATTCTTTCAATTTTCTTCTTTCAGAGGTTCATGGAAAGGACGAAGAATAAACTCTAACCCCTCAGCGCGGTCTCCCTCCTTCGATCGTTTAATTTCAAATGGTATTATCAAGGGGGCGCTTTCCATTTTGATTTTTCGCAATTGAATCGAATCAATTTTTGCAGAATATATTCCCGGAGACAGTCCAAGATAATTAAAATATCCATCCTCCTCCGTCATGGTTTTCGTTATAAATCCGGAATGTTCCCGATAAACCGTAACTATAATCCGACCGAGTCCTCGTCTTGCCGAGTCGTTTTCCAGATAAACAAATCCGGAAACCTCGCCCATTATCTTTATCGGAATCTCTATTTGTTTATACTGATTAGGGTTGATCGTAATACTGATCACCGGTTTTGGTATCTGCCATGAAACGTTTTCAAAACCAGAACGGTCCATTTCAATATAATAGGTTGTGAAAGGCTCCATTTCAGATACGCGAATCGTACTGTCATGATAATTCTTTTCAATGCGTCCTCCGCTAATCCTCAAATCCAGTCCGATAACTTTTTGTTCATCCTTATCATATTTATCGTTGCCGTTCAAATCCAAAAAAGGCAAAATTACAAGGCCACCCTTTCCAACCGCAGAATTTCTGGAAAATTGTAAATGACCGCCTTTCCCTTCATAAATCATACTGCCTCTTACGAATTGAAGAAAGTTAGTTCCATCATTTGAATATCTCATTGAAGCATTTGTTTGCACCGCTGAAAAATCATATCGTATTCCAATCTGAAAAGTGTTGATGTTATTCACAAAATTCTTTTCATAAAGAAGATTTATACTTCCATTACGAAAAATTTTTTTCTCAATCTCCAGTTTATATGATAAAAATTTGGTCTCACTTAAAATGAACTGTGCCTGTGGAGTAAAGATAATTTTTGCCGGCAGTTTTATGCCAAGCGAAAGATTACTGAATATATATGGCTTTGTTGGATCCAAAAAAAGGGCATAAGTTGTCAGGTTCGTACTTACGCCAAGCACAGCGCCAGATACCAGTAGTTCTGATGAAAAATAGTTGGATCCCGGCGCAACGATTTGATTCAACGTCAATCGCAATAACGATGAAAAAAAACCTGTTCGGACAGGCATGGAAATTACCGCTTTCCGTTCTTCGAAATAATTGGAGCTAATCACCTTTTGGTTTTTATCAATACTCGTATAATAAAGCTCAATAAGCAAATCCGCAGGAAGCCGGTAGGTGAGTACCCCCCTGAACCTTACGCCAAAGGTATATTCGCCGGAAAGTAATAAACTTGTCGCAAGCCGCATTGAAAAATTGGCAAAAGGCATCGCAGGCGCAGTAACGGTGGTTGAAAGGTACTCCACTCCTGCTCCCACAGTCAGACGCCGGTTTACTCCATAATGCAGATTGAGTTTTGAATAAATGCTGTTTTGTTCGTTTTCAACCACTCCTGCATTGATGGTGTATTCTAATCTGCGGGGTGGTAAAAAATTAAATGGAATACGAATTGATTGTTCACGTGTATGCTCTTCTCCCCAGGGACCATAAAACCGAAGTTTTACGAGAGAATTTCCATAAACAAGCGGAACCTCAAATGAAAAATAGCCTGATGCGTCGGCTTTAACATAATCAACCAGCACATAGTTAACATAAAGCTCAACAATCCACCCTGGCTCAGTGTAATCACTTAATGTATAGGTGCAAAATGAGCGCTGAAATGTTGTCGGGGTATTTGTAATATTAATTCCTATTACCGGCGCTGTTATCGAAAATGCAGACTGAGTAGGTATTTTTCCGACCATTATCTGTTTGATTAGTCGGAAATCGTTATTGGCAAAATGCCACAAATAGTTTTGTTGACGTTCGTCAAATGCTTGGTTATTAGAGTAGTTCAGATTAACTGAGGCTTCTCCTCCTGCCAATATTCCACCCACCGCGAGGTTTAGACGAATATCGCTCTTTGCATTGAATATTTCGCTCGTTGATAACGACCAATCAGCCGCCCCAACGTGAAAGAATGGATAATTGCGCTTTATTACCGTATCGGGTTTGATATCCCCTTTTAATCTGCTAAGGTTAGATCGCATCATTGCCTGTCGCATCTCTCTGATAACCGGAAGTTCAAGTTTCGTCGTCAGTGTTACCGACATGCTGCTGAATAAAAAGTTGCAGTCAAGTCCAAAGATTTCACCGAAATAGTTTGACTTCAGGTAAAGGTTATTCTCTGTTCTAATCAAATCTCCCTGTTTCAATTCATACACTTTTTTCTCGTAATATATTCTGTTGCTAACCCGGTCGACAAGAAATGGCGATTGTGGATTTATAAAAAATCCAGACACCGAGTCATAGCCAGGAGTCGGCGTATTCTGGATTTTCAGAAAAGAAAAAACATTGGCAACCGGCAGATACAACACCTCTCCGTTAATAAAGGCAGGCATTTCAGCGCTTCCAATCTGTCTGATAAAAAGGAAAACAGATATTTCTTCATAATCAGTCTCTTCCTGCCCTGAAGCCATGTCACCACAAAGAATCAGAATAAGTGTAAGAACCATGAAAGCATACTCCATGCCCAAACTATACCGGAATTGAACAAAGCCGGAATTTCTGTATGCAATTTCGTCGGTCAATGTGAATTAAATGGTTTTGGCGCCTCCTGCTATTCCTGGAGAAACATCACAATGAAAGAACCGCTATAGTTTCCCGGAGGGTTTGCAAGCGGATTCCCAACTACTAATGTTCCTCCAATAAAAACCAGAATGGTTCCATTTTGTGAGGATGATGATAAAATAAAAGGTGAGAGCGGTTCAGAATCTCCGAGTTTCATGGACATTGTGCCTCCGTGATTACCATATAGGATTGCATCGGGACCAGCCATAAAATGAACAACAGTTCCTGGATTCCCTTCCAGCTTAAATAAAGCAGGATAATACATATAGCCAAGATTAACTAGGAGAATATTGCCTGTGGATGTTCTTGATCCTGAAGAATACACAATAACTGAACCGCCTCCCATACTTTGTGAAAATGCGCCGAAACTCAGATTACGTTCCAATGAAATTGAAACTGGCCGTGGCGGCATTTCCTGTGAATACAGACAATCACAAATCAGAAACCAAACGCCCAAAATTGTCAAAATCCTGAAACTGTGGATGATTAACTTGTTTTTCACAACTTTACCATTGGTTATTGATGTAAACTTTCTTGTTTAAAATCGCATCGCCCATTGATAAGCAAACCACGTATATGCCGGTTGGATAGTTTACATCCATCTCGTGGTAACCTTCAACAGTTATGGTTTTGCTGAATAACCGCTGTCCAAGTAAATTATAAATTACAAGGTCTGCCTGTCTGCCGGAATCGAGTTTTGAATAAATGAATAACCTGTTCCTGAAACTATAAATATAAAAAGCATTGCCATTCTGCGGTTGATGTCTCAAATCTTTCATGCTAAAAATTACTGAAAAACGATCCTCGCTGGTTCCCGGTTGTAAAAATACCTGATAATCCGGATGCAATGAAATATTCTGTTTAACGCCCGTTTTCCGGTCGCAAAAATAGATATAGAGATTTACCGGCATCTCCTCAACAGCGCCAACCCGGAAACTGACAAATCCTTCCTGCAAGGTATTCAAACCAAGATTTACCTCGGTTATGCTGTCTGTTGGATATGGCATTCCGTTTACAGATAGTTTTTCTGAATCATTTGAAAACGAATACAAATTGGGCTCAAGAACATCAGTATTCATCAGTTTCAACGCATCAAGCTGGTTGTCAAACATCATTGTAGCTTCATCGTTAAAATATATAACTGTAGGGTCGCCCGATGAACCATCAACACAATTTCTTGCGCTGATTCTGAGCAACGGTAGCCATTCATGCGATTCTTTTTTATGAAACGTTGGTGATAAATTATTGACTCTGACGCCATTTGTAAAAATTAAAGTTGACTGAACAGGAAAAGTCCCATTGGAAACATGAAGGAAAAAGCCCTGCATAGCGGCAATAATCCTGCCCGCAATACCATCGCTTGAAACGCCGTTTACATACGAACTGTATGTGCCTGTGTATTGATTTGTAGTTCCAGCGTTAAAATAATAAACGGCATTGTCAATGTTGGTTCTTACCCATCCCGTTGAAGCATTCCAGTCAATGGGCGAAGGGTAGGGATTGCCAATAAGATTGAAACCGAGGGTAAAGGGTCGGTTGCTGTTGAACAAGGTAAGCGGAATCATGCTCCTGTTATTCACAACCCCAAAAAGATCAACAGTATCCGGCGGAGTGGTGGATCCAAAATTAACGGCGAAACCCTGCATCGGGTTTAAAATTCCCGCTGAGTTTGTATAGTTTAACCACCCTGTAAAAAACCGGTTTTCATCATACCTGTACAATGTAGGGAACGGAGCAGTCAGATTAACGTGATCGCCAAACTGACCGACATTTGTTGACTGAAATGGCGAGCTGAAATATTTATACCCATAACCAACCGGAAGATATCGTTGCATTATCAGGTCTCCTGTCACTTCGCCGGTTCCGGCGCCATCAATAAGCGCTGTTTGGGTTTGATCCGACAACAATGTAAGTTTTTTGTTGGCGCTAAGATTTCCGTTGCTTAACAAAATACCACGCAGTTTTTGATTCAGCGCCGTTATTGAAGTATTACTCCCGGTTTCGACGGTTATATTATTAAAGAGGGTTGATGAACTTCCTCCGATATCCTGGACTTCGCCGTTAAATATAAGCGTGCCGCCATTATGATTAAATATGCCATTATTTGTAAAGTTCAGAGAAACGCTCATGGTACCTGCTGCCGGGCCTGTGAGGTAGCGATTTGAATTGATTGTAACGTTACCAAAACCTGTTAATTGTGATCCGCTAATAACCGAAACGCTGTCGAAAACAACGCCACCGCCGTTATTATTGAATGTTCCGTTATTTATCCAGTTTCCGCGAACAATAAAGTCGGCGCTACTCTTTCCGGTGAATGTTTTTCCACTGCCAATCTGAATATTATTGAAAGTTGTTGTCGAATTTCCACTGAGTGTGGTGATTCCCGTAAAATTTACTGTACCGGAATTATGGGTAAAACTGCCATTATTGATCCATTCGCCGGCAATACTGAACGAACCTAAAACCGGACAGGTAAGACCGCAACCTGAATTTATCTGAATATGGTTTAAAGTGAGCGGAACAGCTCCGCTAAGCACAGTTGTACCATTGAAAATAGTTGTACCATTATTATGACTGAATGTTCCGTCGTTGATCCAATTTCCATTAAGAATTAGCTTCCCAATAGATGAAGCCGTAAAGTTGCTTCCTGATAAATTGGATAGAGAACCGTTCAGCATGATATCAACGTCGGTCATTAATTTAATGCCCACGCCAGACAGTATTAATCTATTATAGGTTTGAGGGTAAGGAAAAACAACCGGATTGGCGGATGCATTGTATAATTCTATTGCGCCTCCACTGACTGAGGTGAACAATAAAAAGTTTCCTGCCGGAAAAACAAAAAACCCGTAATCTGAGGGCGTTAATTTAATAGTTCCCGTACCGGTAACTGTTCCGAGATCATGACCAACAAAATTTGCAAGATCAAGTATTGCGGTTCCTGTCAGTGTAAGGGTATAAGCCCTACGCCCTATGCCATTCGCTGTTACAGTATGCCCTGATGCAATTACCACAACCTGTCCATTGGGGTATGTTGTGGCGGCAGCCCCGGCATGAGAAACGGTTGACCATGTATTCAAATTGTCCCATGCGCCGCCGAGTGTGGCATTTCGGCTGTAATATGTTAATATAGTTAGAAATTCCGAGGGATAACCGGCAGTATAATCTCCATCGAGATAGGTAACGCCTGGAAAACTGAATTGATGTAAACTTGTACTGACCGCAGTACCCTGAGTCCATTGATTATTATAAAAACGCCCGCCAATATACGAACTTTCCGTACCGGCAACATCCGCCAAAAGATAAGTATAATAATGGCTCGCAGTCATGCCGCTGAAACCGGCGCTGGTAACATGCCAGTAGTATTTTAACTGGAAATCTCCCGGATCGGTTGTACAAAAATGCTTGGAATTGACCGGAACCATTGTAATTGTTCCTGATGCGGAATTGGTTGTAACATTAATTCGCGCCGGAGTATATTTTTGCGGGCAACCTACAGGGAAAGTAAAATCGTGAGCTGCTGCCGGAAAGGATTTTCTAACTCCGGCGTCGCTAATCAAACCGTCAGTCCTTATATAACTTGTTGCCGAATTACCAACTATTGAACCGTCGGCAGTATTGGACAGGATCAGTAAATTATTTCCAATATCAAGCATTCTGCCTTGAAAAGTGAGAACTCCGGTAATATCCATTGTAACAATCATTGAAACATCATAAGCGCTGTTAAGGTATAGATTCCCGTATTTTCCAAATCCATTTCCCGATAACGTCTGCACTGATGAACCGGCAAGTAAAATCCGCCCGGTTCCGGTATGTACAGCAGAATTGGTTATATTACCGATCACCGTAACTATATTTCCTCCATCATTTAAAACGCCGCCGGTTAAAGTCAGATCTTTATTTACTCTTACAGCAGTGCCGGCGTCTAACGAAACTGTTCCTGTAAGATTTGTATTGTTGATAATCAATTTGGCAAAATTTGTGATATTTCCGGCAACGCCTGTAATACTTTGTGTTGCGTCAGCGCCGTTAAATGTAGTCTCCTGACGCAAAGAACCCACCCGGTATCCACCCGTTGTTACCCCTGAACCGGCGTCGGTATTTAAATTCACAAGGTTTCCGGCAATATTTACATCCAGACTGTCGGCATTAAAAACAGAAGTGGGTTGAACTGTCAGGGAGCCTTTCAACGAAATACCATGAACCGAAAGAGTCAGCGTTTTAGGTCTGGTAACGCCATCAACCGTAAGGTTAAATAATGGCGACTGTGAATCAAGAGTAAAACTGTTAAGATTTCCGGTACCTTCTGTTACAGTACTCCCAAAAACGATTGTGCCTCCTGTAATTGTTGAATTTTCAGGTCGCAAATAGAGATCATTATAGGTAATACTGCCTCCTCTGACTATATTCAAAGCGCCTCCCGACATATCGAAGACGCTCCCGGAATTTAAAATCTCTAATTTCGCGCGTGTTGGCTGCGATTTTCTTCCATTTATTGTAACACCGCTTGAACCCGATTGTTTATAAACAAGCGAGCCAAGTCCATTGATCATACTTCGTCGTACCTGACCATTTACGAATAAAGATCCGCCGCTGATTTCAATTGTAGGATAACCAGCGCCTGAATATTCAATATCATTGTTAATACTATCGGCTGAATTTCCGATAATAATCCCGCCCGATTTTACCTCAATCATTCCCGAAAGAATAACATCGGCATTATCGTCGGCAGCAGTTGCAACCAGAATGAACCCTCCGTTTGCCGATAAACAGGTTGTTGACGGTATAGTAAATTTCTCGCTCGCCACGGTGACAGAAAGCGCGCTTGTTGATAATCTGAATGTTCCATTAAGTAATGTTAATGGCGCAGTATTATTGGAAAAGGTAAAGGCAGTGGAGGTAATAGTAAGGGTGGGTATTGAGGAGGCGCCTTTATCAAGCGTTAATGAATAAAAGTCGTTGGTTGTTCCCCTACCTGATATTGAAGCGGCGAGTGTGCCGGTAAAAGTAACATCACACTTGTAAAGATTAAGCGTTACAATAGCGCTTAAATCTAGTGTTCCATTGTTTGTAACATTTCCTCCCAATGAAATTTTATGACTGACAACAGCGCCGGTAGCCGCCAGGTTAAAAATTGCCCCTGACGCAATGGTGAGATTCCTGTCAATTCTTATTGATTGGGCATTTCCATTTTGAAAAACAAGATTGCCTTTGTTTATCAACAAGTCGGTTTTAATTGTCAATAATCGCGCTGCTGCACCGTTCAATTTAACGAAACCGGTAGCGGAACTTCCACTAACAGTCATTGATCCATAAACAACAAGATCAACATTAGGCATTGTAATGTTAAATCCGGTGGCGGGCGAAAGAGCCAGATTGTAATAATTGGTAATAGACCGTGAAGTTGGTGAGGCCGAAATTAATGGTAGAAGAAAATCAACGCTACCGGTATAATATTCAACTGTTCCTCCGCTCGCGCCCAAAAAATTACCAAAATCACCCGCAGGGAAAACGGCTGTTGCGCCGGTTGAAGATATCCTTAATTTCCCCAGGCTTCCCGGTAAAACCGTTCCAAAGTTATGACCGGTTGTACTTCCTATATCAAGCGTTGATCCTGATTTAATTGATAAACTTCCACAAAAAACCGAACCTGTTGAAACGCTAACAGTATGATTGTACCCGCTTCCATTACCGATGAAAACAGGATTGTTTGCTCCCGGCGCCATTGATGCGGGAGCGCCGCCAAAATCCACATTCGACCAGGTTGACGGAGAGCTCCATTCACCGTTACTTCGACTATAAAACGCAGTTACGGAACCAAATGCCGCAGAAATTCCGGCAGTATAATCACCGGTAAAACTACTTTCAGAAGGAAAGGAGATCAAATTGGTGGTTTCGTCAACCAGAGTTACATCGTTAACGTAAGTCCAAAATGCAGGATTATATTTACCCGGAACATACAACGGATTATCTGACAAATTTCCATAATTAAATAAAAGAGAGATGGAATTTGCCTGAATAGTGGTAAATCCAGCCTCCTCCACCTTCCAGTAATTTGGAAGGCAGGTTGAATTTGTCACAAAAGGGTGTTGTAAAGGAACTGGTTTCACGGTGACACTTCCGAAGGTTGCAGGCTTTTTTTTCAGGTGGATGGTTACCGGGGTGTAATTTGATCCGCTTCCGACGGGAAAAATATAGGTGGTTGTGTCAATATAAATTCTTCGAAGTCCGCCATCCGAAGGCGCCCCTGAAGTAAGAATAAACCTCGAAGCGCTTATAGCGCCCGAAATGGAGGCAAGCCCTGAAAGAGTCAACAGGTAGCGGGCAATATCAAATAACCGGTCATTCGCCAGGGTAAGAACTCCCGTAATTCCAATATCGGCAGCAAGGGAAACCTGAGCGGTTCCTGATAAACCATTGGTGTTATTTAATTCAAGATTCTGAAAAACGCCGAGTCCGTTTCCTGATATTACCTGAGTTCCGGAGGATTTATTCAAAGAAATTTTACCGGCGCCAACGTGCATTGCGCTATTTAAAACATTTCCCGATACATAAACTGTTTTTCCTCCGTCGGCAAGAGTCCCTGTAGTTATCGTCAGGTCATTTCTAACAGTAAATGAACTAACAGATGAAGCAAGAATTAAACTCCCCAGAGGTTTACTCACCTCGAGGTTATATAATCCATTGGTAATTGTCCCGTCATTCCATAGGAAATGGTTACCGTAACCAGTCATGGCTGTTGTATTATTATTTGGCGTATATGTTCCTCCCTGGTTGATAAAAAAATCGTTACTTACCGTCACCGGATAATTTCCGATTCCTGCGGAGAGTCTGGCATTTGTATAAATAGTTATCTTATTGGAAACTATCAGATCATGCAACAGGTTTACAATGGGAACTCCTGTTACACCGGTTGTGTCCTTACGTTTAACATCGAGATTCCATAAATTGACCTTCGAATAAATGTCAGTTGATGGTGAATTTACAGGGTTTGTTTCAAAGGTGATTTTCCCTCCTGTTACTGAGAAATTTCCCGGATCGCAATTCAGAAAAACGCCGTTTCCGGTGGTATCCGATCCGTTATTCCGGTCGCGTATGATAATTTCGCCTCCGGTCATTACGAAAGTTGAACTGGGATTGGGAATATTGAATATGGGAACTGAAGATAATTCCCCAGGTTCAGTTTCGTTACCACGTATAATCACGGTTCCTCCGGTTTGAACATAAGATGTTTTTCCTGCGGCGGTTCCTGTGCTCCGCATAACAGTGGCATTCACAACGCCTCCGTCAACCACAACCATTGATGAGGAATTGGCTGTATTCCAGAAAATAATACCAGAACTGTGACGGGTGCTGAAATAACCGTCGGAAATTCTGAAAGTTCCAAAAATTGAGAGCGCCTGTTCAGGATTCGTGGTTACTCCGGCAGAGTGTGCCGGAGCTTGTGGAAACCCGGAGGAATCTGATGCGGTGGTATAAACAGAAACATTGGGTCCGGCAATCCATAATTGAGCTGCAAGCCCGATGGCATAATCGCCGTTACCTGCCGGTCCTACAGGACCTTCGGACAATGAGGGAATCAAGATATTGCCTGTAAGTTTTAATGTGCCATTTTTTAGCCACAGAGCCTTTCTCACTTCAGGATTATCCTGCGTAAAGGGTGTGTTTTGATCACGCCTCACTGCATTTGAGCCGTACAAAGCAAAATTTGTAACGTTCGATGAAAACAGGGTCAGAATGTAAGTTTGGTCACTCCCTTTATCAATAATCAGATTGTAAAAATCAGTGATTCCATTCAGCGTGACAGTGTTGTTTGCTTCACCGGTAAATCTGACTGTTACTGCGCCATTACCGGCAAATTCGCCATAATTCGGGGCTGTAAGGTTTGTAAATCTTACACTTCCATTATTAATAAAATCGCCTCCAATGTTTAGCTGGTGAAAAATGGTATGAAATTGTCCGGTAGGCGGTAAAGTATTATTTGCTGTCGTATATTTTGATATAGAATAAGAAGCGGTATTTGTATTTCCGCTACCGGTAGTAATTTTTCCGCTTGATTCAACGGTCAGATTACCCCCAACCGTTATAATTCTTTTGGTGGTTGATGTATTATTGATCTGTAAAATTCCTTTTTGTATTGTTAATGAACCATATATATTGAGATTTCTGCTTATGGTCATTATCTGAGTTACAAGTCCAAGGTTGATAACAAGATTGCAATATGTTGCAACGTTACCATCAATGGAAAAACTCCCGGAAGCGGCATAGTATTCAACAGTTCCGCCATTTAATGTAAGAAAAGTTCCACTGGAGATTGTTGGAAGTAACGCAAAAAAAGGCGTCGAACTTACCCTGCTTGTTCGAATGCGCCCTTTTCCATTTAAAATTATGGGATTTGTCACCGTTTTATCAGCGAGGTTCAGTACAGCGCCAATGTTAATGGTTATTGTAAGACCTGTATTGGCTATAGTACCGGTAGCTGTTATCGTGCGACCGGTAAGGACACAAACAATATCGCTGTTGCCGGGAGTTGCCGAACCTGTAAGCGTGGTTCCGGTGGAGTCGGTAGTCCAGATATTTGAACCATTCCAGTTACCAGACTGGTAACTATATAATTTAATTGCAAACCCATCAGTGTTGAAGAATAAAATTGCAGCGCTTAGGGTGACATACGCAAATATAGCCGTTGAAAACTTCATCTTCATCATCCGGATCTGTCGTTAAAAAGGCTACCCATTGCCACATAGCGGTCAAATCAAGTTTATTACTTTAGAATATAATCTGCCTCTGCCAGTTTTTGAAGTTTGGTATCAACCGGCGTGGTAAAAACAATGTGCAATTTGCCCGATTTATAGTCAACGCCGGGAATCCTGTCGAGGTTACATTGAAAACGGCGCGACAAATTTGGCGTGTAAACCGCAACCCCCTTCACCGAAGCTACCTTTGTCTCTTTCCCATCTTTGGAAATATAGGTTACGATCATATCCCCATAAACCGAAAAATTGCCAGCACGGTTAAATGTCATTTTAAGTTTTGGAAGGGTATCTTTCACCATTTCAACCGACATATCAGTCATTGTAACCTTTGTAGTTGGTTCGCCTATCCTGATAATTACCGGAATAGTGATTCCGAAAACAGGAACAAGTCGGGCAGTTACAGATGCGGAATCTCTCACGAGTTCATTTTCGCCGAGCGCCCGTGTTTTTGGCACAGCTCTGAAGTAAATATGGGAACGGTATTCGCCGGGTTCCATTTTTGCTGATTTTGCAAACTGCATTTTTACGATCTGCGATTTTTTCGGCGCCAGCGTTACCGTGCGGGGATAAAACCTAAGGTACTTTTCAGCAAAAAACTGACCCTCGTCAGGCGTTGTAATCTGCTCAAAGGACCCATCGTCTTTCATTCTCATCTGAACTATTGACACCTGGTATTTTGCGGTATCATTACCTGTGTTTGCAAGGGTAAGATCCTGCGATTTCACATTTCCCTCAAAAACCACTCTTCGGGGAAGTATCAGCAAATTTCCCTGAGAATAAACATCGCCGAAAGAGGCGACCACAAAGAGCGCCATCATAAACAAACCCTTAAATAACAAAGCAATCCGGTACGATCCGGACTTTTTAACTAATAACCCTGGAAGTTGCATACTTCTTCTTTTTAGATACGCTGGCAGCTTAACCATAAGTTCGGCGGGAAAGAGCGCCAGATTACCTTTCCCGTTTTAGTTTTCTAATTGTAGTTCACGGTTACATTCAAAGGCGAAACCGAAACAAAAACGCCTGCAAGTAAATCAGAATCTGAGTTTTGCATTGAATCGGTGTCTAAGGATTGAACTATAAGGTTATTTTTACCGTTTGTAATTTCCAATGGGGATGATGGAACTGTTATTTTGTAGGTATAGGCTGTTGTAGTTCCCGAAACTAAGAAGGAGGCGGCTGTAAAAGTGCCCATAGTAACAGGAAGCGTTATATTTTCCGGCGAAGTCCTGAAATCGGAAGGTATCAGTTCAACCATACCTGCAATGATTATTGCGACGCGATCGAAATTCAGGTCAACCGATTTGGTTTGTAAAATAGGTTCAACCACGGTAGCGCTTGCGCGGGAACCGGAAGTACCGCTTTGTGCGAAAATAGAGGATAAACTCCAGGAAAAGGCAAGTATGAGGATAAAAACTTTATACGCCATGGTACATCTGTTTTGAATTTCCTGATAAAGATACATCATTTTCTGAGATTACGACAAATTCCATAAAAGTTTGTATGCTTTATTGCAATAAAAAAAAACGCTGTGATGACACAGCGTTTCTTTTCAGCTTGATTGTTTAATTATAGTTTACAGTAACATCGAAATCAGCAGTTGACTGATAAACGCCATATTGTTGATTAGCTGCAACAGTAACATCAGCGCCAACATACAATACTTCATACCCTGATCCATCCAAAGTACCGGTTGGCGTTGGCGTACTTGTGAAGTTGTCAACAACCATTGTTTCGCCTCCCGTGCCGGTTGTATTGGTAATTAAAAAGGATGTAGGAAGAATAATGGAATAGGTTTGATCGGCGAGGCCGTTTACATCAAACTCGGCGGCAGTAACAGTGCCAATTACAACCGGGAAGGTAACGCCGCCAACCTGTGTGCGTGTGGCTGCAAGCACAGGCGCCAAAGTGACAACGCCGCCTGTTGCGCCAACTGCCAGATTTCCGAAATTCAGATCTACCTGTTTTGAAATAGAAATTGGGGCAATAATTGTTGCCTCGGTGCTTGCTGATGCCGTTACCTGAGCTTCTACTGTAACTGCGAACATTGTTAAAAATGATGCTACTGCGAAAATTTTTGTAATTGTTTTCATGTGGTTTTTGGGTTTTAGTTGATTTGTTTTTAAGTTTATTTGTTTGTTAGTTTATTAGTTTGTTGGTTTATTAGTAATTTTGTTTTTTGTTGATTTGTTGAGTATTTCGGTTTTGCTTCTTGTAAACTTTTTCTACTTGTTGTAAACTTTTATTTTCCTTTTTCTTATGCAACAAAGATATACTGAGAAATACCCTTGCGCAATGGGCACTAACCATAAATAAAAACTCCGGGAAACCGGAGTTTTTTTAATGTACCTATTTTCTATGTAATTAACGCACAAACCTTTAATTTATCGAATTGGTATAATTCCTAACTGCCACTGTAACCCTAACAAATAAAGTTTTTGTAAAATTATGCCAGATTACTTTTAAAAAATTTACAATTCCGGTGTTACCAGGAGTAAAAAAATAATATGACTATCCGGTTGGATACCTAATCTGAATAAGTCAGAACCAAACAGGTTTTTAAACGTTGGTCAAAAATATTTCCCTCTGTAACACTTATCAATAAAGAGATGCAGAAGATCAACAAAAATATTTTGCCAAAAAAAACATCAAAATAAAAGATAAGGAATAAAGGAATAAAAAAAAATGAACCACGGAGACTCGGAGATCACAGAGAAACACGGAGGTTTTTTAATTCCTTCAACTCTGTGTAACTCCGTGTAATCCGTGTCTCCGTGGTAAAAAGACACGAATATGATTACGAAACAAATTTAAGTTCCGTAGGAATGGAATTTTAAAAACGATTCTGGCTTGCTCATTCCAATTTGCCAACCCATTGATAAAATAGCATGATGTCATTAAGAATGCAACGTAGGTAAACAACCGG
>JBAXRP010000051.1:0-21182 GCA_037131145.1 Bacteroidota bacterium
ATATATTCTTCAAGATGATAAAATTTTCTGAAAATCCACATCGCAATAATTAACACCGCTGTACCTGAATATACTGCAGCTATTACGAAATATGGCGCAAATATGGTGCTGTGCCATCCGGGGCGTATTGTCATACCAAAAATCCACGCTAATACAGAGTGAACAAGAACTGCAAGCGGGATAATAATTGCCGACATGATCGTGAGAGCCCTTTCGAGTAATTTTTTTTGTTCAGGCAATCCGGAATAGGTGGCGGCAAATTTTCTGTAAAAATAGCGTTGCCATTTTGGAATCTTCAATTCGGTATTGTCGCGGAACAGAGCATAATCCTTTATCAATGCAAGGTAAAGGAAAAGTATGCTACACGACAGGTAAGTTGTAATTGCCACAACATCCCAGAGAATTGGAGATTGGATTCTTCCGTGGGTGAAAATATTGAAAATCCGATCCAGCCTTCCCATTTCTACCAAAATGAAGACCGGACCAATAATAACTGAGATTACAGTAATCATTTCTGCAATACGGATTATCGGCTTTCTCCATTCAACATGCAGCAGATGAAGAATTCCCGAAATCATGGCTCCGGCGTAACTGATCCCGATGAAAAAGATAAAGTTTACATCATAAATACCCCAAACAACATAATCCCTCATGCCTGTAACAATCTGTCCTTTGACTAATTGTGTTATAAATGCATAAATCGCAAAAAGAAATACAAGTAGAAAAAAACTGAATAGGACTTTACGAAGCGCTGATGGTTTGTTACATCGGGAAATTATTTCAACTAATCTTTTTTGTGCAAGTTCCGGTGAATTCATAATAAGAGAATTTAGATTTTAAATTTTTTCAGATGAGCTCTTTTGACCTGATAGGCAGGTTTAATGCTGTCGGGCATATTCTCAAATCCTTCCTCTACCGGGAATCTTCTATCCACAGGTGGCAAATAATAAACATTGGGGCGGGTTCCGAGTTCTTCCATATATCGGTAAGCGGCTTTTTCCTTTACAAGCTCCGAAAACCGGAAAGATTCCACGCCATTGGTGACAACATCTTCATTTTTATCGCCGAAAAAGTAAACGCCATTCGGGCATGCCGTTACACAATCGGGTAAGATGCCGGTAATAAATGAATCGGGGCAAAAATCGCATTTCCCAACAGTGCCTACAACCTGGGGGACGCCTGATGTGGGAGAATATTTTGCATCCACTTTGAAAGATGGGGCTTTCCAGTTAAATACGCGGGATGAATAGGGACAGGCCGCCATGCAGAATTTACAGCCAATGCAGCGCTGGTTGTCAACGAGTACAACTCCGTCGTCGCGTTTGAAAGAAGCGCCAACGGGGCAAACATTAACACATGCGGGAGTATCGCAATGAAAACAGGGTTTTGGCATCCAGTAAGGGGTGGTATCTTCCGAATCCTGCATCAGAAATACCTTTATCCATTCTTGCCCCGGCTCTAAAAAGTGCATTTTGTTACATGCGTTTACACATGACCGGGCATTGCGGCATCGCGCGAGGTCAATTACCATTACAAAGTGGCGTCCGGGAATTCCTTTTCTCACTTCTACCGAAGATGGGACGTTGCAACATAAGGCATGCCCTCTTTCAACTTCCATAAGTTTACCGTCGGCGGTGAGAACTTTTACTTTATCGCCAGGCGCAGGAGGTTCCTGTTCTTTGGTACAAGCTGCCAGTATCCCTCCCCCCAGAATAGTCCCGGCGGCAATGGAAAAGCCATTTTTTAGAAAGCTCCGGCGTGATGAATCTTTCTTGTTTTTCTTTGACATACAAATTTTATTGGTTAAGGAAAGAGGATGGCAATTGAATCACAAAGCCCCTGACTGTGATTTTTTCCGCACTTTTTTTGTAAAATACAAGGAGGCTCCAAGCGAAATTGCGGCGAGGAAAAGGAAAGCCAGCGTTCTGTATCCGGTTTCAAGGTGCGACAAGTCGACAAAAAACAGGTAAAATCCTGTAAACAGAACAGTTGCTATAGCCATCCACCGATATTTGATGTTCTTCAGTATCAGACTCATTACAAAATAAAAAACGGCAGCGCCCGTCCAGGAGAGGGTGACGTATTGTTTTGGCGCTACATGGTAAAGCGCAAACAGCATTGAAAAGAAAAGGGTAATCATGTAAGTATTCCTGATAAACTCGGTTTTAAGCGTTAGTCGTTCCTTTTTCCAGTTGATAACCCGTGCGCTGACGAATGCCGTTACAACAAAGGCGAAATTCACTTTATCCACCGAGTGATAAAATGCCAGATATATTATAAGAATTCCGACAAACAGAATTGTATTCATAACCACGATGATTTTTGAGCGGAACCACAGCGCCCAAGAAACTACCAACAAGCTTTGCAGGGCAAGCAGCCATAAGGCGTCAGGAAGTTTCGAATAGCCATACACGGCTACGCTCAGAGCCATAAAACTGTATATGGCAAAGAATGCAGGATCGAATATCCGTTTTGTCCTGTATTTCAGAAATATTGAATAGACCAGGCATAAAGCAGAGATCATGGAAAAAATCCAGACATAACCCGCTGAATAATATGAAGCGATTACTGATAAAAGAACAACAGAAAAACTCATTCCATTGATAAGAATAGTTGCAGGATAAACGCTGTTGGGAAACTTTCCTTCCTGCCTTATCATCGGAATGACGGAAAAAATAGCGCCATATAAAAACAGGGATACAAGGTTGAAAGTATGTGTTGCAAACGCCCCAATTGGGTTGCCCATGATTGGGTTGTTAAGCAGCCAGATACTTTGTGAAGCGTAAACCAGAATCATTGAAGCAATCAAAAGCCGCTGCCAGCCAAATCGGAAAAAAAGGAATACCGATAAACCTGCCGTGATGATTATAAGCGGCAAACTGACAAATGTAGCGTCTGCGAACAATGCTGTTGCAAGCGATAAAATCAAGGCAATTACAGCCTGTAATTCAGAATTTCGCCGGATCGCATAATAACATTGTATGCAAACTACCGCAAACAGCATAAATAAAACAACGCCTTTTACCGGAATTACTGGTTGAGCAATGAAAAAATACAAACGCAGAGTAATGTAATAAACCAGTAAGTGGGCGCTTATATTCAGCAGGAATGAAAGATGAGTAAAAGAATTTCTGAGATACCAACTCAGGAAAAACACTCCGGCTACCGCCGAATAACCTACTATACTTGCCAAAGGACCATTCAGGTAGTTTCTGGCTAAGTTCGACAGAAATGCGATACCGAAAAGTAACACCAGGCTGCCAAACCATGCCAGTCCATATTCAAAGATGTTCGACTCAATCAAACCCTTGTCAACGAGAACATCCTCGTTGGTGTTGCTAACGGTATGTTCAGTTTGGTATCTGCCCGCGCGGGCAGATGCCAAACTCTGAACAGCGCCGTCAAGTTGTCCTTCAATCTTGTCAATCCTGATTTCAAGCGAATTAACCTTTTCAAGCAATTCACTAATGACGACCGATTGATCCTGGGTTTCCTGAGGCATGATAATCCTTATTATTTTGCAGCCATTGTGCGGAGATAATAGACGATGCTCCACCGTCCGTTATCTTCCGGTATCAGTTTTTTAAACGAGGGCATCTTCCCTTTTCCTTCTGTCATCTGAAAGAAAATTTCTCCATCAGCCTGCGCCTGGAATTTTTTAGTTGAAAAGTCGCTGCAAGTCACTTCGAGGCTGGCTGCCTTGGGTCCATCGCCCAATCCTGCGCTGCCATGACAAGATTTGCAGTGTTTTGCATAAAGATCTTTCCCTTCCGACACAGCTTCTTTACCTGCCGCTACCGGGTTTTTCATAGTTTTAAACTTTGCGGGAACATTCCATGCCGCCGCTGTTTGCGCCTGAATATTGCTGCTGAACGAATAAATTAGGAACATTCCAAGTGAAATGACCATTAACCTGATTTGAACTGATTTCATAAAACCTCCATTTTTAGTTGTTGTGAATAATTATGATTTGCCGAGATGACGAATTCTGAAAATAGTGAAAATAACATACATGTAATGAAACCACACAAGCGAAAGCAATACTATGAGGGTATAAACCATCCACAGCGGAGCGTCGGTATCGCCCAATCCCCGTTTTATGACTTTTACCGGAGGTAAAGGTTTCCCCCAGTTGATTGTGCCGCTTACCTCAACATTCCCATAAATTTCATTTTCTTCCACTTTTGCCACGATGGTCAGATATCCAAGTTGGTTGCCGGGAATTGACGTCGGAAATTCCAGGCTGGTTGTACCATTTTCTATTGCAGCTTGTCCGACTTTCAGTAAACTGAAGGTTCGGGGAACATAAAATTGAATATCTAATTTTTCAACCGGAACCCATTGATTGTCTTTTCCGGGTTCAAAAGCTTTCAGGCTAACCATTTTTTCACCATCCTTCTGAAAAAATGTCACCTCCATTCGCAAAGGCTTCATGGTTGTAACCGATGATGATTTGTCGTATTTGTCTTTTCCGGAAAATGACGCTTCAAATGAATAAATTCCATTATCTCCGCCGGTATTGAGAACATCTTCGGGAATAGCGATAGTTACTTTGCCTTTCTCATTTGTAAGCGCCGCGCTGATGGGTTTTTCTGTTTTGCCTTGAAGCGATTTGAAATTTATCTCCATTCCTTCAAGGGGAAGGTACATCCCGGAAACCTTTGCACGCAAAGTAGCGGTAAGGTTTTGGACAGAATCAACATGGAAATACTCAAGTTTCAAAACAGTTTTAACAGGCTCTTCTCCCTGCGCCATAACTCTGGGCGTTAATGCAAGCATAAGCAGGATAATAATTCCTGTTGCAACAACGTCGCTATTTTTGCGCTCTTTGATCACCTTTTTCATCTGTTTTTCAAATACGATTTTCCTTAGCCTCGAATAGTCTTTTTCTTCACCGGTTCTTACGATCGGGATGATTGGGATAAATTTAGAAAAGAGATAGAAAAGCAGAATAAACATAGCGATACCGGCGAAAGTAAGCGACCATTCAACCCAGGTAGCCGAATAGTGGACAAATTCGGGACGCAAGTCATGGATAGGAAGCAACGGGGATTCAAGTGTTGGGATGATTATCAGATATCGTTTTACCCAAAGCGCAAGTACGGCAATAGCGCCGGCAAAGGCAATAGAATTGATGTTGCGGAATTTTGGAACGGTTACGATAATAATGGGAACCAGCACCCCCACAAAAACTGCATATACAAACAGCGACCAGTACTCGGTGGGGTTAAAAAGTTTGTGCAATACTTCCATATCCCATTTGATGGAACCATACCAACTCGTAAGGTATTCGCTGAAGGTAAAATAGCCGTACATGGCGCCCAGAACGATCATTATAAGACCGAGATAATTGAAATGAATCTTTGTGATTTGCGATTCGAGGCTGTAAACTTTTCTGAAAACCCACATGACTACAATCAGAACGCCGGTACCTGAATATACTGCGGCTATTACGAAATATGGGGCAAAGATTGTGCTGTGCCAACCCGGACGAAGCGTCATTCCGAAAATCCAGGCAAGAACCGAGTGAACCAGAATAGCGAGCGGAATGATTACAATTGACAACAGATCGGTTGCTACATTCAATAACTCCTTTTGCTTTGTGGTATCCTGGTATCTCATTGATAAAAATTTGTAAATGGGATTACGCCAGGTGGCTTTTTTTACAGGGTTATCCCTCAGAATGGCAAGGTCGCGGATCATGGCAAGATAGAGAAAAATGATACTGCCTGAAAGATAAGTGGTAATGGCGATAACATCCCAAATGATCGGAGACTGGATTCTGCCGAAAAGCATTAAGTTCGGCAAACGGTCGAGCCGACCGATACACAATAATATATATGACGGACCGATCATTGTGGAGATCACCGTGATCATTTCAGCCATACGGATAATCGGCGTCCTCCAGGGAACCCGCAGCAAGTGAAGTATCCCGGAAATCAAAGCGCCGGCGTAACTAATGCCGATAAAAAAGATAAAATTGACAATATATAATCCCCAAACTACATTGTCGCGCATACCGGTTACGATATGTCCATCCGCTATTTGGGTGTATAACGCAAATATGCCAAACCCTATAACTAGTAAGAGAAAGACAATAAGGGCAACGCCCATTTTACTCATTTTCTCAAGCTGAGGTTTAAACGCTTTAAGATTTTGCTGTGTTTTTTCGTCCTCGTACATAGTTCCTTTTTATTCAGTTATATTGGCTTCTGTTTTATAAAGGGCAATTTCCTCTTCGCTCAATCCTTCGAATCCTACGGTATAATCAAATGCACGGTCAACGGCAGGAAGATAATATACGCTGGGTTCGGTGCCGAGCTCCTCCATAAAGCGGTAAGCTGCTCTTGCAGCTATTAATTCGCTGAACCTTACTGTGTCAGTTCCGTTTGTAACCGAATCCTCGTTTCTGTCGCCATAATAAAATACTCCGTTTGGACAAGAGCTGACGCATGATGGCAATTCCCCTTTTCTGACCATATCGGGGCAGAAATCACATTTGCTTACAGTTCCAATTTTAGGAGGGGAACTGGTTTCAGGAGAGTAAGCCGCCTGGTTAATACTCTTATTCAATTTTGGCTCTTCCCAATTGAAAACCCTCGATGAATATGGGCAGGCAGCCATACAGAACTTACAGCCAATGCAGCGGTCGTTATCAATAAGCACTATTCCGTCGGAACGTTTAAAGGTGGCGCCAACAGGACAAACCTTTACACATGGCGGGTTATTGCAGTGAAGGCAGGGTTTAGGAAACCAAAATGGAGACATCTCATCGGAGTCGCGCATCAGGTAAAATTTGATCCATTCCATGTGAGGCGGCAGGTGATGCATCTTCTGACAACCCTGGAGGCATTTTCTTGCATTCCGGCATTTAGCAAGGTCAATTACCATTACCATTTTCTTATCAGGCAATCCCTCCCTTGCCTCCAGGTTTCCGGCAGGTTGACAGCAAACATGTCCTTTGTCAACCTCTACAAGTTTTCCATCGGGAGTTAGTAATTTTATCTTCTCGCCGGTCTCTTTATTTTCACCGCCTGCTATAGAGGATAGAACGCTTCCTCCGGTGGCAATCAAAGCTGTTGCCCCAGCAGCTATTCCAAGTTTAAGGAAATTTCTACGATTTGATGAGCTACTTTTCATACGGAAAGTGTTCGTGGTTTCAAAGCGCCAAAGCTACCTGTATATATATTAACTACTTGTAATATAACCTGTCATAATTGACGTTTTAAATAGGAAATCTTATGTTTAATAAATGGAATTAAACTTTGATAAAGACTGACATATATCAATATTTTATTACTTTTATGCACTGATATATTTTGAAGCTCCTCCCAAATGTCTGAATTTTTTGAAAAACCATTGAAGCAGTGTGTTGGCTGTCAGTGTATGTCCCAGTTATTCTGTTTGTTGAATCCGCAGGAATTGCAGCTTGTTGACGCCAATAAAATCAATGTGAATTTCAAGGCAGGGGAAACCATAAAGAAACAGGGTACCTTTATGACCCACGTGCTTTCGGTCAACAGCGGTCTCGCCAAACTATATCTGGAGGGAATTGAAGGACGTTCCGCTATTTTACGCATAGTAAAACCCACAAGTTTTATCGGCGGTCCCGGTATCTACTTTGATCAACGTCATCATTTTACGATTACAGCTTTACGCGACGCGTCGGTTTGTTTTATAAATCTACAGGTATTTAAAGAAATTTTACGTATGAACCAGGCGTTTGCTGAGGAGTTCCTAAAGGATTTCAGTCGGGATGTATTAACAGTTTACAACCGATTGATTTACCTTACCCAGAAGCAAATGCCGGGCAGAATGGCCGATGCGATTATCTATCTGCATGATGAAATTTTTCAGCAACCAAAATTCCCGATGATCCTTTCACGTTTTGAACTGTCGGAACTCTCGGCAATGTCGCGGGAAAGCGCCGTGAAGGTGTTGCGCGATTTTCAGAAAGACGCGCTGTTACGAATATCAGATCACGAAATGGAAATTCTCGATCTTGACGCTCTCCGCACAATCTCCCGCATAGGTTAGCAATTTCATAATTTCGCTACCTCGCTACTTTTTCGTATCTTCGTTTAAATTTTCTAACTCATGGAAGATCCCCGCCAGGAATATGCGCGAATATCAGCGGTGGAGCTTTTGACTCCCCAGGAAGAGACGCTCGAAGTTGCCCGTCAGAAAAGTAAATTACTAATCGGCGTTCCAAGAGAAGCCTCAGTTCAGGAGAACCGCGTTTCACTGGTTCCCGACGGAGTAGCGCTTCTTTGCCGCGATGGACATGAAGCGCTGGTAGAGGCTGGCGCCGGCATTACCGCTCACTTCACCGATCACGAATACAGCGAGGCTGGCGCTCAAATAATATATGACAGGCAGGAAATTTATAAAGCTGATATTATTCTGAAAGTCGGACCAGTCACCCGTGAGGAGATGGAGTGGCTAAGACCGAGACAAACCCTTATTTCGGCAATTCAGCATGGTATTCAATCGGAGGAATATTTCAGAAGGCTTCTTTCGAAAAAAGTTAATGCCCTTGCATTTGAGACCATCCGCGATAAAACAAACCAGTTGGCTATCATAAGGGCAATGAGCGAAATTGCAGGCAGCGCGTCAATATTCATTGCAGCGGAATACCTCGCTAATCCTGAATACGGAAGAGGAAAAATGTTCGGCGGATTTACAGGAATTACTCCTACCGGCGTAGTGATTATTGGAGCGGGCACTGTTGGTGAATTTGCAGCCCGCTCGGCTATTGGACTTGGCGCTTTGGTGAAGGTTTTTGATAATTCCGTTTACCGCTTGCGGCGACTTCAAAGCAATCTTGGGATGCGTGTTTTTACCTCCATTTTACATCCGAAAGTACTGGTTGACGCATTGAAAACAGCCGATGTTCTCATTGGAGCCATACATGCCCGCGAAGGCAGAACCCCATGTATAATCAGCGAGG
Organism: Bacteroidota bacterium; assembly: GCA_037131145.1. Taxonomy (GTDB): domain Bacteria; phylum Bacteroidota; class Bacteroidia; order Bacteroidales; family FEN-979; genus CAIVAT01. The sequence continues at coordinate 8,951 of JBAXRP010000051.1, forward strand.
AGATGATCAGCCAGATGAAAGACGGAGCTGTGGCTATTGATGTAAGTATTGACCAGGGCGGCTGTTTTGAGACTTCAAGACCGACCACCCACAAATCGCCGGTTTATAAACTCCATGGCGTAACCCATTATGCAGTGCCTAATATTCCCTCAAAAGCGCCACATACGGCGTCGCAGGCTCTTAATAATATAATTGCGCCAATAATTCTTGAGATCGGCGCCGAAGGAGGAATTGAAAATCTTATCAAACGCGATTACGGCGTCAGGCAGGGCGTTTACAGTTACAACGGAATCCTTACAAATCTTTTTATCAGCAAAGCTTATAATATTCCTTTTCAGGATATTGGTTTACTGCTCGCTGCTTTCCATTAACATATAGTATTATGAAATTAACGGTAAGGACAGTATCGAGAGAACGTACACAAATATTTTCCGGGGATGACGCTCTTTCCCGGATTAATAAGCAAATTACCGCTCTATCTGTTAACCATGACAATATTTTCATCCTCGCAGATTCACAAACCCGTTCGCTTTGCCTTCCAGTATTATATGACCATGTTCCATTTCTCAATGGTTCAAAAGTGTTGGAAGTGGAAGGAGGAGAACGATGCAAATCAATTGGAACAGCCGAATTTCTGTGGCAAACGCTTAATCATTATAGCGCCGACCGAAACAGCTTGTTAATTAATGTGGGGGGCGGTGTAGTAACCGACCTCGGAGGTTTCGTTGCCGGTGGATTTCAACGCGGAATCAGGTATTTCAATGTGCCTACGTCCTTGATTGGTCAGGCGGATGCCGCCATTGGCGGTAAAACCGGCGTAAACCTTGAAAATGTTAAAAATCAGGTTGGTTTATTTTATCCTCCAACAGACGTCTTTATTTTTACCGGATTTCTAAAGACTTTGCCAAAAAATCACCTCCGTTCCGGACTTGCCGAAATCATTAAAAGCATTCTGCTGAGCGACCTTTTGTATTGGCGACAGTTGCAAAATATACCGGTGAAAAGCCTTCTCGATGAGCCAACTGAGAGTTTACTCTTGAAGAAGTTGATTACCGCCGCCGTTGCCTATAAAGTGAAGTTGGTCAGAAAGGATTTCCATGAGCGAAACATTCGCAAAGCGCTAAATTTCGGTCATACCATTGGTCATGCATTTGAAAGTTTTTCAATGACCGACGATAATATGCCAGCGCTTCATGGTGAAGCTGTTGCAGCGGGAATGATATGCGCTGCATGGCTTTCCTCCATGAAAACGGGGCTGAGCGAAAAGACAATGAAAGAAATTCAGAGCTATCTCGTTGAGGGTTTCGAGCCGATTCCATTTACCGTTGATGATATATCAAAAATCATCGCACTTATGAAGTACGATAAAAAAAACCGGGATGGAAAATTTCGCTTTACCCTGCTTGCAGCGCCAGGCTCACCGAAAATAAATGTAAGTTGTGAACCACACGAAGTATCTGAAGCCCTGCTGAATTATTCTCATCAACTGAAGAGCCTGGAATTATGAAATTCATCGCAATCAGCAAACCCGACAAAACGCTTAAAGGAAGTATCATGCTTCCGGCGTCAAAAAGCATCAGCGCCCGGTTGTTGATGATCCAGTCGTTATCCAACAAAAATTTTTCAATAACCAATCTCTCCAAGTCCGACGATACAGTTTTACTTCAACGCCTGCTTGAAACTATCGCTAAAAATAAAGAGAGTAAAAAAGTAGTTGAACTCGACGCCGCAAATGCAGGAACGGTGATGCGGTTTTTAACCGCCTATTTGTCGATAACGCCAGGCAAATGGATGTTAACCGGATCTGACCGGATGAAACAACGTCCAATCGGTATTCTTACTGATGCGCTAAATAATCTTGGCGCCTCCATTGATTACCTCGGCAAACCAGGATATCCGCCTTTGCTGATTGAAGGTTGTACCTTGTCGGGAAAAGAAGTTACAATAGATTCGAGGGTAAGCAGTCAATTTACTTCTGCATTGGCGCTTATCGCGCCATACCTGCCGTATGGACTTACGCTGAATCTGAAAGGAAAGCCAGTTTCTTCGCCATACATGATGATGACGGTAAATTTAATGCAGCAATATGGAATAAAAGTGAAAATGGGGAAAGCAAAAATCCAGATTGAACCCGGTAAGTATATTCCAATTGATTACAAAGTTGAATCTGATTGGTCCGCCGCGGCTTTCTGGTACGAAGCTGCCGTTTTTGCCAGTGAGGTTTACCTCATTCTTGAAGGTCTTCAACCGGAAAGTTTGCAGGGAGATGCTGTATTACCTGAAGTTTTTCAAAATTTTGGCATAAAAACAGAATTTAGCGCTAATGCTATTCGCCTCACGAAGGTTGCAAAGAAAATTGACGGCTTCTTTTATGATTTTTCGGATAATCCCGATATTGCCCAGTCAGTAATTGCAACCTGCGCCGGTCTCGGTATCAGGGGACGATTTGAGGGCATCCAAAGCCTGCTGATAAAGGAAACAGACAGGATACGCGCCATGAAAAACGAACTTGAAAAACTGAATATCCACGTGATTACCTCCAGTCGTCCCGATGATTTGCCATTCTTTGAATTGAAACCTTCAAATCCGGTTTTTCCCGAAGGACTGTGTTTCGAAACATACAGCGATCATCGTATGGCAATGACCCTCGCTCCTTTCGCCCTGAAAACCAATTCGCTTAAAATCAGAAATCCAGACGTCGTAATAAAATCCTACCCTGATTTCTGGGAACATTTGAAATTGCTGGGATTTATCCTGCAAACGGGATAGATTAAATAAACGCTAAATATTAAGATTATGAAAACAGCTCTCCTATTTCTTTTAACAATTTCTGTTTGTCTGGGACTTCGTGGACAATCGGTAATTACCATAGGCTCTGGCAGCGATTCGCAAGGCTATCCATTCGCTTTGTTTGGAGGTTATGCACGATCGGCTGCTATTTATTCATCGGGCGAAATCGGAATTTCTAAATTTATTACTTCTCTGGGATGGCAGGTTGCAAGCGGAGATATTGAACTATGTCCGGTTAAAATTTATCTGAAACTCACCTCGGATGCAACTTTATCTCCAGCTACCTGGAGTAGCCTCACCAGCGGGGCGACACTGGTTTGCGACGCTGCAGTTAGTTTTCCGATTGCCGGTTGGAAAACAATTGATATTGCCGATTTTGTTTATTTATCAGGACAAAATCTGTTGGTGCTTTGCGAGGCTAACTATGGTGGAAACGGCGCGCCAAGTAACCCTGTTTTTGCCTATAGCTACAATTCAAATAAGCATGAAAAGTGGCAACATTATGAAACACCGCCAACCGGTTCCGGTTCAGTTGATAATAACAGGCCCAACATTCAGATTACCTGGTTTGAGTTATCGGATCCAAATCAGCCATCAGGTTTAATGGCGCAGGCTGCAAGTACCAGCGAGATAAACCTTTTATGGAAGAAAAATGCCAACAATAACGATGTAATGGTGGCATTCAACACAGTCAATACTTTCGGCATACCCTCCGGGAATTATGTCGCGGGGAATACCATTACAGGAGGCGGCGCTGTTTTGTATAACGGTTCGGCAACGAGCTTTAGCCATAATACCGGATTGAATCCCGCCACTACCTATTATTACAGAGCCTGGTCGTTGACTGCCACCCCAACCTATTCTACCGGAGCAGCCGCTTCTGCAACCACGCTTTGCGGCGCTCTTGGCAATTTCCCCAATACAACAGATTTTGAGTCGCCCACCTTTCCGCCGGTGTGCTGGTCATTGGCGCAAAAGCCCTGGATGCGTGATGGAACTGTGAGCGCATTCGGCATTGGAACCGGTTCTGCCTACTCCAATTTTTATAATGAATTTATTCCTGCCGGAACTTCTTTTGATCTGATATCGCCAACATTGAATCTTACCTCATTATCAAATCCGGTTGTCTCATTCGATCATGCTTATGCAACTTATGCAGGTGAAGTTGATCGCCTTGAACTGTGGGTTTCCTCTAACAATGGTCTCTCATATTCCCTGCTGAATACCTGGCTGGGCGGAACAGATGGCGATTTGAATACCGGCGGCGCTATAACCGATCCCTTTATTCCTACCGCCGGTCAATGGGCGTCAAAGAGTTATGCAATTTCGGCGGTAACTAATAAAATTCTCCTTCGCGGGGTAAGCGCTTTTGGTAATAATTTATATCTCGATAATATCACAATCGGCGAACCAATGGTTGTATGGAATGGAAGCGTCTCCGCACAATGGAATAATCCGCTTAACTGGACTCCTGCTGCAGTTCCCCTTTTAACGGAAAATGTTTCAATCCCGTCGGGGAAGCCAAATAATCCGGTAATAGCAACAGAGGGTAATGCCTGCAAAAATCTGGTAATCCAGACAGGCGCCAGCATAACTGTTTCCCCGGTTGGTTCAAACCTGACAATATGGGGAGATGTGACCATTCAGAATGGCGCCATCATGACCAACAACGGATCTGTTACCATCAAAGGAAACCTTACGAACCTTAATTCCAATTAAACCGGATTGTGACTTTCCTGTCGCAGCTATGCACAGTGGGGGATTGCGTTGCTACGTCTGTATCTAACGAGACAAACCTTGCCTGCGGGAACTGAGCTTTCAAAATCTCTAAATCCCGCATTACGTATTAGCGGTTGTTATGCTTAGTGTTTTTTATTAAGCAAAATGTAACTCGAATTGTTCAACTTTAGGCTTAACTTTCAATCCGTGGTTATGTTGTTTAAAGCTATTTGTGTCAAAATTACATACAAGCGCCTCAACAACTGTTCTTCTATTTTCAATATTGCCACCATTATGGTAAAAGTGGTCTTGTGTAACAATATTGAATTTACTCCAAAATTTATTTATCATCTCATTCTCTCGCCAGTCATTATGATGCCAGGTAGAAAGAATAAACTTTGCTTTAGTTTCAGAAAGTAATTTGAATAAAAGTTCTTCGTCTTGTTCTGTCCATCCATTATAATAGTCAACGTGTCTGCCAAAGTATGGTGGGTCGCAATATATAATATCGTTCTCAGTCGCAAGTGGGATAATGGCTGCAAATGATTTATTGTAAAATATCCAGTAAGGTTCAGGTTGAATAATTTGCGAAACTATTGAAACCTGATTAGTTATTTTAGTAATATATGCTTGGGCAAATCTGTCAGGCTTTTTACAAAAAGGGATATTCCAATTACCTTTACTTCCAAATCTCATCATTCCATTAAAACCAGCCCGCGAAAGAAAAATAAAGTCATATGGAGAAAATTCACCACCGTTAAAACGGGACCGAACTTTCAAATAGTGTTCATAACCATTATTATCAGCTTTGCTCAGTTGTTCACCTTCTTGCTCAAGATAACGTTTCATTAAAGGTGCAGTAATAATCTTTTGCTGAACTCCTTTGTAGAAGTTAATTGTATGTGGATTCGTGTCGTTTAATATTGCACTTTTACAACCTGAATTAAAAGCAACTACACCAGTTCCCAAAAATGGCTCAATCCACCGACCATCCACATTTGGACCAAGTTCCATGATCCAAGGAACTAATTTTGTCTTTATTCCTTGACTTTTTATTGGAGGAACTATAACTTTTTTATTCTTCATTTTCAGATTCTTCGTCTTCTTTTAACTTTTCTATGATTTCTTTTTTCAAATTTAAGGCTTCCATTCCTATTTCTTTGTATTCCAAATAGCTTTTAAGATTTGAATAAGGTCTTGGAATGCCTTTTTCTCTTGAGCTTTGCTCATCAACAAAATACATCCAATAGTCATCGAATACATTTTCGCCGAGTTTTGAAAATATACCAGTTCCATTAATAAGCTCTTAGATGCTTCTTGTTGAACCAATATTTCTTGTGTTTCCGCTTCCTTTGGTTGCCGAAGCTATTTTATATTTAGGTTGTGCAAAGAATTGAAAATCCTTTATTACAGATTCTATCTTATCCAGTTCCTCTAATTTGTAAATATCTTTTTCGTTAGGCTTATCTGTTACTTGAGAATAAATAACACCTAAAACAATATGACAAGAGTAATCGTCATAAGCATAAGAAATACTTTCTCCAACATTGGTTGTGCGATTTCGGAAATAACCTTGAAAAGTACCAAGTGTCATACTTTTTATTCTGTTTCCACTATCTATCACTGTGCTTTTAATATCAACCGCAAATTTTTCTCCTGATTTTCTTGATATGAAAGTTAAGTCAGGATAAAAATTTTGTTTAGTTTGATTTTCAAGCGCTAAATCATACTTTTTAGCAAATTCTTCAAAAGTCGGAAATGCAACTTTTTTCTTTGCTGTAAAAATTTTAAAATTAAAACCAGGCTCATTTACTGTTGATGAACTACTGTCTGTTGCCTTGGTTTTTGCAACCGAAGTGTTGTCTTGCCTGTTACTCTTACGCCTTTTATGATTTCCAGCCGATGATCATTTGGATTCTGAGATGAAAAAACTGTCTGAAATTTTGCTTCAGGGATTTCAACGCAATATCAAACAGTTCGAAAAAGGTTATTTATTGCTCTTCTTACTTGATAAACAGACTGATAAATATTAATCCACCTTTAGCTTTTTATACCGGATACGTTTTGGCGTATTATCGCCCTGCTTCTTCTTATGGCTTTCTTCATAATCGGAATAAGAACCTTCAAAGAAATGAACCTGCGAATCGCCTTCAAAAGCGAGGATATGAGTGGCAACCCGGTCGAGAAACCAGCGGTCGTGCGAGATGATTACTGCGCAGCCTGCGTAATTTTCAATACCTTCCTCAAGCGCCCGCAGGGTGTTAACATCAATATCGTTGGTTGGTTCGTCAAGAAGAAGAACATTGGCTTCCTCCTTCAATGTTAAAGCGAGATGCAGCCGGTTACGTTCTCCGCCCGACAGTACTCCGCATTTTTTCTCCTGGTCGGCGCCGCTGAAATTGAACCTTGCAACATAAGCGCGGGCGTTCATTATACGACCTCCAATCTGCATGTTTTCAGCGCCGCCGGAGATGACCTGAAAAACCGTTTTTTCAGGATCAATGGAAGTATGACTCTGATCAATGTATGCCAGTTTTACAGTTTCACCAACCCTGAACGCGCCCGAATCGGTTTTTTCAGCGCCCATGATAAGCCGGAAAAGAGTTGTTTTCCCCGCGCCGTTTGGACCAATAATACCCACAACTCCTGCGGGAGGCAGCGAGAAATTCAATCCTTCAAAGAGCAGTTTGTCGCCGAAACCTTTTGCAACATCCACTGCTTCAATAACCATATTTCCAAGTCGGGGACCGTTGGGGATATAGAGTTCAAGACGCTCTTCCTTTTCCTTCGTATCTTCGCTCATCATCTTTTCATAAGCGTTCAAACGGGCTTTTCCCTTTGCCTGCCGCGCTTTTGGCGACATGCGAACCCACTCAAGTTCGCGTTCCAGCGTTTTCCGTCGTTTCGATTCGGTTTTTTCCTCCATTGCCAACCGGCTCGATTTCTGTTCAAGCCATGAAGTGTAATTTCCCTGCCACGGAATACCTTCGCCGCGGTCGAGTTCGAGAATCCAACCCGCAACATTGTCAAGGAAATAGCGGTCGTGAGTTATGGCGATTACCGTTCCCTGGTATTGTTGCAAATGCATTTCAAGCCATTGAACCGACTCGGCGTCGAGGTGGTTAGTTGGCTCGTCGAGCAGAAGAATATCAGGTTCCTGTAATAGCAAACGGCATAATGCAACCCTGCGGCGTTCGCCGCCCGAAAGGTTTTTAACAGGCGAATCGGGTTCAGGACAGCGGAGAGCGTCCATAGCGCGTTCAAGTTTGCTGTCCAAATCCCAGGCGCCATGATGATCAAGAAGTTCGGTGAGTTCGCCCTGGCGGTTAATAAGTTTTTCCATTTCATTGTCATTCAGCGGCTCGCTGAAACAGTTGTTCACCGCTTCGTATTCTTTCAGCAGGGCGACAACCTCGCCAACGCCTTCTTCCACTATCTGCCTGACCGTTTTTGAGTCGTCGAATTTCGGATCCTGTTCCAGGTAACCTACCGAATATCCCGGCGAAAAAACCACCTGACCCTGAAACGATTTTTCAACCCCGGCAATTACCTTCATCAGGGTGGATTTTCCTGAACCATTTAAACCGATTATGCCGATTTTGGCTCCATAAAAGAAAGATAAATAGATGTTCTTTAACACCTGTTTCTGGGGTGGATATGTTTTTGAAACACCCACCATGCTGAAAATAATTTTACGGTCGTCGGACATGATAAATAGCGAAATAGTGAAAAATTGAGGTTAATGATTAAGCAGGTTTTCGAGCTTTTCGGTTTCGGTTTCCCAGTTGAAATTACGGCGGACAAAATCATATCCGTTTTGGGCAATTTCATTGGCTTTATCAGTATTATTGAGTAAAAACATGATATGAGATGCGTACTCCTGCGGCGTTTGCGCAACCAGAATTTCTTTCCCGGCGCAGGCATTCAGAGCCTTAAACGCCAGCGGAGAGGTGATGCACGGAATTTTCATTGCCATTGCTTCCAGTATTTTATTTTGCAAGCCGGTTCCAATCTGCATTGGGGCAATGAAAATCCGGGCAGATGCGTAAGAATCGCGAATATCTGAAACCCAGCCGGTGACAGTTACCTGTTGAGATTTCAGAACCAACACCCTTAAATGCGGACTTGCGCCGGCTATCAGCAGCCTGATTCCCGGATTTTGCGCTGAAATTTCCGGCAGGATTTGATTAACAAGATATTCAGCGCTCTCAATGTTGGGTGGGTATCCCATATTGCCGGTAAACAGCAGGTCGTAATGTTTCTGATGTTCCATGGGACGGAAAAAAGCGGTATCAACCCCGTTTGCCACAACAACAATTTTATTCCTGTCGGGATGTGGAATGAGTTCTCTGTCAGGTTCTGAAATGATGATCTTATTATCGAACCTTTCAAAAACATCATGCTCATAATTCAGCAACCTGTGGTATTCGATTTTTAGAAATGGTTTCAGATAGAATGGCGCGCCTGCAATCCTTCGTTCAATTCCTTTGGAAAAGACATCCTGATAGTCAAGGGTTTTCGGAATGTCAATTCCTTTGGCATATTCGGCAACGCGTATCAGTTGGCAGATGAGATGGTCAGGTTTGTATTCCCTGATAAGGTTATGGATTTTTGCTGCGGACGAGGAATTGTAAAAATAGCAGACCTGAAGTGGTTTTTTTGAGAAAAGCGATCTTAAAAGGTTGAAGGCGACGGAAACCTTAGAAATAGGAATTATGTGAATCGCCTTTACAAATTTCTTCAGAACCGGAATCGCATCCTCATGGAGGTCGCCATCATTCAATGCGCATAGAATTATCTCGTGCTTTTTCGCAAGTTGTTTGATCTGATAAAATGCCCGGAGTTTGTCTCCTTTTTCAGTGGGATATGGAACGCGGGGTAAAATGATAAACAATCGCATGAAGGAGGCTTGGAGAAAGCAAAGTTATAAAAATCCCTGTTATCTGAGGAGTTGTTCGTAAAAAGCGCCCAGTTTTTGAATCAGAGTGGCAGGTTGATAAGATGACTGAATTAAATGTTTTGCTTCCGTTCCGATTTTACGACAAGTGTCGGGATCGCTTACAGAGATTGAAATCATTTCGAAAAACTCACATGGAGAGTCGGCAAGAAGGATATTTTTCCGGTAAGTACAGTTTATTCCTTCCGCGCCCAGCGTAGTTGAGATAATTGTTTTTCCCGCCGCCATTCCTTCAATTATCTTGACTCTGATACCGCTTCCTGAAAATACCGGCGCAATCATTATAGATTTCTCCGCAAGGAAACGCGACGCCTCTTCAACCTCTCCAACCACAACAACATTGGGAACATTCAGCGATTTCATCCAGTCGGGCATGGCGCGTCCGGCGATGTAATATTTTAATTCCGGAAAATGTTTATGTACATCGGGCCAAACCTTTTCAATAAACCACTTTATACCTTCCTCGTTGGGAATCCAGTTCATAGAACCCAATGAAAAAAGGGAAGGGAATTCAACTTCGACGTCGGGATGTTCATATTTCGTTATTTCCAAACCAAAGGGAATTTCAGTTATGAGCGGCTGTTTAAATTCGGAAGATTGGTAATTTGACGATAAATTATCTTTGAGAGTTTTCTGCAAAACTCCTTCGAAATATTTTGCATCGGTTGAAGTAATAGGGATAATGCCATCAACCTGAAAAACAATCCGATCTTCATAATTACGGAGGGTTCGCGCAAGGTGGCAAATATACCATTGCTTAACCGGATTAGCTGTTTCGCGGGCGATTCGTTCCCAAATCAGGTGTTCAATATTGTGGGCGCGGAGAACTATTCTCGCTGAAGAATTGGCTCGTATTGTTGCAATGTATGGAGCCATGAACAATGATTCCAGTTGAACAATATCAAATTTACCGGACTTCAGAACCTGAATAACCTTTTCACGAAAATCATTTGAAATAAAGCGGGTTACATGATATGATTCATCGGTTAATAAATTTATCAGAGCCTTAAATGGTTTCATCCGCAAATCTACTTCAACAAGTTCGATACCGGTTTTTTCCTGATAAGCAACAGGAATATCTTTTGCTGAGACGTTATATTTATAGGTATTTACCGCAAGTACCTTTACCAAATGACCTGCATGGATAAGACCTTCGATGAGCATATTCATTGCCATCGGACCGCCCTCTTTTGGGGGCCAGGGGGATTTGTTACAAAGGAAAAGAATTCTCATAATCCCTTGTCTCTTTTATAAATTTTTTGAAAAGCCCGGATCCATGCTTCCATGTCGAAAAGTGAAGCGTCATTGGTGGCTTTATAAGTGAGAAATATCCCGATTGGCAGAAGAACAGCCGATGCAAACCAGATGCCCTGCCAGGGATTTACTTCTCCTTCAATAGCATATTTTTCTCCAACAAAAGAAATAACCCAGAAAAGAATGAAGAAAAGGGTGGAAATTACCGCAGGCATACCCAATCCGCCTTTCCTGATTATTGCGCCAAGGGGAGCGCCGATAAAAAATAACAGGAAACAGGCAATCGAAAAGGAGAACTTCTTGTGATAAACAATCTGATGCTTTCTAATGAGCTTACCTTTATTGTTCAATATTTCAGTGTTGGTAATAAGGGTTTGTTTGGCGGCGATGGCGGCGTTTCGGGCAGTTTCAAGGATGTCGAAACGATTATCGGTTGGAAAATTATAAATCACGCTGGGATTGAAAGTGACGGTATTAGTGGATTTTTGCTTCAGAGAATTGTCGAGCATTGCAAAAAACTGGAGACTGTTAATGTAACTTCTCTGATATCTTTTCTGTTCATCATCCAATATATTATTGATGGAATCAATAGAAAAAACCAACTGCGAAATGTTTTGCATCTCATAATTCTTCTTAAACAGACTTTCATCGGTTCGCGTAAGCTGAAAGGCTGAAAGATCAAATGTTTGATATTGCTCTTTGAATGTGGTTCGTTGAAAAGGCTTGGTTGATTCATAAGAGCGAAGGTCAATCCGTTCTTCGTAATTGGTGCCGTTAAATAACCTGAAAACCAGAAATTTTTTATCAGGCGAAAGCTCCATTCGTCCCCATTCAGCGGTAGTAAGCGAAACATTGCCCAAACGTTTGGTGTGGTCGTAAACCATAATATCGCGGATGGTGTTCCCATCCATATCTTTCTTCCCCACGCGGATAACAAAACCCTCGATCCCATCATAAAACATCCCCTCCTTTAGATTAAATGCCAGTTTTTTTTCTCTGACGTCAAACAACAGAGAAAGGAACTTCAGGTTGGCAAAAGGCAGAACAGTGTTTGAAAAATAAAAAGCTATGCCGCTTATTAATATGGAAACAACAATAAGTGGTCGCATGATTCGGCTAAGGCTGATACCTGCTGCTTTCATTGTAACAAGTTCATAATGTTCTCCCAGGTTTCCGAACATCATCAATGATGAAAGAAGGATAGCAAGAGGTAAAGCAAGCGGTACAAAAGTGGAGGATGCGTATAGCAGTAGTTTTACAATTACATACCATTCGAGTCCTTTTCCAACCAGATCGTCAATGTATTTCCACACAAATTGCATCAGTAGAATGAAAAGAGCAATGAAGAAGGTCATCAGTAACGGACCAAGGTAAGATTTTAAAATAAATGAATCGAGTTTTTTCATCTGGAAACTTCCAACTGGTGCAAAGATAAATAATAACGCAAAGGTTATAATTGTATTTTTGTGGGGTGGAAGTATAGTTTTAAGTGTTAAGTGTTAAGTGTTAAGT
>JBAXRP010000052.1:0-20594 GCA_037131145.1 Bacteroidota bacterium
CGGTGAAAGCGGAACCGGAAAGGAATTTTTTCCAAAGATTATCCATCAGTTAAGTTCTCGTAAACACGGACCTTATATTGCCGTAAATTGCGGTGCAATACCTGAAGGGACTATTGATTCAGAACTTTTTGGACATGAAAAAGGATCATTTACCGGCGCTCATGAAGCCAGAAAGGGATATTTTGAAGTTGTTGACGGAGGCACAATATTTCTTGATGAAGTAGCCGAATTACCTTTGGGAACGCAGGTCAGGTTGTTGCGTGTTCTTGAATCAGGCGAATTCATGCGCGTAGGATCTTCAAGGGTATTAAAGACAAATGTGAGGGTGGTGGCTGCAACCAATGTGAATATTCCTGACGCCATTGGTACCGGGAAATTCCGTCAGGATTTATATTACCGGTTGAATACTGTGCCCATTCAGGTACCGGCATTGCGCGAACGGAAAGAGGATGTTTATCTGCTATTTCGAAAATTTGCCGCCGACGCTGCCGAAAAGTACCGTATGCCAGCCATTCAGCTTAATGATGAAGCCCAGCAAATTCTGATGAATTATCGCTGGCCCGGAAATATTCGTCAATTGAAGAATCTGACGGAGCAGGTATCAATTATTGAAAAGAGCCGCGAAATTGATGGCGCTATCCTTATTAAATATATACCGCAGGGCTACTCTTCTGATCTGCCGGTTTTGTACAAAGGCGAAGACGCCTCCAGATTCAATGAACGGGAATTACTGTATAAAGTCCTTTTCGACATGAAAAAGGATATGAACGACCTGAAGCAGTTGGTTAAGAATATGATTCAAAAGGATGATGACGTCAGCGCTAATCTGGGTGAAAACACTCATCTGATCACTCGCCTTTACAAGGATTTTGAGGTGGGCAAAGAAACGTCTCAACCTGTTATCATGCACCAGCCCGATAGCAGGTTCAATATGCCGGAACCAATTGAGGAACATGAAGATGTTGAAGAATCTCTCTCCCTTGAAAAAAAGGAAATTGATTTTATCAAAAGGGCGCTTGCAAGGCACGATAATAGAAGAAAAGACGCAGCAAGGGAACTGGGCATTTCGGAGCGCACATTATACAGGAAAATCAAAGAATATGGCGTTGAATAAAACTGTGTTTTTTAGCAGGCTTTGGCATCTTTATTTTACCATGGCGCTGTTGCTGGTTATGCCTGCCTGTAGAGTTAGCTACTCATTTACAGGCGCCTCAATATCTTCCAATGTGCGAACGGTTACGATTCTTTATCTGCCGAATAATGCAGGCTTGGTAGTTCCCACATTATCGAGAACAATAACCGACGCTTTGAAAGACTATTTTACTTCACAAACTAATCTGGTTCTGGTTGACCGTAATGGAGATCTTTTGCTCGATGGCGCTATTACTCAGTATTCTGTTGTCCCTGTGGCAATACAAGGTAATGAAACCGCAGCCATGAACCGTCTGACTGTTGTTGTTAACGTAAAGTTTACCAATAAAACAGATCCTAAACAAAACTGGGAATCTTCCTTTTCAAGATATCAGGATTATTCAAGCAGCTATAATCTTTCTTCAGTTCAGGACGGATTGATCAGGGAGATTACCGATCAGCTTGTTCAGGATATATTTAATAAAGCAGTTGTGAACTGGTAACAAAACCAAATACTTTTTAAGCGATGAATCGTCAGCAGTTTGCGGAGTTTATCAGAAATCCTGAATTGACAGATTCTTCCAGTATTCCAATGTTCGAAGACCTTGTTGAACGATACCCGTTTTGCCAGACAGCTCAACTATTATACACCTTTAATTTAAACAGGGCTGATAACCTCAGATATCCTGTTCAATTAAAAATTGCCGCCGCTTATGCCGGCGATCGCAGGGTATTAAAGGCGTTGATTGAATCGGCAAGGCAGGAGGTTGAAATGCAACCTGGCGAATCCGTTGCGCCTCTGGTCAACGTAAGTGAAAGCCAGGAACCTCAAAGGGTTGTGACATGGGAGTTTACGCCGCCCGTTTCAAGGGTTAAACCACCTGTGGCTGCGATTGAAAGTGGTGCGTATGACAGGATGACGCAGGATGAATTGCTTGCCATTGTAAGGAAACGTTTGGCAGAGATCAAAGCAGCCGATCAGCGCCAAGGTAGTCCGAAACAGGAAAATGACGAGACATCTGGGTTGATTTCTCCCATTACCGGCAGCTCTTCCACCGCTTCCAAAAAAGCGTTGATCGAAAAATTCATCAGAGAAGAACCCCGAATATCAAAGCCTCAGGCAACTTTTTTTAGTCCTGCCGATAGCGCGCTCCGTAGCAATTTTGATGATGAAGATATTGTAAGCGAAACCCTGGCACAATTGTATGCCGAACAAGGCAATATTCCGAAAGCCATCCATATTTATCAAAAATTATCTTTGCTGAATCAGGAAAAAAGTCGTTACTTTGCAGCCCAGATTGAAAAACTAAGTTCAAACTAAGCGGTCAATCAATTAATAATTCTCAATCCTCAAAATACAATGGGTTTCTACATTTTAATTTCTGTTCTTATTCTGATTGTCTGTGTTCTGATGATCCTGGTTGTTTTAGTCCAAAATTCCAAGGGTGGTGGATTGGCGTCCAATTTTGCCTCTTCCAACCAATTTATGGGTGTTCGTAAAACGGCTGATTTTCTTGAGAAAGCAACCTGGACGCTCGCAGTTTCACTTCTTGTGCTAAGCCTTTTTTCGATTTTCGTAATCCCCAAAAATCAGGGCAAGTCAGAAACTACTCAAAGCGCTATTCAGAAACAGATCGACGAAAGCAAAACCGCTCCAATTCAGGATTTTCAGGCGCCTCCTGCCCCGAAAAAGTAATCAGGATTATCAGGCTCATGATTTTTCAGTGTCAGATTGTCAGTACAATCTGACATTTTTATTTTTCTGACATTGTGAACTGAAAAAATGTCCCAAATCATATTGTTTAATCCCTTTGGCATAATTTATGACTTATCTGGGAAAACCTCATAAAGGTTATATTTAGTAATGTTTAACTTAAAAATTATAACGTAAAATGGCAAAAGTGAATATTAAACCGTTGGCCGACCGCGTATTGGTTGAACCAGCAGCGGCTGAAGAGAAAACAGCAGGTGGAATTATCATTCCGGATACCGCAAAAGAAAAACCCCAAAAAGGAACTGTTGTTGCAGTTGGACCTGGCAAAAAAGACGAGCCTATGACCGTTGCAGTTGGCGACAATGTACTTTATGGCAAATATGCCGGCACAGAAATCACAATTGATGGCGTGAATTACCTTATTATGAGAGAATCAGATATCGTTGCTGTAGTCTGACCATTACCAAACTTGAAGAAATAACAGATAACAATTATTAAAATTTACAAAAATGGCAAAAGATATTATTTTTAGTATAAAAGCGAGAGAGGCTTTAAAAAAAGGCGTTGACGAATTGTCGAATGCCGTAAAAGTTACGCTTGGTCCCAAAGGTCGCAATGTTATCATTGATAAATCCTACGGCTCACCAATTGTCACCAAGGATGGCGTTACTGTGGCAAAAGAAATTGAATTGAAAGATGGCGTGGAAAATATGGGCGCACAGATGGTGAAGGAAGTTGCATCAAAAACCAGCGATCTGGCTGGCGACGGTACAACAACTGCAACAGTTCTGGCACAGGCAATTTTTACCACCGGTTTAAAAAATGTAACCGCCGGCGCAAACCCGATGGACCTGAAACGCGGTATTGATAAAGCTGTAACGGAGGTTATTAAATCTCTTAAAGCCCAAACCAAACAGGTTGGCGACAGCATGGATAAAATCGAACAGGTTGCTTCAATTTCGGCTAACAATGACAGTTTCATCGGTAAAATGATTGCCGAAGCTATGGGGAAGGTGAAAAAGGAGGGCGTAATTACCATTGAAGAGGCAAAAGGCATTGAAACTACCGTGAAGGTTGTTGAAGGTATGCAATTCGACCGCGGATATATCAGCCCCTATTTTGTAACCGATACCGAAAAAATGGAAGTTGTTTACGAAACTCCTTATATACTGATCTATGAAAAGAAAGTCAGTATTATGAAGGACCTGCTTCCTGTGTTGGAAAAAGTTGTTCAAACAGGTCGTCCACTGATTATCATCAGCGAGGATGTTGAAGGCGAAGCTCTTGCTACTCTCGTGGTGAATAAAATTCGTGGCACACTGAAAGTTGCAGCGGTAAAAGCTCCAGGTTTCGGCGACCGTCGCAAGGAAATGCTTGAGGATATTGCCATTCTTACAGGCGGTACCGTGATAAGCGAAGAAAAAGGATTTAAACTGGAAGACGCTACTTTGCAGTATCTCGGACAGGCTGAAAAGATGACCATTGACAAGGATAATACTACAATTATCAATGGCAGCGGTAAAAAAGATGATATCAAATCCCGTATCAACCAAATCAAAGCTCAGATCGAAAAAACAACTTCTGATTACGATCGTGAAAAATTACAGGAACGTCTGGCGAAATTAGCCGGAGGCGTTGCCGTTATTTATGTTGGCGCCGCTTCTGAAATTGAGATGAAAGAAAAGAAAGACCGTTTCGAAGATGCGCTTCACGCAACTCGCGCAGCCATTGAGGAAGGAATTATTCCTGGCGGTGGTGTCGCTTATCTCCGCGCTCAGAAAATCATTGAAAACATGAAAGGCTCCAACGAAGACGAAACAACCGGTATTGCCATCGTAAAGCGCGCTCTCGAAGAACCACTGCGTCAGATTGTTGAAAATGCAGGTCTTGAAGGATCGGTTGTTGTGCAGAAAGTAAAAGAAGGAACAGACGATTTTGGCTTCAATGCACGTACCGATGAATATGAAAATCTCTATCAGGCTGGCGTAATTGACCCAACCAAAGTTGCGCGTATCGCCCTTGAGAATGCCGCTTCAATCGCAAGCATGCTGCTTACCACCGAATGTGTTCTGGTTACCCATAAAGAAGAAAAACCGGCAATGCCCCCAATGAATCCGGGCATGGGCGGAATGGGTGACATGTACTAACCGCTGGCAATTTTGTTTACAAAAAGCCCTGAGTAATCAGGGCTTTTTCATTTAAAATGCCTAATATTGTCAGACTTAAATTAATAGATATGAAATATTCGTTTTTTCCTATACTAATGTTTGTAGCCCTGTTTCTCGGAAACCATTGTGGTTTAGCCCAGCCACAGCAAGCGGCGACTAACCTGCCAATAGATCCTGATACAAAAAAAATAATGTACAGAGCGGTTGTTGAGGAACCGGGAACTCCGGTTTATTTGTACGACAAAGCTATCGGCTGGTTTGGCTACTACTACCTTACGCCGCAATCGGTATATTCTGTTCAGGATAAAGTAAATGGAAAAATCGAAGGTTTTGGAAGAATGAAGATCTATTATCAGGATGAACAGGCTGGAATTAGGCGCGACGCGGGTCAGATTAGTTACCAGATCAAACTCGAACTGAAAGAGAACAAATACAGGTTTACACTAACTGATTTTAACCTGAAAGGCGCTTCAAGGTTCCCTATCGAAAAATGGATGAATAAATCGGATCAGGCATATAATACAAATTGGGATTCCTACCTTTACCAGGTTGACACCACCATGCAGCGATTAATTTCTACCCTGAAAGAAAAAATGAAACCTACGGTGATTAAAAAAGATGAATGGTGATTCTCTCCCGGATATCAGATCTTTAACAAGAGAAGATATCCAACATTTTTTCATGCTCAACGGCGAAAAAAAATTCAGAGCTGACCAGTTATATGAATGGCTTTGGAAAAGGTCATGCCTTTCGTTTGATGCAATGACAAACTTCTCTCGCCCTTTGCAACAATTGTTACGGAATCATTTCACATTTCATACTGCTGTAACCGAGGTTCGCCAGCAAAGCGCAGACGGAACGATAAAAGCTGCATTCAGGTTACATGACGGTTTACTTGTGGAAGGGGTTCTGATACCTTCGGGAAACCGCGCAACAGTTTGTATTTCATCTCAGGTGGGTTGTGCGCTGGCATGTAAGTTTTGCGCCTCAGGTCAGATGGGTTTTTCCCGAAATCTAACCGCCGGCGAAATCGTTGACCAAATAACCGGAATCAGGAAATCGGATACCGCTGGTTTATCTCCATTGTCAAACATCGTTTTTATGGGCATGGGTGAGCCTTTTCTGAATTATCCAAATGTACGCAAGGCAATAGAAATGATAACTTCATCGGATGGACTTGGGATGTCGCCACAACGAATTACAGTTTCCAGCGTCGGAATCCCGAAAATGATCCGCCTGATGGCTGATGATAATCCTAAATATCATTTTGCCCTCTCGTTGCATGCCGCTACTGATGAAAAGCGGGACAAGATCATTCCATTTAACCTGAAAAGTCCGCTCCGGGAAATCATTGAAGCATTGAAATATTATCAGCAGAAGACAGGAAAACGAATCACAATCGAATACATTCTTTTCCATAAATTTAATGATTCTGTTGCCGATGCAAAAGAACTGGCAGTTTTTTGCCGCAATTTTCCCGTGAAGATCAATATTATTGAATATAATCCTGTTGATCATTCTGACTTTGAAAAATCTTCTCCTGAGAATACCGCCAAATTTGTGGCATTTCTCGAAAGCCGGAATCTGATTGTTAATGTCAGGCAAAGCCGGGGAAAAGATATTGACGCTGCTTGCGGACAGTTGGCTGGAAAAAAAAATAATAATTGAGTTCACTCTGAATTACCACGACCTGAAGGTCGTGGTAATTAATAACCCATTACTTGAAAAACATTTATTATGAAAGAGACTTCTTTTGAGATTCAGGGTAATATTGTTGATGTTATTGGCTGCCGGATTTTTAAGGGAACCGTAGTCGTTCAGGATGGAATCATAACAGCAATCAGAGAAGAGTCGGTAGAGGCTGACGGGTATATTCTTCCGGGGCTGATTGACGCCCATATTCACATCGAAAGCTCTATGTTGATTCCATCGGAATTTGCGCGGCTTGCAGTGATACATGGAACGGTTGGCTCTGTTTCGGATCCGCATGAAATTGCCAATGTTCTCGGAATTCCGGGCGTCAGGTTCATGATTGAAAACGGCATGAAAGTACCTTTTAAATTTAATTTCGGCGCGCCG
The DNA here is from genome assembly GCA_037131145.1 of Bacteroidota bacterium. Lineage (GTDB taxonomy): Bacteria > Bacteroidota > Bacteroidia > Bacteroidales > FEN-979 > CAIVAT01. The sequence goes on from JBAXRP010000052.1 coordinate 7,093, forward strand.
TCATGCGTTCCCGCAACAACTTTTGAAACATCAGGCGCAAGACTTGATGTTGCCGATGTAAAGGAGCTGCTTGATATGCCAGAGATTAAATACCTTTCTGAAATGATGAACTTCCCAGGCGTGCTTTATGATGATCCTGAAGTGGCAGCCAAAATTGATTTTGCAAAAAAAGCCGGTAAACCTGTTGATGGTCATGCGCCCGGCGTAACGGGAACACAAGCTGAAAAATATATAAATGCAGGTATATCTACCGATCATGAATGTTTTACCATAGAAGAAGCTTACGAAAAAATCAAATATGGAATGCACATTCTGATTCGGGAGGGAAGCGCGGCAAAAAATTTTGAAACTCTATTTCCGCTTATTGACCAGTATCCCGAAATGGTGATGCTTTGTTCCGACGATAAACATCCGAATGATCTTGTTGCCGGGCATATCAACCTTGTGGTTAAACGCGCCATAGAAAAAGGGTTAAACGTGATGAACGTTATCAGATGCTGCACTCTGAATCCGGTTCGGCATTATAATCTCGATATAGGATTGCTACAGCCCGGCGATTCAGCCGATTTTATACTGATTGATAATCTATCGGAATTCAAGGTTCTAAAAACCTACATTGATGGGGTCATGGTTGCTGAAAACGGAAAAACGTATATTCATAGTTTCCTGGCGCCATTGCTGAACAATTTTAATATTTCTAAAATTGCTCCCGAAGATATCAGGATAAAAAATGAAGGCGGCAATATCCGGATTCAGAAAGCCCTTGACGGACAGTTGATCACCCAAACGTTGATTGAAAAGCCAGCCATCAGTAATGAAGGATATGTAGTAACCGATACTTCACGGGATATTTTGAAACTAATTGTGATAAACCGGTATCAAAAAGCAGTTCCTGCAATAGGTTTTATTAACAATTTCGGGTTAAAGCAGGGTGCAATTGCCTCCTGCGTGGCACACGACAGCCATAATATTGTTGCTGAGGGCGCCGACGATGATTCAATAATTCAGGCTATAAATATGATTATCGAATCAAAAGGCGGAATTTCGCTTGTTAATGGTGAGGAAAAAATGTTGCTTCCCTTACCGATAGCCGGAATAATGGCAGATATTGATGGCTTTACCGTTGCTGAACTATACGACCGGATGGATCGGAAAACCAAAGAAATGGGCTCAACATTATCGGCTCCTTACATGACACTTTCTTTCATGGCTTTGCTTGTAATCCCGGAAATTAAACTCAGTGACAAAGGAATATTTGATGGGAAAAGGTTCAGTTTTACAAGCCTTTTCGAAAAATAAAGTCAGGTATTCTGAATCTTGAAATTTGCAAATAAAGTGTCAAACTTTATTCCATTTGCAGCATAGAAAACGCTAAAAGGAGGATCAACAAGAAAAAGAATATGGTAAAACTTGATTTTGAACATCGGCAGGCAGGACATTGTGAAAGCGGCGTAACCCGTAACCTGCTTAATTATTATAATTTTAATATCACCGAACCTATGGCATTCGGAATCGGCGCCGGATTGTTTTTCAGTTACCTGCCATTTCTGAAAATGCAACATGCTCCTACAACTTCATTCAGGGTTTGGCCCGGACAGGTTTTCGATCGCGCCACAAAAGAACTTGGCGTTAAAACTGCCATTCACACATTCCGAAATCCCAGGGATTCGATGGATAAACTCAACGAAGCTCTTGAACAGGGATATCCGGTCGGGCTTCAGGTTGGAACCTTTCACCTTCCCTTTTTCCCTCCCGAATACCGAATGCATTACAACATGCACAACATGATTGTTTACGGTCACGACAATGGAACTTATTTCATAAGCGACACTTTGATGGAGCATCTGGTGGAGATTTCATACAATGACCTTGCGAGGGTTCGGTTTGCCAAAGGCGCTTTTGCGCCGCAGGGAAGAATGTATTACCCTACTTTCGTCCCCAAAGATATTGACGTCAAACCAGCCATTATCAAAGGTATCAGAAAAACTGCCAACAACATGGTGGGTGTTCCTTTTCCTCTTATCGGGGTTAAAGGAATTCGCTGGCTCGCCAGTCGTATGCGTAAATGGGAGAACAAACTGGGTTCTGAAAAAGCATCATATTACCTCGGACAGGTTTTGCGAATGGAGGAGGAGGTTGGCACTGCCGGCGCCGGTTTCAGGTTTATCTATGGCGCCTTTTTGAATGAAGCCGCAGATGTTCTAAAACAGGATTGGTTGCGCGATGTTTCATTCGAGATGGGTGAGACTGCCAATAAATGGCGTGAATTTTCATACTTTGGTTCGCGAAATTGCAAAAAACGTGGAAAGCCTGAGCAATCTTATGATTTTCTGGCAGATATCCTGCTTGATGTGGCGAACAGAGAAGAAAAAATATTTAAAAAACTGGTTAAGATTCAATAAAATGGAAGAAAATCAAAACCCTGGTTATACGAACAAGGATTACGGACAGTACCGTGAAATGCTCTATTCGTACAAGGATGGCGGGAATTTTGATAAAACGGTAGGATACCACAACGAGCCCGATAGAGTAATCCTACAGCAAGCCTGGGATTTGTTCAACGAAAGGATTGAAGATGCAAGGAATAAGGTAATTGCCGGGAAAGTATCTCCGGTGGTTTATTACATGGAAAAAAACCTGCTTGATCCGCTCAACCTTTCAATGATGGCAGGGATTTCTATCTGGAGGGTAAAATGGCACCTTAAACCTGGCGTTTTTAAAAGATTAAAAGAACATACGTTACAAAAATATGCCACAGCTTTCAACATCACTATCGAGGAACTGATTAACGTAAAAAAATGAACTAAACTCTATGGAATCTACCAAAACTATCATCAACTACACTCACAGGCAGGCGGGGCACTGCGAAAGCGGAGCAACCTCAAACCTATTTAAATTTTACGGACTTGACATTTCTGAGCCAATGGCTTTCGGAATCGGCAACGGACTTTATTTCAGTTATATTCCTTTTCTAAAGATTCAGTTTGCCCCAATGATTTCCTTTCGTAACCTCCCGAACACAGTTTTCAAACGTTCAACCAAATACATGGGCATAGATAGTACGGTAATCAAGAAAATTAAAAACCCGAAAGAGGCAATGGATTTGCTTGACAATAACCTTGAAAAGGGTATTCCTACGGGGATGCAGGTTGGCGTTTTCCAACTTACTTTCTTTCCACCCGAATACCGGATGCACTATAATATGCACAACCTCGTTTGCTTTGGGAAGGAGGGAAACCTTTATCACATCAGCGATACGGTAATGGAGCATCAGCAAACGCTGACTTATGATGACCTCGTGCGGGTGCGCTATGCCAAAGGCGCTTTTGCTCCTCAAGGAAAAATGTACTGGATCAATAAAGTTCATGAAAAAATTGACTTGAAACCGGCAATTCAAATGGGGATTAAAAAAACGGTGAACGATATGATTGAAGTCCCATTCCCACTGATTGGCGTAAAAGGATTGAGATGGATGGCGCGCGATATTAAAAAATGGCCGAAAAAACATGGCTATGATACTGCTGCATTTTACCTTGGACAAATTCTGCGGATGGCTGAAGATTTTGGAACCGGCGGCGCCGGATTCAGGTACATATACGGAGCATTTCTTAAAGAAGCCGGCGAATTGTTGAATAACCACGAGGAATTGCTCGAAGCGTCGGACATGATGGGCAAAACAGCCAACAAATGGCGTGAATTTACCTACATTGGCGCAAGAAATTGCAAGAACCGCTCAAAACCTGAAGAAGATTACGGCGCTCTGTCGGAAAAATTACTCGAAATTGCAGATGACGAAGAAAAGGTTTATCGCAAACTCAAGAAAATCAAGTTCTGATGCAGGTTAATCCAATCATCGAAATCAGGGAACTGACTAAGACCTACAAGGGGTCGGAAGAACCTGCCGTAAATAAAATATCCGTTGAAATCTTTCCGAAAGAAATATTCGGCTTGCTTGGTCCCAACGGCGCCGGAAAAACAACTACAATTTCAATTCTGTGCGGTTTGTTTCCGCCTTCTGGCGGCTCTGTAAAAATTGCCGGTCTGAATATCGAAAGCGACCTCAGCCGTATCAAGCATATTATTGGCGTGGTTCCGCAGGATCTTGCTCTCTACCCAACTCTTACAGCGCTGGAAAATCTGACCTTTTTCGGAAACATGTATGGTTTGCGGGGACAGGTTTTACGCGAAAGAATCTTTGATCGCCTTAATGTTTTTGGTCTGGAAAAAGTTGCCCGGAAAAAGATTAATACCTTTTCGGGAGGAATGAAACGCCGGATCAACCTTATCGCCGGACTTCTTCATCAACCAAAGGTGTTATTCCTGGATGAACCCACCGTAGGTATTGACGTCCAGTCGCGCGTCGTAATTCTTGAATTTCTCAGGCAAATCAACAGCGAGGGAACGACAATAATCTATACATCGCATTACATGGAAGAGGCAGAACAACTTTGTTCGCGGGTAGCAATAGTTGATCGTGGAAAAATCATTGCAATAGGCGACCCAAAGGAATTGTTGAAAGAACATCCGGAATTCAAGAATCTTGAAAATATTTTTTTACATCTCACAGGAAAAGAGATGCGCGACTAAACTAATATTATGTTCAAATTTTTATGTTCTATAAAAAAGGAGGCGCTTATCCTGCTGAGAGATAAAGCAGGACTTGTTATCCTTTTTCTGATGCCCATGGTACTGATTGTCATTATGTCGCTGCTACAGGAGGTTGGATATAATTCCATCCGGCGTGAATCGCAGGTTGAGGTTCTCTTTCTGGATCGCGATTGCGATAGTCTCGGAATTAAAATTCGTAACGGACTGGCAGGTTCGGGTTTTTTCAACCTGATTGATTCAATCGAAAGAAAACCTGTTACAGAAGCGTCTATCAGAAATGCTGTAAGAAAGGGAGACTTCGTAATTGGGATTGTGATTCCCAAGGGGGTGACAAAAAAAATCAGGCATAACGTAAGAATCATGGTTGCAAAAACTATGTCGGGATTTGGTTTATACAGCCATTCCATTTTCGGCGACCTGCCCTTATCAACCGCCGATACGGTTATTATTTATTTCGATCCGACTGTAAAAAAATCATTCAAAAATTCCATTGTAAGCTCTGTAAAACAGTATAATTACCGGATTGAATCGGAAATGGTTTTCAGTACCTTTAACCATGAAATGGCGAAAGTTTTTCCAACTTACCATCCGCCTGATCTTAGTTATAAAGATGCCGTGGAGTTCAAAGAGGTGTTTCCAACTTTTCGTGAGAACGAAGCAATTCCCGACACCGCGCAGCATAATGTGCCTGCATGGGCAGTTTTTGCAATGTTCTTCATAATTATTCCACTCACTTCGAGTATGATTGTAGAGCGTGAGGAAGGAAGTATGTTTCGCCTGATGGCTATGCCTGTTTCTTACATACAGTTACTGTTGGCTAAGGTGTTTGTTTATATGCTTGTTTGTTTTGTTCAGACAATTCTGATGATACTTGCAGGTTTGTACGTCCTGCCAATGTTCGGCGCCCCTGCGTTAATCCTTGGCAACCATATTTTAGCGCTCATCGTGATTACCATTTTCACCGCGCTTGCAGCTCTGGGTTTCGGGGTTATGGTGGGAACCGTGGCAACTACTCATCAGCAGGCAGCGGCATTTGGAGCTGTTTCAATCATTATTATGGCGGCTCTCGGCGGGTTGTGGGTTCCTATGTACCTTATGGCTCCCGTAATGCAGCATGTTTCGGTCATGAGTCCGCTCAACTGGGCATTGAACGGGTACTACGATATTCTTGTGCGCAACGGCGGATTAATGTTGATTCTCCCGAAAATCATCAAACTGGCGCTCTTTTTCGCTACTGCCATTCTCATTACTTCGATTTACTGGAAAGTTAAAAATCCGATGAATAAATAATATGAGTATCCGATTGGATACTTTGTCTGGACAAACCAGAGCCAAACAGGTTTATAAAAATTGGCAAAAAATATTTCCCTCTGTAACGCTTATCAATAATGAGATGCAGAAGGTCATCAAAAATATTATAACAGAAAAAACATCAAAATAAAAGATAAGGTATTAGAGAATAAAAAAATGAACCACGGAGACACTGAGATCACGGAGAAACACGGAGATTTTTTAATTTCTTCAACTCCGTGTAACTCCGTGTAATCCGTGTCTCCGTGGTAAAAAGACACGAATATGATTACGAAACAAATTTAAGTTCCGTAGGAATGGAATGTTAAAAACGATTCTGGCTTGCTCATTCCAAATCGCCATACCCCATTTATAAAATAGAGTGATATCATTGATAAGGCAACGAAGGTAAACAACCGGATACTCATAATATATAAACTATGCAACTCACCGACAGGAAGGAAATAAATGTCAGGTTTTCAGAAGTTGATTCCATGCGCATTGTCTGGCACGGGAATTACCTCAAATACTTTGAAGACGGCAGGGAATCTTTCGGAATCAGATATAACCTGGGATATCTCGATGTGTATAAACATAATGTAATGATTCCGCTGGTAATGATCAATTGTGACTACAAACGTCCGCTCGAATACGGCGATATTGCTATTGTTGAGACACGTTTTGTGCCATCAGAGGCGGCAAAGATCGTTTTTAACTATACTATTTACCGGAAAAAAGATATGGAAATCGCCGCAACAGGGTCGTCCACCCAGGTTTTTCTTACGCCGCAAGGAGATCTGTTACTTACAAATCCTGAATTTTTTATCGGATGGAAACAAAAATGGGGCATATAAATCTGAGTGAATGAAACCGGTATATATTCTTAGCGACAATATCATCACCTCTCTCGGATTTACCACCGCAGAAAATATAGAGGCTATTTTGCATGATCAGATCGGCATTAAAACTGTTGACGATCCTCTGCTTTATCATTCGCCAATAGCAGTTTCGCTGGTTGATACAACACAATTAACGGCAAAATTCGACGAAATAATCGCTCATTATCAGTCCAAAAATCCACCAACGGCATTTACACGCCTCGAAAAACTATTTATTCTCTCCATTCACGACTCCTTAATCCACCAGCATGTCAATACGAAAGATCCACGAACCTTGCTCGTTATTTCAACAACAAAAGGCAATATCGTCCTGCTCGAAGATCGTAATAAAATGTTGTTCAATCACAAACGCCTTTATCTTTGGGAGCTGGCGCGGGTGATTCAGCATTTCTTTGGTTTTGTGGAAAAACCGCTTATAATTTCCAATGCCTGCATTTCCGGCGTTGTGGCGGTTATGGCTGCTACCCGGTTTATTCAGAATGGTTTATTTGATAATGCAGTTGTAACTGGCGGAGATATTGCCTCTGAATTTGTAATTTCCGGATTCCAGTCTTTCCAGGCGCTTAGCTCATCTCCATGCAAACCATTCGATCTTAACCGTACCGGTTTGTCGCTGGGAGAAGGTTGTGGAACTATGATACTGTCAGTTAAACCTGGTAACAAAGGTAAAGCTGCCATAAAGGTTGCAGGGGCGGCTACTACCAACGACGCCAATCACATTTCCGGTCCGTCGCGAACCGGCGAGGAATTGAGCCTCGCTATAAAAAATGCCATGAAGCAGTCTGAGGTAACTGCATCCTCTGTTGATTATATCTCGGCACACGGAACAGCCACACCATTTAATGATGAGATGGAATCGAAGGCAATTGGGTTGAGTGAATTGTCGCATGTTCCTGTAAATAGTCTGAAAGGTTACTGGGGGCACACACTTGGCGGCGCCGGACTGATTGAGTCTGTTGCCGCAGTTGCGTCTATGAAAAATAACATGTTATATTGTTCAGCAGGTTTTGAAACTCCAGGAGTGTCATCTCCGCTAAATATTATCACAAAACATCAGGAAGCTGAAGTAAAAACGGTTCTCAAAACAGCATCAGGCTTTGGCGGTTGCAATGCGGCTATCATATATCAAAAAGAGTGATTCATGGAATTATTCATAACTTCATATTGCCAGATTCACGATTACAAAGTCATGGTGAACGACCGGCTAATCTTTTATCAGGAAAATAGTAGTAAATTTGCAGACTTTGCAAAATCATTGTATAAACAGGCTCAGATAACTTATCCCAGGTTTTATAAAATGGATGCTTTGAGTAAGCTGGGATTCCTCTCAACTGAACTGTTATTGCAGGAAAAGACTATTGCAGGTTATAATTCGGAAAAGGTAGGAGTGGTGTTTGCAAATGCAGGTTCAAGTCTTGATACCGACCTTACGCATCAGGAGACAATCAGAAATCGGTCGGGCTATTTTCCGAGTCCTTCTGTTTTTGTTTATACTCTGCCCAATATTGTGATTGGAGAGGTGTGCATCAGGCATCAGATCAAAGGCGAAAATGCCTTTTTGATTTCAGAAACTCCAGATGCAGGATTGATTTGCAATTATGTTAATGAATTATTTGATAGCGAACGAGTTGATGCTTGTATTTGCGGATGGGTTGAAGCGACGGGAAGTCAATTTGCGTCGTTGGTGATGCTGGTCGAAAAATCTGCGGGCAACCTACCATCAGATGGGATAAAAAATCTCCCTCCCAAAACATTTAATATAGAAAACGTAAACCCAATTTTAAAATTTAACTGATTATATATCATGGAAGAATTAATTGAAAAACTCAAGAAAGAAGTTATTGAACAATTGAACCTCGAAGACCTTTCACCCGATGATATAAACCCTGATTCTCCCCTGTTTGGCGAAGGTTTGGGGCTGGACTCGATTGACGCGCTCGAACTGATCGTACTACTCGAAAAAAATTACGGCATTAAAATCGAAGATCCGAAAGACGGAAAGAAGATATTTTTCTCAATCAGGTCAATGGCTGAATATATTACAGAGAATAAGAAATAACTCCATGCCCCAGCGGATCTTTATCACCGGGTATGGCATAATATCCTGTATTGGTCGGAATATCGGTGAAATTTATTCTTCAATGCACGAGGGCAGATCCGGACTTGGTCGTCTAAGTCGTATTGATTCAGTTTTAAGGAACGAATTTCCGGTAGGGGAGGTTTCATTCACAAATGAGCAGCTTTTTAAATTTGCAGGAATTGAACAAAGAGAAGGGTATTCGAGAAATGCGCTTCTCGGATTAATTGCTGCAAGGGAAGCCTATAATCATGGCGGGTTGGATCGGTGTCGGGAAATGAAAACGGGTCTGATATCTGCCACCACGGTTGGCGGCATGGATCAGTGTGAATATTTTTATGATGATTTTCTAAACAATGATTCAAAAAATGCCTACATTGACTCATACGATTGTGCCGATAGCACTGAAAAGATTGCCGAAGAACTAGGAATTACCGACTTTGTAACAACAATCAGCACTGCATGCTCTTCTGCGGCAAATGCAATTATGCTTTGCGCAAGAATGCTTCGGGCAGGAAAACTCCAGCGGGCGCTTGCTGGCGGCTGTGAATCACTCACCCGGTTTCATCTGAATGGTTTTAATGCCTTGAAAATTCTCGATAAAGAACCTTGTAAACCTTTTGACCAACATCGCGCCGGCATAAACCTTGGAGAAGGCGCCGCTTACCTTGTTCTTGAATCGGAAGAAAGCATATTGAAGACCGGTAATGTCCCGCTCAGTGAACTTGCTGGCTGGGGGAACTCCTGCGAAGCTTATCACCAAACTGCCTCCTCACCCGATGGAATTGGCGCTTACCTCGCTATGAAAAAAGCTCTCGACATGAGTGGATTAAAACCCGAAAACATTGACTATATCAACGCTCATGGCACTGGAACCGATAATAATGATCTGTCGGAAGGTCGCGCTATTGAAAAGTTGTTTGGCGGCAAAATCCCTAAAGTAAGTTCAACCAAACCGTTTACAGGTCACACTACGAGCGCTGCAGGGTCAACAGAAGCTATATTGTCAATTCTATGCATACAGCATCAGGTAATCTGGCCAAACCTCAATTTCCGAGAGCAAATCAGCGAACTTAGTTTTTCTCCGGTCGAAAAAATGCTTACGAACATTCCCGTTAATGCCGTTATGTCAAACTCCTTCGGCTTCGGCGGAAACGATACATCATTGATCTTCAAAAAGGTTATACCAGATAACAATAATAAAATCAAATAAGTATCCGATTGCATACTTAGACTGTCAAAACTAATTTTTCGAAATGACTTTTACCTGAATTTATGTTTATCAACAATAAATATTTCGTCCCCGACGGAACGGAATGTAAAATACGATTCCGGCTTGCTAATTACAATTAACAATCCGCAATTGATAAAACGGTAAAAGGTCATGAATAATGTAGCGTAGGTAAACAACCGGATACTCATATAGTTTTTCAACCCATCATGAATATAATACAATCAAAACTTTCGACTTTCCCAATTATCCTTATAATCTGGCTGGTTTCTCTGTCCTGTTCGGTTTTTTCACAGAATGGAATCATACAGGGACGTGTGTTCAACCACAAGAACAATGAGCCGCTTCCTTTTGTCAATATTATAATTGACGGAAAGCCCACGCAAGGAGCTACAAGCGATCTGGATGGAAATTACAAAATCACAAAAGTTGAACCGGGTTATAACCGGCTGGCGGCTACTTCAGTTGGTTTTAAGAAATTTATTTCGGATGATTTTCTTGTCACCAATTCAAAAACGACCGACATCAATATAGGCATGGATGAACTTGTTGTAACGTTGTCGCAGGTGGAGATCAAACCTTCGGTTGTTGAGCGGAATGAGGAAGTTCCGGTTTCGCTTCAAAAGCTAACCATTCAGGAGATTGAACGTAGTCCGGGATCGAACCGCGACATATCAAAGGTTATCCAGAGCCTGCCTGGAGTTGCTTCATCACCTTCATTCCGAAATGATGTAATTGTGAGAGGCGGCGGTCCAGGTGAGAACCGGTTTTATCTCGATGGCGTGGAAATACCCTATATCAATCACTTTTCAACTCAGGGAGCTTCCGGCGGACCGGTTGGAATTATCAATGTTGATTTCATCCGGGAGGTTCAACTATATTCAAGCGCTTTCCCTGTTTCCCGAGGCAACGCCTTAAGTTCGGTGATGGATTTGCGGCAGGTGGATGGGAATAAAGAAAAGTTCGGCGGTCGCGTTTCATTGGGCTCAAGCGATCTGGCTTTGACCCTCAATGGACCGGTTTCGCGCAATTCTTCAGTAATATTTTCCGTCAGAAGATCCTATTTGCAGCTTCTTTTCAGCGCGTTGAAACTACCATTTTTACCAACCTACAACGACTATCAGTTCAAATATAAAATTGATCTTGGCAAGCGAAATCAATTGTCCATTATCTCTATCGGCGCGCTCGACATTAACAAACTGAACACAGGAATCTCCAATCCTGATGCTTTTCAGCGATATATAATTCAGTCATTACCGTTGAATAACCAGTGGAGTTATGTATTCGGACTTGTTTACCGCCATTTTCGCGCTAAGGGTTACGATACCTGGGTATTGAGCCGGAACATGCTTAGTAACGACCAGATTAAATACACCAATAACGTGGAAGTACCCGATAGTCTTCTGTTGAAGTATAATTCGCAGGAGATTGAGAATAAGCTTCGTTATGAAGGTTTAACGGATTTGTTAAAATGGAAAATTACATATGGCGCCGGTCTTGAGTACGCCCGTTACACTAATAAAACCTACCAAAAGCTGTTTGTTGAAAATCAGTTGCGCATACTTGATTACAACTCGGCGATTGATATATGGAAATGGAGCTTGTTCGGGCAGGTGAACAGGGCATTTTTCAACGACCGGCTTAACCTGAACTTTGGAATCAGGATGGACGCCAACAACTATTCAAACGAAATGAACAATATGTTAGAGCAGTTTTCACCGAGGTTTTCTGCATCTTATGCCATTGTCCCTGATAAATTCTTTCTGAACTTCAATGTTGGCAGATATTATCAATTGCCTGCCTATACCTCGCTCGGATTCAGAAGCAACAGTGGAACGCTCGTCAATGATTCACTTGGTATAAAATATATTTCAGCGGATCATGTCGTCCTTGGACTTGAATGGTTGCCAAAGCAGAATACCAAAATATCGCTGGAAGGATTTTACAAGCGCTACCGGAATTATCCTTTCTCTATCCTCGACTCGGTTGCGCTTGCAAGCAAAGGAACTCAATTCGGCGCGGTGGGCGATGAGCCGCTGCTTCCCATTAGCAAAGGCAGGGCTTACGGCTTTGAGATTCTCTTTAGAAATGCCGATTTATTCAAGTTCAATGTTATAATGACTTACACCTTCGTGCGAAGTGAATTCACCGACTATGCAGGAAAATACATCCCTTCGGCTTGGGATAACAGGCAGTTGGTCAACTTAACAGTTGGCAGAAAGTTTAAACATAACTGGGAAATCGGGGCTAAATGGCGGTTTGCAGGCGGGCAGCCTTACACTCCCTGGGATATGAACAAATCAAGTCTTGTTGAAGCCTGGGACGCGCAAGCCAGAGGATATTTGGATTACGCCGCGTTCAATACTCTCAGGTTAAAATCATTCAACCAGCTTGATATCCGTATTGACAAGGGTTTTTACTTTAAAAAATGGTCGCTGATGGTTTACCTCGATATTCAGAATATATTGAATTTCAAAGCGCAGCAACCTGAAATACTCGTGAATACTCAGGAGGATGGTTCGGTGGTAAAATATGTTGATCAGCAGGGGCTGGAACGATACAAACTCCGCGCTATTGAAACTCAAGCGGGGACTATTCTGCCTGCGATTGGTATTATGGTTGACTTTTAGGCGCTTTGGCTTTGCGACGCGCTTTCATCTCTTCAACCTGTTTCTGGTAGGTTTTGAGTTGTTCAGGAGTAAGGATTCCCTTTAATTCAGTTTCTTTGAGTTTGTTATTACTCTGAAGTGTTGTACGCTGAATTGTAGTGTCTGTAATTTTCCTTGCCTCTTCATTCTTTTTTGCATATTTCAGGTTGATTGCCGCAACTTTTGGTTCCTGGGCAGGAGTAAGTTTGAGGTTCTCCATCATCATTTCAGTCTGGCGTTTGGCGCGATCTTCGGGGGATGCCTTTCCCTTGCCTTTTCCCATGGGGTTTTCCTGGGCATACACAGATGTAACAGAGATTAACATAACCGTTAAGAAACCAACTGCAAAGCGAAGGTTCCTGGTAATGGAGTTTTTCATTGTTTTCATTGTTTTGGTTGTTATAAGTAGAATAACGGAAAAAAAAATTTTTATTTCATAAACCTTTCTAGCTTTTACGATTTTCCTTTGCAAGTTTGGATAATGCGCAATTCAGGATAACAGCGTGTGTAAAACTGAGTGGATGGAAAAGAAAAAACCGCTGGAATTAGGAATTATTACAGCGGTTTGCAGATTCAGTTTGCGGAGAGACTGGGATTCGAACCCAGGGTACACTTTTGGCGTACACACACTTTCCAGGCGTGCTCCTTCGACCACTCGGACACCTCTCCCTTATTTAGTTTTAAGTGTTAAGTGTTAAGTGTTAAGAAAAATAATACTCGCTGACCTTAACACTTAATTCTTAATTCTT
>JBAXRP010000053.1:0-20418 GCA_037131145.1 Bacteroidota bacterium
AACTTACCAACTTACCAACTTACCAACTTACCAACTTACCAACTTACCAACTAACCAACTTACCAACTTACCAACTTACCAACTTACCAACTAATCAAATGCATTTCCCCGATAAAATCTTTGACATCTCAAACGAAGCGCAATTCACGGCTATGGCGCTCGAAACCTTCCATCACCAATATCTTAACAACGCCGTATATAAGGAATTTGCTGATGTTCGCCGAATAAGGCCCGAAGAAGTTCTCCGGTTGGAAGATATTCCGTTTCTTCCCATTGAATTTTTCAAGTCGCGTGACGTAATCTGTGGCAGCTCGCCGCCACAGGGTATTTTCCGCAGCAGCGGCACTACCGGTTTGGAACGCAGCCGACATCTGGTTGCCGACCTGGGATTGTATCGCAAGTCGTTTGTTTCCGGATTCCGCCTGCGATATGGCGATCCTGCCGATGTGCAGTTCCTCGCCCTTATGCCCACACCCGACCAGGCGCCCGAATCCTCGCTGATCTATATGATTCGCACTCTTATGGATTTGAGCAGCAGTCCCGAAAATGGCTATTTCCTCGCCAGTCATTCCGGGCTAAAGGCAAGATTGACCCAGAAACGTCCGGCTGGTAAACGTATAATGCTTATCGGGCTGGCTTATGCTCTGCTTGATTTTGCCGCAAAATATTCTGGAAATTACTCCCCGCTGATGGTTGTTGAAACCGGCGGGATGAAGGGACGCCGCCAGGAGATGTTACGCGAAGAACTTCACGAACAACTATGCGAGGGTTATGGTGTGGAACAAATCCATTCTGAATATGGCATGACCGAGTTACTTTCTCAAGCCTGGTCAACCGGGAAAGGACTTTTTACCACTCCTCCCTGGATGAAAGTGATGATCCGCGACATCAACGACCCGCTAAGCTGGGCTGCCACCGGAGTAACCGGCGGTATCAACATTATTGACCTCGCCAACTATCATTCCTGTAGTTTTATTGCAACCCAGGATCTTGGACGGATGCAGCCCAACCAACAGTTCGAAGTACTTGGCAGGTTTGATGCAGCCGAGGCGCGGGGATGCAGTTTGATGATATGACCTTCAAAACTTAAAAAGCAACACTTGAATATCTGTTAATGAATTGATCACTTCTCCGGTTCAGGCTCATCTCCGCTATCGTCTTTGGCGTTTTTGATGCGCTCCAGCATTTCGGCGGGCAATTCATCGGTGTAATCGGCTTCCTTCAACTCGTCAGATTCTTTCCCCCTGCCATACCTGATCTTCAGATTTTCCATTGTGCCTGTAATCTTCATGGGAATGCCGATAATTCCAAACGGACCCAGTCCAAGCCTGATCTTCAGATTTAACTTACTGTCGAAAGAGGTGGTTCCCGAAATTTTTAAGCGGATTCCCTTAACCTTGAATTTGAACTGCTCCAGCGTGATGGTGTTGTTTTTAATGGTAGATTTTATATCAACCTTCGACATGTCGGGGTTGTTTAACCCCGACTTTTGCGTGTTTTTACTGATGTCGTTAAAAAGCTTCAGCCCGTAAACTTTTATCTTTTTCAAAGAAACTGTGCCGCCGCCTTCCAGTGAAGGCAAAACAGGGAACATGTCGCCGTTCAGCCTGCCTTTGAGACTGTAATCGAGTGAAACGACGCCCTCAGCTTTTTCAGCCGACGAAGCGAGTTCGCGAATTAATGCAATCTCATTGTAGGCGCGTTTAATATCGAAATCTTCGGCTTTTATTTGAAAATCAAAGAAAGCTTTATTCGGAGTGATGCTTCCGTAGGTGGCATTCATGTCAACTTTGCAATCAATCAGGCTGAATCCGGCTTTGTTAAGAACAAGAATCCCTTCCTTCAAATCAATTTCGCCTTTCAAATCCCGGATATCGAGTCCCTTGAAGGTAGTTTTCTTTATTGTGGCATTGAAATCAATATTGAGATCATGCGGAATGATCACTACCCCGGATTCATTAGTCTTTGCAACTGCCTTGCCATTATTGGCGGGAGCAAAAACCATAAATTCATCAACATTCACACAATCGGAGTTGAGTTGAAAATCTCCTTTGAGAATCCCGCCTTTTGACAAAGCATAATTAAGTATGTTGCTCAAAGCGCCTTTGATTCTGAAATCGGAAGATCCGTAATTGGCAAGAAAATTATCAAACCATATCTTATCCTGATCGAACCTGAAATTCCCGGTGCGGATGATAAACGGTTTTGGGAAAAGTTCCGAAGAAAATGAGATGTTACGAAGTTTCAGGGTTCCCGAGTTTTTCAGCTTTTCATACTGCCCTGATGTGGCGTCGCTTTGTAAACCGCTCAGCGAAAGATTGCTTTCAATATAACCATCCAGATCCATCCCCTTTTGTGAAAAAACTTTATAAACCTTTCCCATGTCAATAATACCTTTTGCCTGAAGATTATATTTCAGGTTATCGAGGTTGCTGAGTGAAGAATTAAGGGTAAAGGTTTTTCCTTCGAAAAGGAAAGTAATGGGTTTAACCAAAATTTTCATATCCTGCATCGTACCGTTATCGTTGGTAATTTCAGCATGAATATCAATATTTTCCAGTGGATTCGGATAGTATCTGGTTTTCACAAAACCATTCTTGAGGTCTATATTTGCCTTTGTTACAGGAAACATTTTTTTCTCAGGAGCATAATTACCTTTTACATTGACGTTCATATCTAACATTCCAGAAAAATCAATGCTGTCAATTGGAAAAACCTGCTTCAGTTCTGCAAGGTTGCAACGGGCAGAAAAATTTGCATCCAATTGAATATCGGCGAGGCTTTTCATTTTAAAATAGCCGATGATCTCGTTATTCAGGAAAGTGGCTTTAAGATTTTCCAGTTGAACATTGATATTCCTGTAATTCTTGTCCGGACAGGAAGCATTAAGGCTGAAGTTGATGTTGCTGAGCGCCTGTGGTAAGGAATTGTATTTCAGATAGCCGTTTGAGAGTTTTGTCATTAGTTCAAACCGTGGGATACCTACAGTTACCGTATCTGTTTCGTTTCTGATTCCTTTCTTAACCGCGCCCTTTTCATAATAACCTTCGGCAGTCATATTAAGATCATACATTCCTTTCACCACTGCTGTTTTCAGATCGAAGGCTTTCGACCATTTTTCGAGGTCAATACTGGCATTAGCTTTAGCCGAAATCCACAGCCGGGCTCCCTGTTGCATTTTAAACCGCGCGCTGAAAAATTCCTTCTCCATTACCGATAAAAAAGTCAGATTCAAAGCATATCCATCCTTCTCAAAATTGAATTTCCCATTGAATTGCAATGGGATATCTTTGATTTTCAGATCATTTTTCTCAAAAAACACCGACAAATTCTGGCTGTTAACTTTCGTATTCATCGTGGCAGAAACCGGTTTACCATCAATATATTTCTGATTATTATAAATAAGGTCAAGCGCCATGATTTCAATTTTAGAAGTCACATCGAAAAAATCGCTGGTAATCTTACTTGTACCGGCATAGTTAAAACCACTTACAACCATTCGAACCGGAATGGATGGGTCGGAATATATCAACCGGCAATCGGTGAAAGTGATTCGCTCGATGTTAAGCTCAGCTCCGGATGAAGAAGTTGTATCCTTGGGAATTGCGGCAGTATCCGTTGGCTGATAAACATCATAATTGGTTAATCCCTTGTCATTGAACAGGATATTAACCTTTGCCTTGTCAAAATAGATTCGGGTGATTAGTATGGTTTTTTCAAACAGGCTTTTTACATTCACTCCAAAGGCAAGTTCTTTTGCGCTGATGAGCGTGTCGTTATTAAATGGAGGCGCTGATTTCAGCGAAAAATCGGTGAGGGTGAGGCAGAGATTCGGGAAATGGCTGAAAAAGGAGAGTTTCATTTCACCGAAATTCACTTCACTTTTTAATGTTTTGTTGGCAAGGTTTTTAATCTCCTGCTGAATCCTGTCTTTGAAAAGAAAAGGAGTAATAATAAGAATTAGTAGGAAAGACACGAGAACTACTCCCGATATTTTCAGGATTTTTTTCATAATAAAAGATTTTGAAAATTTCTAAAACCGCCGTTCTACAAGTTCCTTTAACTTCAGAAATGCGGTTGAACCAGTATTCCAGAGGTTTTTTTGCTTCATCAGATTGAGATAATCCGCCGCCTGATCAAGGGAGATAAAACCATTCAGCGCTTCAATGGTTTCATTGTATTCGCGAAGGTTTCCTTCGAAAAGGTCGTTGATAAACATAAACTTCTCATTGATTGAAATCGCTGATTTTAGATTTTCAATCTTCGAACCGGAAATTTTAGGAATGAAAGCGCGTTCTCTCGCATTCTGTAGTTTCATGCTGTGCAATTGATCTTCCTGAGCAAATAAGTCAATCTCCTGAGTTTTTACAGGGCGTTTCAACGACGGAGGAAATTCGGTTCGTTTGGTTGGTTGTTCTATTGGTTCGGTAGGTTTTTCTATTGGTTCCAATGATTTGGGAGGTTGTTCATCTGATTTTGCAGGCGACTGGAAAATTTCCGATGTTGTACTTTGTGTTATTTTCAGCGGTTCAGGAGAGCCGCCATTGCTCATATCTTCATTACAAACATTAAATTCGGAAACGACAGATTTCTCCTCTGTCTTTACGACATATTCCTTCACTGCGGCAGTTGGGGCGTCCACATGTTCCCCGGAAAGATGCGGATCGTCGAGTCGTTGCAGAATCCGTAAATTCTCATAGAACTTACGGACATTTTCCATCAGGATATCAATCTCAATTTTGGGTATCTTCCCGGTATGTGCACAAATGGTTTCATGTTCCTCTATGATTGCTTCAAGCAACCACCGGTTCTCATCCCTGATGATCTTCTTTCGCATGATTAACATTTTTCCTATCGTTGGAAATTGCTTACTTTTGCAGCAAAACCAGGCATAAAAATACACATTTTCCCCTTTCCTGATGCAGATTGAAAAAAATAATCAAATAAACCGTCTGGGGTGGATCGAGGTGATCTGCGGTTCAATGTTTTCGGGTAAAACCGAAGAATTAATAAGGCGACTGAAACGGGCTAAAATCGCCCGGCAAAAAGTTGAGATTTTCAAACCCGAAATTGATACCCGCTATGATGAGGTTAATGTAGTTTCACATGATGAAAATGCCATCCTTTCTACTCCGGTGCAATCGGCGTCACAGATACTTCTTCTTACTAATGATGTAAATGTAGTTGGCATTGATGAGGCTCAGTTCTTCGACAGTGAATTGCCATCTGTTTGCAACCAATTGGCAAGCAGTGGAATTCGGGTTATCGTAGCCGGTCTCGACATGGATTACCTCGGTAAACCTTTCGGTCCAATGCCCAGCCTTATTGCCATTGCCGACGACGTTAGCAAAGTGCATGCAGTTTGTATGAACTGCGGCGACCTGGCGCAGTTTACGCATCGAATTATCAAGGACGATCATCTCGTCATGCTCGGAGAAATGGATGCTTATGAACCTCTTTGCAGAAGGTGTTATCTGGAGAAAACAATCTGATTTTTTTGTAATATTGCACTCCTAAAAACTTATAACTATGAAAAAAATCGCACTTGCCATTCTGGCAACAGTATTTATGTTTAATCTTTCATTAATGTCTCAAACTAAAACCGACAAGAACGTGGTAAAATTCGTAATTCATACCGACTATGGCGATATGAAGGGTATTCTTTATAATGAAACCCCGCAACATCGCGACAACTTTGTAAAACTTGCAAAATCAGGCTACTACGATGGCACTTTATTCCATCGTGTGATTAATGGATTTATGATTCAGGGTGGCGATCCCGATTCAAAAACTGCAAAGCCAGGTCAGGCGCTTGGAATGGGTGGCCCCGGCTATACGGTTCCTGCTGAATTTAACAAGGCATACAATCACAAAAAAGGGGCTCTTGCCGCTGCCCGTAGTGAAAACCCTGCCAAAGCATCGTCAGGATCGCAATTTTACATTGTAGAGCCTGAAAATGGTGCGCATTTTCTTGATAACAACTATACCGTTTTCGGTGAAATTACCGACGGTCTCGATGTGATTTCAAAAATCGCTACCGTTCCGAAAGATGCAACAGACCGTCCGTTAAAGGATGTAAAGATGACGGTTAAAATAGTGGAATAATCTTAGTTCCATATTCGATATTCATTGTTTCAGGTTTTGTGATTAAATAAAATTATGATAGAACGGATTGATCGGTTAATAACCGAAATAGGTTCAATAAAAGCAGTTAACCTTGACGAGGTTGAGCAATTGCGCCTGAAATATCTCAGTAAAAAGGGATTAGTTTCCGTTTTGTTTGATGAGTTTAAAACCGTTCCCGCTGAAATTAAACGGGAGGTAGGACAAAAACTCAACGGGCTGAAAACTTTGTCTTTGCAAAAGATTGAGCAGCTTAAAGCGGAATTTGAACATGAAGAAACCAAATCAGCCGGTGGCGACCTTACGCGCCCATCGTTCAAACCGTTGGGCGCCAGGCACCCTATATCCTTAGTGCGAAAACAGATTATTGATATTTTCGCGCGGATTGGATTCACCGTTGCTGTTGGTCCTGAAATAGAGGACGACTGGCATAATTTTTCGGCGCTGAATTTTACCCCCGATCATCCTGCGCGAGATATGCAGGATACATTCTTCATTGCCACCAATCCTGATATTTTACTTCGCACTCATACATCTTCGGTACAGATCAGAACAATGGAAAACACCCAGCCTCCGATAAGGATGATATTCCCGGGCAGGGTTTTCAGGAACGAAGCTATTTCGGCGCGCGCTCATTGCATCTTTCACCAGGTTGAAGGTCTTTACATTGATAAAAATGTATCCTTTGCCGATCTGAAACAAACACTGATGTACTTCGCCAAAGAGATGTTCGGCGAAAACACTAAAATCCGGCTTCGGCCTTCCTATTTTCCTTTTACCGAACCCTCGGGCGAAATGGATGTTAGTTGCAATATTTGCGGCGGCACAGGATGTAACATTTGTAAATATACCGGCTGGGTTGAAATACTCGGTTGCGGAATGGTTGACCCCAATGCATTAGATAATTGTGGCATCAGCAGCAAGGACTACACCGGTTTTGCCTTTGGAATGGGAATCGAAAGAATAACAATGTTGAAATACCAGATAAAAGATTTGCGGCTTTTCTTTGAAAATGACGTGAGGTTTTTGAGGCAGTTTACGGGAGCGGTTTAAAAGTTGGTAAGTTGGTAAGCTGGTAAGCTGGTAAGTTGGTAAGTTGTGTTTTAAAATTTGTTTCTTCGAAATAGTTTTATCAGCAACCAGAATCCGAAAATTCCCGCGAGGGTGAAAACAACTGCGCCTACCCAGCGTACTTGTTCCCACTGAGAAATTATTGAGGCGCCAATGATAAGCGCCGCGAGTACAATGGAAATTGAAATCCGGTTGCTGGCGCTGTCGAGATGCTCCATCAATGGTTCCATTCCTTTCACTTCAATTTGAGTACGAAACCTTCCCTCCTTGATCTTATATATGATTTCATTAAGATCAGATGGAAGTTCCTTGATCAGTTTGTAATATTCCTTGAGCGAATCGAAAACATCCGAAACCAATTGTTTCGGACTAAACTGACGAGCAATGAACCGGATTGCATAAGGCTTCATTTCGTAGGCAAAATCAATGCCCGGATGAAGCATTACAGCAACCCGTTCGATTGCCATCAAAGCTTTTACCAGCAGATAGATGTCAGCAGGGATACGTAAGCCGTAGTGTACCAGAATATCAACCGATTCGTTCATCACCTTTGAAAAATCCATCTCATCAATACTCAAATACTTATAATGGGCGAGCATATCGCCAATCTGAAATTCAAGATCTTTGAAACGGGCAAAATTCCGTTTTCCTGAAACAATAATCAGAGCTTCGGTCATGGCATGCGCATCGCGGTCGAGATACCCAAGTACATACTTGCCGAGGAATTGCATGTGACCGGGTCTAAGGGAACCCATCATGCCAAAATCAATGAACGAAATAACGTCGCCGTCAAGCACAAAAATATTTCCGGGATGCGGATCGGCATGAAAGAAACCGTGGGTGAAAATCTGTTCAAATACAAGTCTCATTCCCTTTTTGGCAATCTCTTTCAAATCATTTCCTGATTTAAGCAGGCATTCGAGGTTGCTGACTTTAATTCCCTGAATAAACTCCTCAACCAGTATGCGCTGTGTAGTATATTGGGAATAGACCTTGGGAACCTTTATGTCGGGATCGTTTTCAAAGTAATGACCGAAACGGATAATGCTGGCGGCTTCGTGATGAAAATCGAGTTCAATTTTAATGGTTTTCCCAAATTCTTTCACCACGCCGCTAAGGTTGATTGCCTCCATTTCAGGATTATTCCTTTGCATGCGTACAGCAAAAAAATTCATCAGATTGAGGTCGAGTTCGATCTTTTTATCAATTCCGGGTCTTTGAATTTTAATACAAACCACTTCTCCGTTTAGCAGAACCGCCCTGTAAGTTTGGGCAATAGACGCCGATCCAAGCCGATTGCCGTCAAATTCGCGAAATATTTCCGTAACCGGTCTTCCCAGTTCCTTTTCGATTTCTGCGATAGCTAGATCATCAGGCATGGGTTGTGCTTCATCCTGAAGTTTTTTGAGTTCAACGCGCAACTCTTCGGGGACAATATCGGGACGGTCGGCAAGAATTTGTCCGAACTTGATGAACGTTGGTCCCAATTCTTCCACTGCCATTCGGATTCGTTCCCATTGGTTGTACCGTTCTATACGGGCAAGCCGTTTCTTGGATACAAAGAACTTTCCAAAGCCCGACGTTGTCACCCATTCGCTCAGACCGTATTTTACTACAATCCCGATAATTTCCCTCGCCCTGCCGATTTCATGAACCGCCAGTCCTATTTTTGATATTCTCACATAAAAACTTTTTGAATGTTGTTTCTTTCGATATGCAGATTATGCAGATTATGCAGATTATGCAGGTTTTGCAGGTTTCTTAACGATCTTTTTAATACCGGCAGCTTTTTGTGGGGAGAGTTTAGTTCTCGACGACTCCTTTTTAATTGCTTCGAGGGACGCAATACGTTCCTCAAGTTTTTTAATCTCTTCCTGAGTAGGAACCTCCATTTTCTTCAGGGTGTTTTTAATTAGTTGCTGAAGTTCGGTCTCTACCGACTTTTTTGCCTCCTCCGATTTTGACAACAGATGTTCATAAAGTTTTTTTGCCTCCTCTTTTGTCAGTTTGTTTTCATTTGCCAGATCTTTGGCAGCCTGGGCGAGTTTTTCAGCATTCATAAATGCGTACTCAAGCCCTTTGTCAATTGTTTTTTTTAAATCTTCGAACATGATAATACCTCCTGTTTTTTAGATGGTGAATAAGCAATTTTAGATTCCATTGTAATCTTCAAAAAATGAAGTTCAAGATCATTCAATATTGCGTGGTAGTTTTTAATCGTATCGAAACTGATTTCAAAAGCGGTAAGAACGCTTTGAATACTCCTGATCACTTTGATTAGATTATCTTTCTGCGCTTTCTTAAGCGGACCTTCAACAAGGAATATATAATCTGTTTGTTTCAACTCTGGAAACAAAACCGATTCCTGCCCGCGGTTTCCAAGCAGAAAATATGAGTTGAAGTCGTTGTCGTCACGGCAGAAAAAAAAGGAAAATTCACGGTAGTCATCCATTTTGGTAAATCCGAGTTCCAGTTTTTCGTTCAGATGAAAGGATATGTTGTAATCTCTGGAATGACATGAAATTCCCAGAAGAGTGTAGAGCACAGGAGATGACCTGTGTTCGGAAAGTATTTTTTTTGCCATGAGCAGGCTCTTTGCTAAAGTTTAACAAAGTTAGCTATTCTCAGGTCAAAGGTCAATGATTGCAGAATTTATTTTTTGCCATGATTTTTCGGCGGCATTCTGCTCGGCTCCTTTGATAGAATAATCCTGTCCGCGTTCTACAGTTAAACCATCAATAGAAAGTTCAACAACATATTGTTTTTTATAGCCTGCACCTATTTCATTCACAACAGAAAACTGCACCTGCTTTCTTTCACGCTGCGTCCATTCAATTATTCTGCTTTTAAAATTGACCTCCTGGGTAACCAATTCATCAATGTTGAAAAAATGATGAATGATCCTGTCAATAATAACTTTCCGGGTAAATGAGTAACCTTTGTCAAGATAAACGGCTCCGATCAGCGCTTCAAATGCGTCACCCTTGAATGATCTGAACACACCCTGGGAACTTCCGTCAAGTTGAATAAGGGTATCAATTCCCATTTTCTGCGAAAGTTTGTTGAGCATAGCCCGGCTTACGATTTTTGATCGCATCTCGGTAAGAAAGCCTTCATCTCGTGTTGGAAATGTTTTAAACAGATAGTCGGCAGTAACTGCATCAAGTATGGCGTCTCCAAGAAATTCGAGGCGTTCGTTGTTAACCTTTAATCCATTTGAAGATTCCTGGGTAGCCGATTTGTGTAAGAATGCCAGATGGTATAAAAAAATATTCCGGGGTTTATAACCGAGAATACTTTTAATGGCTTGTGACAGTTGTTTATCGGCGGCATTGGCAATACGTACCGAGCGGAAAGGTCTGAATTTCAAAGCAACTTATTCCTGAAATTTTTTAAATATCACAGAGGCATTATGTCCTCCAAAACCAAAAGTATTACTCAGGGCAAAATTGACAATCCGGGGTTGGGCTTTCCAAAAAGTGAAGTTCAGTTGAGCAATTTCAGGATCATCGGTGAAGTGATTGATTGTAGGGGGAACAATGTTGTTCTGAACGGCAAGAATTGATGCAATTGCTTCTATTGCGCCGGCAGCTCCCAAAAGGTGACCGGTCATTGATTTTGTAGAATTGATATTTATTTGAAAGGCATGTTCGCCAAAAAGACTCACAATTGCTTTAGGTTCTGCAATATCTCCGGCAGGGGTGGAAGTGCCGTGCGTGTTGATGTGGTCAATGTGCTCTATTGTGATTCCTGCATCAGCCATTGCAGTGCGCATGGAAAGAATAGCTCCAAGTCCTTCGGGATGCGGGGCGGTCATGTGATGAGCGTCTGCCGATAATCCTCCTCCGGCAAGTTCCCCATAGATTTTTGCTCCACGAGCAAGCGCGTGTTCCAATTCTT
The DNA here is from genome assembly GCA_037131145.1 of Bacteroidota bacterium. Lineage (GTDB taxonomy): Bacteria > Bacteroidota > Bacteroidia > Bacteroidales > FEN-979 > CAIVAT01. Next base: position 11,095 of record JBAXRP010000053.1, read on the forward strand.
CGAGAATCATGGCGCCTGCTCCTTCGCCCATAACAAAACCGTCGCGATCCTTATCAAAAGGTCTGGAAGCGGTTATAGGATCATCATTACGGGTGGAACATGCGTGCATTGCGTTAAATCCTCCCAGACCAACTGCTGTTATTGCCGCTTCAGAACCACCGGCAATAAAAACATTTGCTTTCCCAAGTCGGATGTAATTAAATGCATCAACCAAGGCGTTTGCCGATGAAGCGCAAGCTGATACGGTGGCAAAATTTGGACCGCGAAAACCATATTTCATTGATATATGACCGGCTGTAATGTCGGAGATCATCTTGGGAATAAAGAATGGATTAAACCGCGGCGTACCATCGCCGGCGGCAAAAGCCATAACTTCTGCGCTGAATGTTTCAAGTCCGCCAATTCCCGAAGCCCATATTACGCCTACTCGGTCACAGTCTATGGTATTCAGATCAAGCTCCGAATCCTTAACAGCCTGTTCGGCGCAAACAATTCCAAAATGCGAACAGCGGTCATATTTTCTGACTTCCTTGCGATCGAAATAGTTTTCGGGGTTGAAGTTTTTAACTTCACATGCAATCCGGGTCTTGAATCTGGAAGCATCAAACCGGGTTATCGGCCCGGCTCCACTAACGCCATTGATAAGGTTGTTCCAGTACTCGCCAACAGTATTACCAATAGGAGTAAGCGCTCCAAGACCAGTTACTACAACTCGTCTTAATTCCACTTTTAATATTTTTGGTTCACTTGTTAAATGATAACCCCGCACGAGCGGGGTTAAATTTCAATACATCCATATCGGAAATGTTCCGGGACATGGTTTTTTGATAAGATGGTAAACTTACTTGGCGTTGTTTTCAATATATGCAATGGCTTCTCCAACTGTGCTGATTTTTTCGGCCTGATCATCTGGGATGGCAATATCGAATTCCTTTTCGAATTCCATGATCAATTCAACCGTATCCAGAGAGTCAGCGCCAAGATCATTTGTAAAGGAAGCCTCAGGAGTAACTTCACTTTCATCTACGCCAAGCTTATCAACGATAATGGCTTTTACTTTTGCTGCAATTTCAGACATGATAATTTTTTTTGGGTTAAACGAGTGCAAAGAAAAGAATAATCTTCGTTGATTCGGTAAATTTTAAGAATTTTTAACAGTTGAGAAAAATATGACGTCTGGTTTTGAAACACTTAAAAAAATAATAGTTAGGTTTTTCCGCTCCAACTCCGCATTGCTTATTTTTGCACCCAGTTAAACTGGATAAACCTGAACAGCATGCAAAAACTTGCCATTTTCGCCTCGGGAAACGGTTCCAACGCCCAGCGAATCATCGAATATTTTTTCGGACATCCGGATATCTCCATAAACCTTGTCGTTTCTAATAAATCCAAGGCTTATGTATTGACCCGCGCAGCAAATCTTGGGGTACCTACGGTGATTTTTGACAGAAACGCCTTTAATGATGGAATAATTATTACTAATTTTTTGTTAGATAAAGGAATAGATTACCTTATTCTGGCAGGGTTTCTGTGGCTTTTACCGGCAAATCTTCTTTCTGCATTTTCGGGGAGAATATTGAACATTCATCCTGCACTTTTACCGAAATTTGGCGGGAAGGGGATGTATGGTAAAAAGGTTCATGAGGCTGTTATTGCAGCTCATGAAACCGAATCTGGAATTACTATTCATCACGTGAATGAGTATTATGATGAAGGAAAAGTCATCTTTTATGCAAAATGCCCGGTAACCCCTTACGATACGCCGGAAACTCTCGCTGCAAAGGTTCATGAACTTGAATACAGGTTTTATCCAGAGATGATTGAGCATGTGGTTATGCGAACGTTGAAACCTGAAATGGGTTTGTGAAACCTGATTCCACAAAAAAAGTGTGCCCACTTGCGGAGAACACACTTTAAACCAATAGACTTATTTGAACCTGCTGCACGACTACAATTGTTCGACGGGAACAAAAGCCGTAAAATTTCTTTTCAATGAATGCACGGCGCAAAATTAGGGCATGTAACCTTCGGAATTTGTTAAGGAATACTAATTTACGTTAAAGTTTGTTAAATCAACCTACCTCTTTTTCGATACCTTTGCACTAATGAACCGGCGTTTTATCATCATCACAATTATTGCTATGACCATCGCGTTGATCGGGTTGATGGGGATCCAAATTTACTGGATTCAGAGCGCCTCGTCTATAAAAGAAGCCAATTTCCGCAGAAGTGTAAACGAAGCAATGGTCAAGGTGATTAAGAAAATTGAACACCTTGAAAAAACAAAATCGATGAGAGCAGGTCAGGATGAACGAGTTCTCAGTTTCAGCCGCCATCTTCCTTATGATTCAATTCTTTCAATGCCCGAACTGGACTCATTGATCAGGCTTCAACTCAATTTCCGCGGGGTTGACACGCGTTACGAATTTTGCATTTATAAACCTGAACGACAGGAATTTTTGATGGAACGATCATCGGTTTTCCGCAAAGAGTTAATTGAGAAAGGAAATGCGTTTGTTCTTTTTCAGTCCGATATTTATACCAGTCCTGAATACCTGCTGATTTATTTTCCACGGGAAAAACAGTTTTTACTCACTGAACTTTGGGGAATGCTTCTGATTTCGATAATACTAATAATTGTAATCGTTTATTCCTTTACATATACGATCACAATAATTTTTCGCCAGAAACGGCTTTCGGAGATGAAAAACGATTTCATCAACAACATGACTCATGAATTCAAAACGCCCATTTCTACGATTTCACTGGCATGCGAAGCCTTGGGAGATAAGGATCTCCGCGGGTCGGCAGATATGCTCGAAAACTATATATCCATGATTCGCGACGAAAACAGACGTCTTGCCGGTATGGCCGAAAAGATACTTCAAACGGCTGTTATTGACAAAGGGCAGTTGAAGATGAACCTGGAAAAAACCGACCTGCACGAAATTATTCAGGCAGTAATCAGGAACCTGCGCATTCAGGTAGAAATCAAGGATGGTGAGATTATCCGGAATTTTATGGCGTCGCGATCACGAATAGAAGGGGATAAAGTTCATATAACAAATCTGGTTTATAATTTGCTCGACAATGCCAATAAATATTCACCCAGAAAACCGACGATCCGCATTCACACTGAAAATGTCAGCAACGGAATTGTGCTGACAATCGAAGATAATGGCATCGGCATTGGAAAGGCGGAGCAGAAGAAAATTTTCGACAAACTTTATCGTGTTCCCACCGGAAATATACACGAAGTGAGGGGGTTCGGACTTGGGCTCAGTTATGTGAAGGCTATTGTAGATGAACATCATGGCAAAATCAGTGTGGAAAGCGAAGTGAACAAAGGCACTAAATTCAAGGTATTTCTGCCTTTTGTGATAAAGGAATAAATCGTATATTGCCTTGCTTATAAATAAAAACCCAAATCAATGCAAACCCGTTTACTGTTGGCAGAGGATGACCGGAATCTTGGGAATATCCTGAAAAATTACCTCGAAGTCAAAGGTTATACTACCACACTTTGCAGCAATGGGCAGGAAGCCATAGATGCATTTGCGCCTGGGGCGTATGACTTTTGCATCCTCGATATTATGATGCCTGTGAAAGACGGTTTCTCTGCGGCAGCGGAAATTAAGGCAATGGATAAAAAAATTCCGATTTTGTTTCTTACAGCCAAGGCGCTTCAGGAGGACAAGTTGAAAGGATTTGAAATCGGCGCGGATGATTACATGACAAAGCCGTTCAGCATGGAGGAGTTATTGTTGCGCATACAGGCAATCCTCAGGCGTACAGATGATACCTCGAAAAGTAGCGCTGTTGAAAATATTTTTCAGATCGGAAGTTACGTTTTCGACTTCAACAGGCAAACGCTCACTAACCGGAAAAAGGAGCAGAAACTCACTTCGAAGGAAGCCGGACTTCTGCGGTTGTTGTGCATACATGCCAACAAGGTGCTTGACCGCCCCACTGCATTGACTGAAGTATGGAATGACGACAGCTATTTCAATGCCCGCAGCATGGATGTTTATATTGTGAAACTCCGAAAATATATCAAGGACGATCCGAGGGTGGAGTTGATAAATGTTCATGGCGTAGGATTTAAACTTGTGATGAACGCCTGACCAACCCTGCAAATATGCGACCTCCTCCAAATTTATACATCGTTCCAACGCCAATTGGAAACCTCGAAGACATAACCCTTCGTGCCCTTAAGGCTCTGAAAGAGGTTGATTTTATCCTTGCCGAAGATTCGCGCACTTCAGGAAACCTTCTTAAACATTACAGTATTGACAAAAAGATTATTCCTCACCATAAATTCAATGAGCATAAAACCATTGAGAACATCATCGAACGCATGCGCGACGGGGCAACCTGCGCCCTGGTAAGCGACGCCGGAACGCCGGCAATTTCCGATCCGGGGTATCTGCTGGTTAGGGAATGCATAAAAGCATGTTTAACCGTTGAATGTTTGCCAGGCGCTACGGCATTTGTTCCCGCTCTTGTAAACTCCGGGATTCCTGCCAACCAGTTCGTTTTTGAAGGATTTTTGCCAGTTAAAAAAGGCAGACATACGCGGTTAACAACCCTGGCAGAGGAACCGCGTACCATGATTTTTTATGAGTCGCCTCACAGGCTGGTTAAAACGCTGGTTCAATTCACCGGATATTTTGGCGACGACCGCTACGCAAGCGTTTCAAGGGAACTGAGTAAAATGTTTGAAGAGACAATCCGAGGCTCGCTGAAAGAACTCAAGGTTCATTTTGAAAATCATCCGCCGAAAGGCGAGATTGTGATCGTGGTGGCTGGTAAATGAATTATTCAGACACAAAATCACGTCCGACAATATCGAATGAAGAGAAATTCTTTATTGGAGATTCCTCAACCAGCACATTTTCAACACGGGCGCCCATTGGTCCACGATGGCACCATGCCACAAACGTATCGAGCATTTCCGGCGTTCCTTCCGCTTCAATAAAAACTGTATCAGCGCCATTGTTCTTTGCAAACCCATTAATTCCACAGTGGAAAGCTTTTTCCATTGCCGAAAACCTGAAGCCTACAGCCTGAACTTTTCCACGGATTGTGATGTTAATATGCTTCATGGGTTTGTTATATTTCCTGGCGACAAAAGTAGTGAATAATTTTATCCCGTTTTGAGTATAGTTGCCTACCTTTACACATTAAAAATAAAAACAATGTGCGGGCGGTTTTCATTTGTCATAGAGGACGCGCTAATCCGTGAGCGTTTCGGCGTCAGAGTGCAAACAGCCATTTATAAGGCGCGGTACAATTGCGCCCCAACCCAGAATCTTGCGGTTATTGCCAACGAAACGCCGGAACAATTGCAGTTCCTTCACTGGGGGTTGATTCCATACTGGGCAAAGGACTCTGCCATTGGGAACAAACTTATAAATGCGCGTGGTGAAACTGTAGCCGAAAAACCCTCTTTCAGGAATGCCTTTAAGAACCGTCGCTGCCTCGTGCCCGCAACCGGATTCTTTGAATGGCGTGCCGACCGGGTAAAAACTCCATTCAACATCCGGTTGAAAAACGGCGAGCCTTTTGCTTTTGCAGGTTTATGGGACAAATGGCTTTCAGGCGATGGAGAAGCGATTCATTCCTTTACCATTATTACAACAATTCCGAATGAATTGATGACGCCAATCCACAATCGTATGCCGGTTATTTTGCACCGTGAAGATGAAGGACGCTGGATAAACTCGAAATTCGATTCGGTTTTGCAGGGGCTGCTGAAACCATATCCGGCAGAACTGATGGAGGCATATCCGGTTTCAACGCTGGTAAATTCTCCGCAGAATGAAATGCCGGCGATACTCGAACCCTCCAGATTATTCTGATCGATATCCTAATCTTTATTTCAGAAATTTGTTGTCCAGACTGAGTAAATATAAGGCAAACAAGTTAAATTGGGACATTCTAATCGCAAATTCCAAGTTTAAAATTCCAAGTCTCAAATTCCAAATCCTTGCTTTTAAGGATTATTAAACCATTACTTTCTATAGTTTTTCTTCTGGGATTTGGAACTTGAAATTTGAGCTTGGAATTTTTTCAATGCGCAGTTTTATCCCGTTTTGAGTATATTTCGAATTTTCATCGGGAAGCGCCGTTCACCCCAATTTGTCATTTTGAAAAACAATAAATCCAGCCATCATAAGCTGCTACTACAAGTTTATCGCCTTCCAAAGCCGGCGTTCCAAATATACCACCCAGTTGGGAATACATTTTCAATAAATCGAGCGGTGTTTTGATAAGTTTAGCGATATCGTCTCTAAAGGAATTATCGTCTTTTAACCAGGCGCTGCGATTTGATTTGTAGCTGTCGAGTTCAATTGCCCATTTTATTTTACCTGTGCGGAGAGCGACGCCAATAATTTTGCCTGCCAGAGTTCCGAAATATCCCATACGCGATGCAATAGCAACCCCGCCAATAATGTTAAAACCAGCATTTGTCTTCCACACTTCTCTCCCCGACCGGATATCGAGTGCATACAATTCGCGATCGTCGGAGGTCCCAACATAGATTACAGAATCGTTCACCGTTATTGGCAATGCCCAGCCAAATGGGAACTGCTTCATCCAGGTGCAGAAACCGCCTTTTACATCAACGGCATAGAGGTTATTGTCTCTGGCGCCGGCAAAGACCATTCCCGAAGCGACGACCGGATTTCCCATAACTTCCCCTTTTGGGAAAAAATAATTTCCCGTTGATTTAAATTTCCAACCCGGGTTGCCGGTTTTTAAATTGACGGCATAGAGATTTCCGTCAAATGAACCGGCATAAAGCCAGCCTGCGCTAATGGCAGGCCGTGTATGAACCATATTGTCGGTTTTGCATGTCCACTGAAGATAACCATCGTTTATTGAAAGCGCGTATATATACTCGCCCGAACCGAAATATATTGTTGAATCCAAAATCACAGGAGTCGAATTATAATGATCGGCATAATCATGTTGACGGTCGCCCATGTAGCCGTTCATGGTTTGGAAAAAGCCATTCACCATGCCCGAATCTTTGTCCATGCGGTACAAAACTCCGTCGGCGCTCAGCAGGAACAATCGTTGCTGAGCAATGCAAACTGATGACCGGATAGGACCGCCTGTTGGCATTTTCCATTTCACTTTACCGGTTGCCAGATCGAGGGCATACAATGTACTATCGAGGCTGCCAACAAACACGATTCCCTTGTCAATAACCGGTGAACCCACTATCGGTCCATTGGTTTTGAACTTCCAGAGAAGGGTGGGCATGGTATCAAAATCAGCAGGTTGTAAGCCGCCGGGCTTTGAAAACTGGCAGTAAGTTTGCTGAACAATCAGCATAACTAAGAGAAGCATTCTGATTTTCATGGAGATTCTGTTTGGAGCAAAAGTACAATTTTAAGTCGGACTTCAACTTTATCCCATTGGTTTTCATTATAAATCAGCTCGTCTTTGTGTACATCCAAAACATAAACCAAATTCTCCTGGTCTAATCTTTTGGTTAGCTCTGTGTTGTGTCCATACAAACCATCCCCACCGATTCAATAAAACTTTACACCCAATTTGATATTGGATTTTATTATCGAGAAAGCCTTTTCCGGCTTCGTTTTATTTTCAGGATTTGCGCAAAAATTCGTATTTTTAACGGGCATATTACAAATCTGAAAATATCAAGATATCGCCGCAAGAACGATTATCTTTTATTCAACATCCTATAAAAATCCAGTGAATCCATTAACAAATCCTAAAAAATGAAAAAGATGAAAACTTTTACAAAATTCGCAATGATTTCGATCCTCGCGTTGGGATTGATTCAGATTGTTAACGGCCAGGCAGGCTTTAAAATCACCGTTGTTCACAATGGGATTTCAACATTTTTCCCAAATATTAATGCAGCAATTGCGGCTGCCTACGCTAAAGATACCATATACCTCCCGGGAGGAGCTATCTTGTTTACAGGAGGTATTAGCCTTTCAAAACGATTAATCATTGTCGGTGTTGGCCATTACCCCGATTCCACTACTGCAACAACGACTACCCGTATCAATACTTCAATAAATATTTTCCCCGGGGCTGACAGTGGAAGTATCAGCGGTTGTTATCTCGAAAGCGTTGCCTTTGGCGCCCACGATCAGTCTGCAATTGTAAATAATTTTAGAATTGAACGATGCAAAATTAATGCATTAACTTTTACCGCAGACTATGCTACTATAGGGAATCCACAAAACACTATTATCCGGGAAAATGTTATTGTTAGCGCTGTTGGGGGTACCGCTTTTCTGACAGTATTTGAAAAAAACATCTTTTATCTTGACATGGGTTATAACGTCATGGCAACATTTCTAAACAACATTTTTTATGTGTCGTCAAACTTTACTACCGGCGCCTCCGGGTCTATTTTCAACAACAACATAATAATAACCAATTCAAGCGCTACCATCAGCCTTGGAACCTACAACGTATATAATAATAACCTGTTTTGTTCCACTTCTACTATTATGGGATTCGTTACGTGCGGTTCGACAAATACATGCACCAATAATATCTATTATCAGTTGGCGGTAAATACTTTCGTCAATGCTACAACAACCAATTTTTCTTACTCCAACAATTACCGCCTTAAATCAACCAGTCCTGGCAAAAATGCCGGAGGCGATGGCACTGATGTTGGCATTTTCGGCACACCTTTTCCTTATAAAGATGGCGCAGTGCCGTTTAATCCGCACATAAGTTCACAAACGATTGGCACGGTATTAAGCCCGACCGGAAACTTATCAATTGACATAAAAGTATCTGCACAGGACCGCTAAAAGGTAAGGTGATGAAAAAGATACTCCTTTGGATAATCATGCTACATATTTTCCCTGCTGTTTATGCCCAGAATAAAATTAAGAAGTATGAATACTGGGTTGATGATAATGTAGCAAATAAGGTTGTTACGCCGATCGCGCCGGTTCAAACCTTTCATCTTACAACAGTCCTTCCCCTGAGCCAGGTTACCGTTGGCTTTCATTTGCTGAACATTCGGTTTGCCGATGTAGCAAACCAATGGAGTGGCGTTCTCACCCAATATTTTATGAAATATCCGCAGAATTCCCCAACTACAAAGCAAGTAACCTCCTACGAATACTGGGTTGATGATAATTTTACCGGCAAAGTCACTCAAAATGTAACGCCATCACAATCTTACCATCTTTCAACCAATTTGAACCTTAGCTCAGCCACCATTGGTTTTCATGTGATCAACATTCGTTTTAAGGATAGTTCGGGTCAATGGAGTGGCATTGTCACTCAATATTTCATGAAATATCCGCAGAATTC
>JBAXRP010000054.1:0-20316 GCA_037131145.1 Bacteroidota bacterium
GGGTATTATCTCGTGTATGGCGGCACATGGGCGCAACAGCAGGCATCATTCAGTGAGTTGCTGATGATCCTGCTGGCTGCCACTGTGCTGGTGTTTTCGGTATTGCTCTTTCTTTTCGGCGATTTCAGAATTTCGCTGCTGGTCATTTTTATTTCCATTCTTGGCATCTCCGGTTGTATATGGGCTTTGTTCATTACCGGAATTCAGCTTAACGTGGGCAGTTACACCGGAATTATCATGATTGTTGGAATCATTGCAGAAAACGCCATTTTCACCGTCAATCAGTTTTGGGCAAACATGAAATCATCATCCGACAACGTGGATGCGTCTATCCGCTATGCCATTTCGTTGCGGATCCGTCCCAAACTTATGACCGCCATCGGCGCTATTCTTGCTCTTACCCCGTTGGCGCTTGGTATTGGAGTTGGCGCCCAGATGCAGCAACCTCTCGCTATCGCAGTAATCGGAGGTTTTGTAATCGCCATGCCTTTGCTGCTCTTTGTATTTCCGACATTGCTGAGGTGGATATTTATCGGAAAATCAAAAAAATAACATTATTGTTTTACTAATCAAATAAATTTTTTTTGAAAAAGATAACTGTATTGCTATCAGCAAGTCTGTTCATCAGCCTCCTGGGGTTTTCACAAAAAGTAACTCCAGATAAAGTCCCGGCGCCGGTTAAACAATCCTTTGCCAAGAAGTTTCCTGCGGCAATAGATATTAAGTATGAAATGGAGAAGAAAGACTATGAAATCAACTTCAAGGGAAAAGGAGTTGAAATGTCGGCTAATTTTGACGCTGCTGGAAATTGGCTGGAAACGGAAACCGTAATGAAAGAAACCGGTTTGCCAAAGGAGGTTGCTTCCGCTGTCGCCAAAAACTTTCCCTTGTTTACAATTTCTGAGATTGCGAAGGTTGAAACACCCGGTAGAGGGTTGATCTATGAAATGGATTTGAAAAAGGGCATTGAAAGTTATGAAGTTCAGTTTTCCCCCAAAGGTGATATTCTAAATAAGAGCCTACTCCGAAAAGGAAACAATTTGGACTAAAATCCAGTAACTATCTGGATATCAATTGCCACTACCTTAAGGATGTGGCAATTCAAGTTATTGATATACCAGGCTTCTGCCAAATTTTGATTTTTTTTAACCGCTTTTCAAAGTGACTGCAAATTCATTGGAATGAATTTGGACGCCCCTGCTCGTCAAGCATCAACTGTTATTAGAATCCAATAGTTTTCGTATTTTTACCCCCGTGAAATTAACAACATGGAATTCATAGACTATTACAAGATACTCGAACTTGATAAAAATGCCACGCAGGCTGATATCAAAAAGGCTTATCGCAGGCTTGCGCGTAAGCATCATCCTGATCTGAATCCAAACGATAAAAGCGCTAAGACCAAATTTCAGAAGATCAATGAAGCCAATGAGGCGCTGAGCGATCCGGAAAAACGAAAAAAATACGATCAGTATGGAAGTAACTGGAAACATGGAGGGGAATATGAGCAGCCGTCTGGTCCCCGCCATGGATACCGCAAACCTGCTGAGGGCTTTGATCCTTCGGGAAATTTTGAAGATCGCGATTTTTCGGATTTCTTTGAATCTTTATTCGGCGGCGCTCAGCGCGGACGGCAATCAACCCAATCTAAATTCAGAGGGCAGGATTATAATGCCGAATTAAGTCTTGATCTCCGCGATGCTTACGAAACTCATAAAAGAACGCTGACGGTGAACGGGAAAAATATCCGAATGACTATTCCTGCCGGTATCGAAAACGGACAAACCATCAAAATTGCCGGTCATGGCGGCGAAGGTGTTAACGGCGGTCCTAACGGAGATTTGTTTATCACTTTTTCCATCTCAAACAGCGCCGGGTTCAGGCGGGAAGGCGACGATCTGCATAAAGAGCAGCCTCTCGACCTGTATTCAGCCTTACTGGGCGGCGAAATCACCATTGAAACCTTCGATGGAGCCGTGAAGCTAAAAGTCAAACCCGAAACCCAGAACGGAACAAAGGTTAAACTGAAGGGGAAAGGTTTCCCGGTTTATAAAAAAGAGGGCGAATTTGGCGATCTCTATATCACGTGGCAGATAAAAACTCCCGTTCATCTTTCGGAAAAGGAAAAAACGCTATTCAGGGAACTTCAAAAAATATCCGGGCATGGAAAATGAAAATCTTATCCCGCTGCACCAATTGTGTCGGCATTATAATATTGAGTTCTCATTTATTGAATCGCTGGATGAATTCGGACTTGTCAGAATTACAACAATTGATGAGACGAGGTACATATTCATAGAGCAAATACAGCCATTGGAAAAGATGATCCGGCTACATTACGATCTTGATATAAACCTCGAAGGAATTGAAGCAATCTCACATCTACTTGAAAAATTAGATTCGTTGCAGGAGGAGTTGAGAATTACCAGGAATCGTTTGACAAGATATGAACGGGACTAATAATTAGACAAAAAACATGAAACGCCTGACATTTCTGATCGCAATAATCATAACCGGGATTGCCGCTTACAGCCAGGTACCGGTACGACCTGACAGTACCGCCAACCTGATCAAACGCGACAGTGTGAAGCGGGCTGTTGAAACTACACAAGTCCAACCTGTTCAAAAACAACAGACTTCACATGTTCGCAAGGATAACCGCCCGCTGAAAGACCGGATAGACTGGGATTTTAACACAAGTTTCTGGGTGAATACACAGCAGGTGTTTTTCAACGCCAGCATCCTGATCTCTTATAAATTCCCGAAAATATTTTCAGTTGGCGCAGGACCTGTGTACGTTTTCACTTATCGCAAAGATGTTGAAGCGAGCCTTAATGGCTTCGGTGGACAGGTGTTTGCAAAAGCCCGGTTGTTAAAATTCTTTTATCTGTGGACGGCTTATCAGGGACTCAGTAACCAGTATCTCACCGAGGTAAATGTGAGTCCTGTTTCGTTTACATGGAATAATAGATATGTTGATTCATGGTTTATCGGGGCTGGCTTTAACATCAGGCTGGGACGGCGATTTGGAATCAATATATCGGCGCTATATGATTTCCTCTATAATAAAAGTGAATCGCCTTATTATAGTGCATTTATTTATCAGTTTGGTTTTTCATTTTGACACACAAAGCAATTAGCAACGATGGAAATTGCGCTACCACGATTATTTCACGAATTTTTCCGAAATAAAAAAGCGGGAGGTCTGGTACTGATCTTCTGTACCGTGGTCTCATTAATTCTTGCTAACTCGCCGGTTCAGAATGTGTGGCTTGATTTCTGGCATTGGGAATTTGCTGGTAATTCAATTGTCCACTGGATTAATGATGGCCTTATGGCTATATTTTTTCTTCTCATCGGGCTTGAATTGGAACGTGAAATATATACCGGGGAATTATCGAGTCTGAAAAGCGCTTCTCTCCCTTTTTTCGGAGCTGTTGGTGGAATGTTACTACCGGCAGGTATCTTTTTACTTTTCAACTATGGCGCTCCAACTCAGTCTGGAGCGGGAATTCCAATGGCAACCGATATTGCTTTTGCCATCGGTATTCTCTCCCTGCTCGGAAGCAGAATTCCCGATTCCCTGAAAATATTTCTTACAGCCCTGGCAGTGATGGACGATCTGGGCGCAATTATTATAATCGCGATTTTTTATACAAAAACTCTGATTATTTCAAATTTATTCATTTCACTTGCCATATTCGCTGCACTCGTCGGATTAAACAGGCTGAAAGTGTATAATCTGTTACCCTATTTGCTGGGAGGAGTGGCTATGTGGTATTTCATGCTCCATTCGGGAATTCATGCTACCATTGCAGGAGTTCTACTCGCTTTTGCCATTCCTTATGGCGATGGAGGCGTTAAATCCCCATCATATATAATGCAGCATGTTCTTCATAAGCCAGTGGACTTTATTATTCTTCCGCTCTTTGCCCTTGCAAACACAGGACTGATCCTCGGAACGGGCTGGTATCTTGGCCTCGGAGAACCTTTGACCCTTGGAATAATTCTGGGACTTTTTCTTGGCAAACCTCTGGGGATAGTCCTTTTTTCACTTCTCGGCGTTGCATTTGGCTTGTGTTCCTTACCGGCGGGAAGTGGATGGAAGCATCTTGTGGGGGTCGGATTTCTGGGTGGAATCGGCTTTACAATGTCCATTTTTATAACACTCCTTGCTTTTGACCAGCCTATGCTGGTAAACAGCTCAAAGATTGCTATCCTTCTCGCCTCCTCCGCAGCCGGTTTAGCGGGCTATTTTTTATTGAAAAGCGCCGCCCTGAAAAATAAATCTGAATAAGATAAAGTGTTCATTATACCCAGAACGGGATAAAACCGACCTTTAAAATTCCAGGTTCCAGGTTCCAAATTCCACGGAAAAACGAGAGAGTAATGCTTTAGAATTCAATCTTCACAATCTTCTCAATCTTCACAATCTTCTCAATCTTTATATTCCATTCAATCAAAACAACCCCGTCATAAACTCCTCCAGGGTCAGAAAATTAAAATAATCTCCAATGTTAAAAGGAGTGAGAGCAATGAGAATAGCTTCTTCGTTATGTGAAACGCCGGTCAAAGCTATTTCCAGTTCTTCCGGATCAAGACGTCCGAAATAATCGCCAAAGATTTTAATCAGAAGGATGGTTCCATTCATAACATCGAGATCGAATTCGATGGTTCCGCTTTTATCGGTACGCAACACTTTACGGAAATTGTAATTTGGGGAGTAGCCGAAATTCCATTCCCAGGTATTGTATTTGGTTCTGACGAGCTCATGAATTTTGTCATGATCATCTGATGAAAGTTCAACCATTTTTGCATCAGGGTATTTCTTTGCAATATGATCCTGGATTAGAGTGGCAAACTCCATCACCTCCATTGGCTCAATAAGATGTTCACTGATGTTTGTAACCCGGCTGCGCACCGACTTTACTGCCTTACCCTGAAATTTCAGGGGATCAACATTCAACGCGAGGGAAAGATCGGTTATGTGTGCCGAAAACAGAAGAGTTCCATGATGCAACACCTTGTTTTTCCAGATATGTTCGGCATTCCCTGAGAATTTCCTGCCTTCAATGGTAAGGTCGTTCCTGCCTTCAAACTGTGCAGCAATACCGATTTTCTGGAGTACTTCGATGATCGGATCTGTATATTTCCTGAAATCTATAAGATTTCCATCCTTCCCCTGCTGGATAAAGGTAAAATTCAGATTCCCCAAATCGTGAAATACAGCTCCGCCGCCGCTGAGCCTGCGAACCACAGGAATGTTGTTGCGTTTAACATACTCCACGTTGATTTCAGCCAGAGTATTCTGATGTTTCCCTACGATTATCGAGGGTGCATTCCGCCAGAGCATGAATGAGTCTTCATCGAAATTCTTCAGCACATATTCTTCCGTAGCGAGATTAAAGTAGGGATCAGTGTGGCGGCGTTTGATGATTAGCATTTGTGAAGGATTTTAACGCAAAAATACAGCATTTTTAAGCTCAGTATAAAAGATTAACTTTGTCGGCTCCTATTCATTTCTTATATAAATCCAATGGATCGCATTACTTTCTATCTTTTCCGGTTTTTTATTTTGGTCTTTCGGTTCATTCCGTTTTCTGCGTTATTTGGTTTTGCCGACCTGGTTTTTTATGTAATCTATTACCTTGTCGGATATAGAAAGAAGGTGGTTTTTGAAAATCTAAGGAAATCATTTCCTGATAAGTCAGACAAGGAGATTGCAAGGATTGCAATGGCATTTTACCATCACCTGTCAGATATGCTCATAGAAAGTTTAAAATCTTTTACGATGCCTGAAGAGGCTGTAGTTAAACGGTACAAGTACTATAACACTGAGTTTCTTGATGAATTATACAGGAAAGGACAATCGGTAATCTGTGTGGCTGGTCATTACGGTAATTGGGAGTGGGGCGGACTTGCCAGCGGCAGCCAACTCAAACATAAACCGGTTGGTTTTTACAAACCGCTTTCAAATAAATTGATTGATGATTATGTACAGAAAACAAGGGTAAAAGGACGGTCGAAACTCGCATCTATCGCCAACACTTCTGATACCTTCAAAACTGACTGGGGTGAGCCTGCTATTTATTATATGGTCGCTGATCAGAGTCCGTCAAGTCCAAGGTTAGCCTTATGGGTTGACTTTATGAACCAGGAAACCGCTACTCTTCATGGTCCGGAAAAATATGCCCGAATTCATGATCTTCCGGTTGTTTTTGCTTATGTAAAAAAGGTAAAACGTGGATATTACACAATTGACTTTCAAATGCTGGAAGCCGACCCTTCAAAAACAAAAACCGGCGAAATCACCCGCCGGTTTATGCAATCCCTCGAAAAAGTTATTATTGAAGATCCAAGGTACTATCTGTGGTCACATCGAAGATGGAAATTAAGAAAGCTGGCAAATTCGTGAGTTGGTAAGTTGTCAAGTTGGTAAGTTGGTAACTTGGCAAGTTGGCAAGTTGGTAAGTTGGCAAGTTCGTAACATTTCTAACTATTTCAACAGCTTACCAGCTTACGAACTTACCAACTTGCCAACTACAACAGTCCCCCATTCTTATATATCGCTAATTGAGCGGCATAGAACTTGTCAACCTGAGTGGTTTTTTGGTTTCGCAGATTGGTTAATGTACCAGTTACAAAATCAACTCTTATCGGATCGCCGTTCTGAAGTTCCACCAGGTTAATAATTTCCGGGTTATATGTGAGGATGGGCATTGCAGCATTTATGGCATTCCGTTCGTAAATAGCGCCATAAGATTCAGCCAGTATGCAGCTAATCCCAAGCGACAGAAAACAATCAACCGCCTGCTGTCTTGAGCTTCCAGCGCCGAAATTTTTCTGAGTGATAACGATATCGCCAGTTTTTGCCTTTTTTGCAAAATCTTCAAATCCTTTCAGATTGTCAAACGCATACTGTCCCATCTCTTTAATATCGGTAATAGTCAGATACCTGTTATGGAAAATCATATCTGTATCAATATCATCTTTTTGAATGATCCAAACGTTGCCTTCGATTGTAGTCGGTTTTTCAGCTTTTGCTTTTTCCTGTAAGGTTACAGGTGATTTACGACCAGTAGGGGAGAAGAGAGCCGGTTTGTCAGGAATCTGGTCGGGGGTTGTAATAAAGCCTGCAACCGCCGAAGCTGCAACAACGGCAGGAGAAGCGAGATAAACAAAACCTTTGCCTTGTTTTCCTTCAAAATTGCGGTTGCCTGTGCTAATAGTCACCTCGCCGGGTCCATTCTGACCTACCTGACCGGCGGCGCATCCGGCGCATCCGGCATTGGAAACCATCACGCCGGCTTCCTTGAAAATCTGAATCAGACCTTCGTTCATGGCTTTTGTCCAAATTGCATCGGTAGCTGGAACAATCTTCAGAACAACGCCTGGCGCCACTTTTCGTCCTTTCAAAATGGCAGCGGCAACACGCAAATCCTCAATACGCCCATTGGTGCAACTTCCGATGAAACCTGAATCAATTTTTTGATTTCTCACCGTTTCAATCGAAGTGTCATCGTGCGGATGTCCAGGTTTTGCAACCATCACCACGAATTCGCTCATGTCAATTTCGATGGTTTTTAAATAGGTTGCATCTGAATCTGCAACCATTGATGTATAATCTTTTCCGGTAATATGCCGGAGTTCATCAAGCAAAGCAGGCGAAGTGGGGAATAAGATTATAATTGCCCCCATTTCAGTTCCCATGGATGAAATTGTGATCCGCTCGGCAAGGTTGAATTTTTTGGTCTCTTCGCCATAAATTTCCACAGAATACCCAAGAAGTTTATTGGCTCCGAAAATCGATAGAAGGTTCAAAACAATGTCTTTGGCTGAAAGTCCGTCAGGTCTTTTTCCCGAAAGAATGATTTTAACCGAAGCGGGAACTTTGAACCAAACAGCTCCTTTAGCCCAGGCAGCGGCAATGTCCTGATCGCCCATACCCTGACCGAAAGAAGCAATTGCGCCCATTATATTGGCATGGGAATCGGTAGAAACAAATGTGCTGCCTGGCCAGGACATTCCTTTATCAATAGCAAGATGAGTGCCTATGCCTGCATCAACATCGTAAACGCGTATGCCGTTTTCACGGGCAAACTGTCTGCAGTAATGCTGATTGGCTGCATATTTCTGGTCAGATCCACCAGGGTTGCAATCGAATGTAAAGATGGTTTTCGAGGCGTCGGAAACTGAAAGTCCGTTATCCATGAGGTTTTTCACCACATTGGCTCCTCCGAAATCACGCGCAGCACGTGTATCAATGAAAACATCAACAATATCCCCTGGTTTTACAACCGCCTGATTAGAATGAGTTGCGATAATTTTTTCTATTATATTCATGTCGTTAATGGTTGATTGAAAGATTGATTGAAAGATAGGTTGATAGATAGATTGATTGAAAGATTGATTGAAAGATTGATTGAAAGATTGATTGAAAGATTGATTGAAAGGTGGATTGAAAGATTGATTGAAAGATTGATTGAAAGATTGATTGGTTGGTTGAATGATTGAAAGTTTATGTTTTTAACCTACGGGTATTCCGGGTTTGGAAAATGTGAACAACAATTCAATTACTTTCTTCTTCGAACTATCCCAAAAGCCTGTATAGTAATGGCTGCCTGAGGGGTTCCAATTTTCACGATATGCTTACCGACTTTCAATCATTTCAATCATTTCAATCATTTCAATCATTTCAATCATTTATTTAAGTCTTTCCCTGAAAGGCTCAAAAGTCATAAAATCAGCATGATGAACGATATAGGCTTCAACGGTTCGTTTTACCATGTCGCCTTCACCCGCATGAGTGGCAATAATATGGCATACCGCTGATGGAACGCCGCATTGTTCAGCGAGCGAAACGCCTGAAAAAGGATGGCGCAGGTATTTTCCATATTTTCCCTGAAATGATTTTCCGTTGGAATCCAGTTCGTATTCGAGTAATTTTCCTACATCAGCCAGAATGGCGCCTGCAATCAGAATGTCCATATTAACCGGGAGTTCATCCTTGAAGAACTCGTTCATCTTGTTTCCGGCGTCCCGCGCCACATGAACCACACAGCGTTTATGTGCCATAAAGGAAACCTTCAGGTCAGGTCCTGCAAGTAGGGTAAATGGGATGTTATTTAGGTCGTCGGGGGAAAGTACGCTTCTCTCAAGCGCAAGTTCCCATGTTTTGGATGTTTTTTCACGGAGATCAGAATCCTGGATCCACAATAACTCCGGCCAGAGGGCTATTATTTCGTTGGTCATATATCTTTGTCTATGTAGCGCAATAGCGAGGTAGCGGAGTAGCGAAATATTTTGCTGCCTCGCTACCTTGCAATCCTGCTATTTTATTTTACTAATTATTGCGTCTCCCATCTGCTGTGTCGTAACTGCTCCTTTACTGAATACATCAGGATTTCCAGCGAGTTTCATCATATCGTAGGTTTTAACCTTTCCTTCTTCAATCAACTCTCCTACAGCTTTTGAAATCTTTGCAGCCAGCTCCATCTCGCCGATGTGTTGGAGCATCATTACTGCCGACAAAACCATTGCAATAGGATTTACGATAGAGGGATTGAATTCCGCATATTTGGGCGCTGAACCGTGAGTTGGTTCAAACACTGCTATTTCCGGGCCTATGTTGGCGCTACATGCAAATCCAAGTCCGCCGATCAAGCCTGCAAAGCCATCAGAAACAATATCTCCAAACATATTTCCCGCAACAATAACAGGGTAGGTTTCCGGATTCTTTGTAAGCCACATCATTTGAGCGTCAATGTTAGTATCCTGGACTTTGATTCCGGGATATTCATTTTTCGCCATTTCCTGAGCAATTTTCAGCATCATGCCAGATGTTTCTCTGATTACATTTGGCTTTTCGCAAACGGTGACAGTAGAAATACCCCTCGATTTCGCATATTCGAAAGCTGCTTTTACAATACGGGTTGTATATTTTCTGGTGAAAATACGTGTCGAAACAGCCAAATCAGGGCGCGGACACCAGGCAAAATTTTCTTTGAATTTCTTATGGGTCATCAGCGCGTCATATACCTGATCCGGAGGATTTGTCCATTCAACGCCGCCATATAATCCTTCAGTATTCTGACGGAAAATCATGGTGTCAATAATAGGCTCTTCAATAACGCCGCCGAAACCCCGTCGAATAAAATTCAGTGGGTTTCCTTTAAAAGTTTTACACGGTCTCATGCAGATATCAAGGTCATATTTCTGCCGCATACTAACTATCGGGCTGTAATATACAAAACCCTTGCCTTTCAGTTCGGGCGCCAGCTCAGCCTCTGTCTTATCTTTGGGTTTAGACGTAATAGCGCCAAAAAGTCCGATTTTATGCTGCTCTAACAGTTTCTGTGTGCGGGCAGGAAATGGATCTCCTTCCTTGCGCCAGCACTCCCATCCTATATCGCCATGAACGTATTCCGCATCAAAACCGACAGCATCCAATACGCGGATTGCCTCATCAAGTACCACTTTCCCGATACCATCGCCGGGCATCGCAACAATTGTTCTTTTTGCCATAAAATTTTGAATTTTTAATTAGTTAAATGATTAACAATTTGATGCCAAAGATACAACTCCGCGCAAAATTCCCAATACCGTCAACGCAAATTTTTAACTGAAATTTAGACTTCATTTCTTTACATTTGCAAAATGCTATTCCACAATTTCATCTTAAGGGTATTTCCTAATTTCGCCATTTCACTGCCTCGCTACCTCGTCATTTGAAAAACCATCTCACAATCCCTATCTTTCAAATCGTTTCACAGGTTGCCGATGAAGCGCGTCTGCAGGTATTTGTGATCGGCGGATTTGTACGAGATTTGTTGTTACAGCGTGATAATAAGAAAGATATTGACATTGTAGTACTTGGCAGCGGCATTGACTTTGCTCATAAGGTTGCCAATCGTATCGGGGAAGACATTCCGGTTAAATTTTTTAAGAATTTCGGGACTGCCATGTTCAGCTATCAAGGTTGGCAAATAGAATTCGTTGGCGCCCGTAAGGAATCGTACCGTCTCCATTCCCGAAAACCTATTGTGGAAGATGGTACCATAGTGGATGATCAGAACCGCCGGGATTTTACTATAAATGCCATGGCTATTGATCTTACGCCGGAGCATTATGGCAGGCTGATAGATCCCTTTAATGGCGTTGAGGATCTGAAATTGAAAACCATTCGTACGCCTCTTGATCCTGATATCACCTTTTCGGATGATCCCTTGCGGATGATGCGCGCTATCAGGTTTGCCACACAATTGAATTTCGCCATTCACCCGGTTTGCCTCGAAGCCATCA
The DNA here is from genome assembly GCA_037131145.1 of Bacteroidota bacterium. GTDB lineage: Bacteria > Bacteroidota > Bacteroidia > Bacteroidales > FEN-979 > CAIVAT01. The sequence goes on from JBAXRP010000054.1 coordinate 11,302, forward strand.
AACGAAATGCTGAAAGAATCAGAATTGTCTCCATGGAACGCACCATTGAAGAGTTTAACCTGATCCTCTTGGCAAAGACGCCATCGGCAGGGTTTATGCTTCTTGATGAAACTGGTTTGCTAAATATTATCTTCCCGGAGTTTTGCGAACTTAAAGGCGCTGAAATCATTGAAGGGAAAGGGCATAAGGATAACTTCTCTCATACGCTCGCTGTACTCGACAACGTGGCGTCCATTTCGGATAACCTGTGGCTCAGGTGGGCAGCCATCCTTCACGACATTGCCAAACCGGTAACAAAAAAATTTATTCAGGGTACCGGATGGACTTTTCATGCTCATGAATTCAGAGGCGCAAAAATGGTCCCGGCAATATTTTCGAGGCTTAAACTTCCGCTGAATGAAAAAATGCGGTACGTCGCCAAATTGGTATTGTTGCATTTGCGGCCAATCGTACTTGCCGAAGATGTCGTAACAGACTCTGCTGTCCGGCGTTTACTTTTCGAGACCGGCGAAGATATTGATGACCTGATGCTGTTGTGTAATGCAGACATCACCTCGAAAAATCCGGTCAAAGTGAAAAAATATCTCAGTAATTTTATTGTTGTTCGTCAAAAACTGAAAGAAATTGAGGAAAAGGACAAACTCCGAAACTGGCAGCCACCAATTTCCGGCGAGATTATCATGACGACTTTCGGAATAAAACCTTCAAAACAGGTAGGGCTAATCAAAGAAGCAATTACAGAAGCGATTCTTGAAGGACAAATTCCAAATGATTATGAAGCGGCATTCCGGTTTATGCTCAATGAAGGCGAAAAAATCGGACTTGTCGTGGCTATTCAGTAAACCTTTTGTGTCTGGTATTGCAGAATTTTATATTTTTGAACCGATTTTGAGATGCAACAACTATGCTGATTTACCGATTTAAAGTTACATGTGAAGAAAGTGACGGGTTTCTACGGGAGGTAGAGATCCAACCCAGCCAGACTTTCCTCGATTTTCACCACATTTTGGTCGACTCATCCGAGCTGCTCCGGTGCGAAAAGGCTTCCTTCTATATTACAGATAAGAAATATAAAAAGGATCGTGAGATTTCGCTGAAATCGGCAAAAAAACAAATTCGAAAATATGACGAGGATAACGATCAGGTTGTTACTGAATTGGTTCCGGTGCCTCTGATGAAAACGGAGAAATTGAAAAATTATATAGAAGACCCGCACCAAAAGATGATTTACGAATTCGTTGGACGCGATTACTTCTCCTTTCACGTCGAACTCTTTAAAATTTTTCAGTCCGAAGGATCAATTTCTTTTCCCAGATGTATTAAGCAAATTGGAGAACTACCGAAAAAAGCTGAACAGCCTGTGCAGGTTCCTGAAAAACCAGTTGATCCCAAGGTAGTCATGCCGAAAATCCCTTTACCAGCGATCAACACCATTGCCAAACTTGAGCATATTGTTGAGAATGAAGAGGAACTGGCTGCTATCGAGAGCGAACTTGGTGGATTATTGGCAGAAGCTGCGACTTCTTCACTTGGAGATCAGGAATTGGGAGCATCTGCGGATTATGACTATTCATTCGGTCAAAATGATGAGGATCAGGAAGATGAACATATAGACCATTTGGATGATTTTGATGATCTCGAAAGTCTCGATCGACGGATGTCGGGACTCGATCATGATTCTGATGACTTTTGATAATCCATTATTGGTTGTTTTAACAGGTCCTACTGCATCTGGAAAAACTCGGACAGGCATACATCTTGCAAGTCATTTTCACAGCGAAATTCTTTCGGCAGATTCACGGCAGTTTTTTCATGAAATGAAGATCGGAACAGCTTTTCCCGTTCCGCATGAACTTGCTTGTGTCAAACACCATTTTATCGGGCATCTCTCTATTCACGATTCTTATAATATATCCCGGTTTGAAACTGATGCCATTCAATTACTTGAGCGCCTATTTCAGCATCGCCGGGTGGTTTTTCTTGTAGGTGGTTCGGGATTATATATCAATGCGGTATGCCATGGAATAGATTTTTTACCCGATCCCAATCCAGTGATGCGCATTGAACTGAAGTTGCGTCTGGAACAACACGGAATTGCAACCCTTCAGGAAGAATTGCAAAAAACAGATCCGGAGTATGCTGCAATGGTTGACATGGCAAATCCCGCCCGACTAATCCGTGCGCTGGAAATTTGCCACACAACAGGCGTACCTTATTCATCGTTGCGACTTAACAATCCCAAAGAACGCCCATTCAGAATATTGAAAATAGGGATTACACATCCACGGGAAGTGTTGAACGAAAGAATCAATAATAGGGTGGACCAAATGATCGATGCCGGATTGGTTGAGGAAGCTCGTCAACTTTACCCATACAGACATCTCAATGCCTTAAATACCGTAGGCTACAAGGAATTGTTTGACCATTTCGATGGCGCATACCCGCTGGCAATGGCAATTGAAAAAATCAAAACACATTCCCGCCGTTATGCTAAACGGCAGATGACCTGGTTTACCAAGGATGCGGAAATGGTCTGGTTTTTACCCTCCGAAACTGAACGTATGATAAGTCTAATAGAAAAATCCATGTGTTAATACAATTGTTACTTTCCTTTCAAGATTCAAATTGTTTACCAGGTAAACCGGTAAACTCTTGAAATAATGGAATTATCAGTATTGAAATTCAGTTCACATTTGTGCAATGAATTGGTTAATAATCTGTAAATATCTATTAAGTCACTTTAAATCAGAGTATAAAATCAATCTTGCTAAACTCGTAATTGAATATTTAATGCAGTTGCATAATGTAAATCGGTCATATTACAAGTGTAATCAGCTCAAATTCGATTATTGAGTAACCGATTGCTCAGATACCATATTACAAAATATATCTTGCCGATAATGAGCGCCAATATTTTCACGAAGTTACACGAAAATTTTGATCCTTACTCTTCGTTTACCTTCGTGATTACTTCGCGACTCTTCGTACTATTACTTGTGAAACCTCTGCCATAGTCTTATTTTATCTGATTTAATGTTTCCAGTTTTTATTGGGAAGAAACTAAATTGTTTAAACTAATTTTTCTCTACTCTACGACTTTTAGAGGATTCATCTATGTTTATAGGAAGCGAATTGCGTTACTTTCGATTATTATCATTGGGAATACTCCAACAAGAAAACTATTTTCGAAATTGACTTATGATTTAACAATATCAAATGCCAAATAACGTGTTTACAAGTGTGATTACAATTGTAAACATATTTCATAAATTTTGGTTTGCTTTTGTAATTATTTTTGGTAGTCTCATAGATATTTCAATATTTATTTATATAATGCTTTTAATCATTAGTTTATATGTCATTCTTAAAGCTATTGGTTAAATAAATATTTTTTTTACAAATGTTTTAATGAGATTAATGGATTCATTACTTTTGTAATAAATTTTGTAAAATGGTTGACCGGATTCTTGAGCTGCTGAAAGAAAAAAATCTAACGCCATCTCAATTTGCTGACGAGATCGGCATTCAACGGTCAGGAATGTCTCACCTACTCTCAGGACGAAATAAACCCAGCCTTGAATTTATAATGAAAATCCTAAAGCGTTATCCTGATGTGAAAGCAGATTGGTTGCTATATGGAACAAACGAAGTTGAAGCGGAAATAGAACCTGCTCCTGTTCAAACTGTACAAAAGGAAGTTACTTTATTTGATATACCGGAAACAGTTGAACCGAAACCGGAAAATCGGCAGACTCCAAAGGGTCAGGTAACGCGAAAGGAAAAGCAGGAAAAAAAGGTAGAAAAGATTGTAATATTCTACGATGATAAAACTTTCAGGGAATATGAACCTGAAAAATGATTAGAAGAATCTTTCAAGGTCAGAAAAAAAGAAACCTGACTCACGGGAAGCGCTTTCATCGCTGTCTGAACCGTGAATGGCATTTTCGCTAAGACTTATTCCATATACCTTTCGGATTGTTCCCTCTTCTGCTTTTGCAGGATCAGTGGCTCCTATAAATTTCCTGAAAGATTCCACGGCATTCTCTTTTTCCAGGATAGCAGCAATAATGGGACCTGAAGACATAAATGTAGTAAGATCTTCATAAAAAGGTTTACCGATATGCATTTCATAGAAACGCCCAGCCTGTTCTTTTGATATATAAACTTTTCTCAAGGCTTTGATCTTATACTCGCCTTCTTCAATTTTGGCAATAATGTTACCGGTGTAGCCCGCCTTTACTGTTGAAGGCTTAATCATTGTGAAAGTGATATTTCCCGTCATAGTCAATTCGATTAGAGGAAGCAAAATTACAATATATAATTCAAATATCGCTATTTTTGCATTTCTCAAACCGTGATATACTTGGAAAATACCGACTTTGCTGCAATATCAGAACTTCTGTCTGCTCCAAAAAGAATATTGATAACTACCCATACCAACCCCGATGGTGATGCGCTTGGGTCAAGTCTTGCTTTATCCTTTTATCTCAGAAAGAAAGGTCACCATGTGGATATCATGGTTCCTGATCCTTTCCCTGAATTTCTCTCATGGATGCCGGGATGTGAAAATATTTTGATCTATACCGTGAACAAGGAGGAGTGTGAGCGCGCTATAGATATTGCCGACGTCACTGTTTCCGCAGATTATAACCAGTTGGACAGGTTGAATGAAGCCGGGGATATGGTTCGGAAATCTTCTGCAAAAAAGGCGCTGATTGACCATCATCTTAATCCTACTGATGAATTTGACTTTAAGATATCTGTTACACTTATTTCCTCTACTTCGGAACTTGTTTATAATTTCATCGAAGCAATGGGAGATTTGCATCTGCTTGATAAAGAAATTGCTGAGTGCATTTATACCGGAATTATTACCGATACCGGGTCGCTGAGTTATGCTTGTAATTATGTAAAAACCTACATGATCATCGCTGAATTGTTTCGCCTTGGTATCAATGGCGAACATTTGCACAGACTTATCTATGATACCTATTCTGAAAACAGACTTCGTTTGCTGGGTTATTCAATCAGCGATCAACTGGTGGTTTTACCGGAATTTCATACCGCTTTTATAATACTGTCAAAGCATGACCTCGAAAGGTTCAATTATCAGATTGGCGATACAGAAGGCATTGTAAATTATGCGTTGTCAATCAGGAATATCAACCTTGCAGCGCTTTTTACGGAAAGGGACGGAATTGTTAAAGTTTCATTTCGCTCCAAAGGAAATTTTTCGGTGAATAAACTTGCAATGGAATGTTTCGGCGGAGGGGGGCACAGGAATGCCGCAGGCGCCAACTGCACAACATCTCTGGAAGATACTGTAAAGAAATTCAGAAATTTACTACCATCTTTTCAATCTCAACTCAAAACAGTTTATTAGTGATTTCCAGGATTCTCTTCTTTTTGTTCCTTCTGTTGGCATTTGAACTACAATCCTGCATGGAACAATTGCAGGATAAAGAAAATATCGCCAATTTTCATATACTCGATGACACCTTATTATTATATAATCAGAAGATCGTTCAGATTGAAAACCAGGAAATAGCAGATTTTATCAACCGTTATCACTGGAAGATGGAAACTACTTCAACCGGATTACGTTTTGTAATTAATAAAAAAGGAAACGGACTTGCGCCAATTAAAGGATCGACAGTAACAATTGGTTATTCAGTGAAATTATTAACGGGCGATGTGGTTTTTCAATCAGATTCCTTGCATCCTCTAACTTTTATTGTAGGACAAAGAAAAGTTACAAACGGTCTTGAAGAAGGAGTTTTACTGATGCATCAGGGGGAACGCGCCAAATTGATCGTTCCTTCACACCTCGCATACAGTCTCCCCGGCAACCTTGAGAAAATACCAACCAGGGCGATTCTTGTTTATGAGGTGGAACTTATTCATGTAACAAATCCGATTAATTGATGGTTTCTGAGGTGATTTTATTTATTACCTTTGCACCTCGAAAAATTTATTTATATTATTATTAACTAAAACGTCTAAAATCCAAAGTATGAAAAAAGTGTTTGTGAATCCATTGGTCATGGTAATGTTGGTTGCTCTGACTATGTTAGCTTGTTCCTCGAAATATCCCGGCTATGATAAAACGGAAACAGGCTTGTATTATAAATTATTCAAAGTGAGCAAAGACACAGTAAAACCAAGGCAGGGTGACTGGGTGTCGCTTAATATGCGTTACAGTTATAAAGACTCAACGTTGTTTAACAGCAAAACTGCCATGAATACGCCTGTCAGATTTCAACTGCCAAAATCTGATTTCAAAGGAGATATTTATGAAGGAATTAAAATGTTATCAGTTGGCGATTCCGCCGATTTCATTATCAATGCAGATTCCTTATTTACAAAGACTTTTCGCCAGCCACAGCGTCCTCCATTTATTGACAGCAATGGTATAGTTCATTTCTATATTACATTATTATCGGTTGATTCACCAGTAACCTTGATCAAAAAAGAGGAAGAGAGTTTGAAGAAATATATTGAAGAAAAGAAAATAACTGTTGTTCCTACAAATTCAGGTTTGTATTTTATTGAAACTTTACCTGGACAAGGCGCAAAAATTGATTCAGGATGCTGGGTAAAGGCTAATTTCAAAGTTTCACTGATTGATGGCAAGCAGGTTTTTTCTACTTTAGATCGCGGCGAACCTATGGAATTTGAATGCGGGAAACGTTTTGATACTCCCGGATTTGAGGAGGGTATTGCAAAAATGTTGAAAGGCGGCAAAGCAACGTTTGTTGTTCCTTCCAAAATTGCTTTTGGGGAAGCAGGACGCGGCGCAATGGTCCCTCCATATTCTACTGTTATTTATGATGTGGAAGTTGTTGATGTAACTTCAAAGGCTGATCACGCGAAAAAGGTGGCTGAGGACAAGAAGAAGGAAGAAATGAAGAAAACAACCAATAAAACACAAGAAGGAGCGCTCATGAATAAATATCTGAAAGATAAAAATATTACGGCAAAACCCACCGCCAGTGGTTTGGTTTACGTTGAAAAAGTTAAGGGAACAGGCGCAAAAGCAATTGCCGGAAAAAAGGTTAAGGTTCACTATACAGGAACGCTGCTCGATGGAACTAAGTTCGACTCGTCGCGCGACAGGAATGAACCATTTGAATTTAACCTGGGTCAGGGACAAGTGATTAAAGGCTGGGACGAAGGCATTGCAATGATGAATGTTGGAGGCAAAGCTATATTGGTCATTCCGTCGAGCATTGCCTATGGCGATCGCGATAATGGAAAAATTCCTCCCTTTTCAACGCTGGTGTTTGATGTTGAACTGCTTGATGTGAAATAGCAGGATCTAAACGCAAAATAAAAAACGGGTTCTTTCTTTTGAAGGAACCCGTTTTTTTTATTTTTCAGCGCCAAGTTACAAAAGATTCGATCCCTGGAGTTTATCCTGAAGGATTTTATTTTCATCGCGAAGTCTTGCCGCTTCAAGGAAATCGAGACTTTTAACGGCTTCTTCCAGCGCTTTACGATTCTTTGTTATCAGTTTTTGGAGTTTCTCTTTCGAAAGATATTGGATTACAGGATCGGCAGCCACATTGATTTCGTCTTTTTCAATATAAGGGACGGGTTTCCGCGGTAAACCATCTGCAATGGCAGTTTGACCAGGAATATCTAATGTTTTTTTGACAATCTGCGTAGGAGTTATATTGTATTTGACATTATAGGCAATTTGCTTTTCACGCCGGCGGTTGGTTTCGAGCATCATCCGCTTCATTGATTCGGTAATTTTGTCGGCATACATAATTACGCGGCTGTTAATATTCCTTGCTGCGCGACCTGCTGTTTGAGTTAGCGACCTTTCGGAACGCAAGAAACCTTCCTTATCAGCATCCAGAATAGCGACAAGCGAAACTTCAGGCAGATCAAGCCCTTCTCTAAGAAGGTTTACGCCAATAAGAACATCAAAAACACCTAGTCTCAGGTCGCGCAGAATTTCCACCCTTTCAAGCGTTTCAACATCAGCATGAATATACCGGCAACGAATGTCAATCTTCGAAAAATAGCTTGTGAGTTCCTCAGCCATTCGTTTGGTAAGCGTAGTAATAAGCACACGTTCATGTTTTTGAATCCGCTGGTTGATTTCATCGAGCAGGTCATCAATCTGCCGCAGACTTGGTCTTACTTCAACAAATGGATCAAGCAGTCCTGTTGGTCTGATTACCTGTTCAACCATTACTCCTTCGCATTGCTGCAATTCAAAATCAGCCGGGGTAGCGCTAACGTAAATGGTCTGGTTCACGAGGGTTTCGAACTCGTCGAATTTCAAAGGACGGTTATCAAGCGCCGAAGGAAGCCGGAAACCATATTCCACAAGGGTTTGCTTACGTGAGCGGTCACCTCCATACATGGCGCGGATTTGCGGAATTGAAACATGACTCTCATCAATTACCATCAGAAAATCATCAGGAAAAAAATCAATAAGGCAAAACGGTCGCGATCCTGACGTCCTGCCGTCGAAATATCGCGAATAGTTTTCAATGCCAGAACAGTATCCCAGTTCACGCATCATCTCAATATCATACCCAACGCGATCCTCCAGTCGCTTTGCCTCAAGTTCTTTACCGGTTTCATTGAAATAAGCGCACTGTTTCATCAGATCATCCTTAATCTCAAAGAGCGCTTCCTTCATTTTATCCTGAGATGTTACAAAAATATTTGCAGGATAAAGAGTCATCTGATCCATGACGTCAATTTTCCTTCCGGTAAGTGGATCAAATGATTCAATTGTCTCAATTTCATTGCCGAGAAAAATGATTCTGTAAGCAATATCAAGGTAGGCGGGAAAGATGTCAACTGTATCGCCTTTAACCCTGAATTTTCCTCGTGTAAAATCTCCCTCCGTGCGTGAATAAAGGCTATTAACGAGCGAATTTAACATCGTTTTCCGCCCGATTTGATTACCAGGTTTCAGTCTTATAACACTCTCGCTGAAATCATCCGGATTTCCGATTCCATAAATGCATGAAACAGAACATACAACAATTA
>JBAXRP010000055.1:0-20259 GCA_037131145.1 Bacteroidota bacterium
ATTCCTCCGGGATTCCGTTTCAAAACCAATCTTTTCAATCTATAATCATGTTATTCCTCCGGGATTCCGTTTCAAAACCAATCTTTTCAATCTATAATCATGTCATCCCTTCGGGATTCCGTTTCAAAACCAATCTTTTCAATCTATAATCATGTCATCCCTGGTAAATGCAAACGTATTAACAACTTGACCTAAGCAGATAAACAGTCATTTTTTATTATCGTGAGATTCAAGCCCATAGTATATCAGAATTTTATTTCTTACATTCTTTGCTTATATTTGCGCACGAACATAATTGTAAATCAGCAACAATACCTGAATAAATAGTGTGATGATGAATATAAGGAAAGGAATTTTTTTATTAATAAGTCTTATCGGAAGTTTTACTTCTTTGGCACAAATTTCGCCAGGGGAACTGTCCAAGGCACATTCACATCTCGAAGGATTAAGCAATTGTACTAAATGTCACATACTTGGTAAAAAGGTTTCAAATCAGAAATGCCTCGAATGTCATACTGAAATTAAAGCAAAGATTACCGCCCGCAAGGGCTATCACGCTTCTGCCGAGGTAGTGGGAAAGGAGTGTGTGAAATGTCACAGCGATCATCATGGACTGAATTTTCAGATCATTCGGTTTGAAAAAGAAAAGTTCAATCACGATCTTACTGGATTCAAATTGCAAGGCGCACACGGAAAGAAAAAATGCGTTGACTGCCATAAGCCCGAGTTCATCTCAGACCCAAAAATCAAAAAAAAGAAATTCACCTACCTGGGCTTAACGCTAGGTTGTGTAGTTTGTCATACAGACTATCATCAAAAAACACTTTCACAAGAATGTGCCAACTGCCACAACTTTGAAAAGTTCAAGCCTGCCGGAAAATTCGATCATCAACAGGCAAAATTCAAGTTGGAGGGTAAGCACAAGGATGTTCCATGCCTGTCATGTCACAAAGCGAGTACTAAAAACGGTCAGAAATTTCAGGAATTTACGGGAGTAAAATTTGATAACTGCACCGAATGTCATAAAGATAAACACAACAATAAATTCGGGCAAAACTGTAAAGATTGTCATTCTGAGCAATCGTTTACTCTGATCAAGGGCACACAAAATTTTGACCACGATAAAACCGATTTCAAACTTGAAGGAAAACATAAGCAGGCGCTTTGTAAAACATGCCACAAAACCAAGTTTACCAACGCTATGCAATTCAGTAGTTGCACCAATTGCCATGAAGATTATCACCACAACCAGTTTGCAAAACAGGGCGTATCGCCCGACTGTTCACAATGTCATAATGTCAATGGATTTATCGGCTCTTTATATACAATTGATAAGCATAATGCATCAGTTTTTCCGCTCAAAGGCGCTCATGTAGCTACGCCATGCTTTGCTTGCCATAAAAAAACAGAAAAATGGAGCTTCAGGGAAATTGGCAAAAGGTGTATTGATTGTCATAACGACATTCACAAGCCGAATATCAACGAAAAGTACTATCCGCAATCTAACTGTGAAAGCTGCCATAATGAGAACCGATGGAACATGATTAACTTTGATCATGGAAAAACAAACTTTACACTCGTTGGAGCTCATTTGAAACGAACCTGCCGGGAGTGCCATTTTAAAAGCGAACCAGATGGAACTGTACGCCATCATTTTTCCGGTTTGCCTGTGAACTGTTCCAACTGCCACAAGGACGTCCATAACCGTCAATTTGAAAATAATGGCGCTACCGATTGTTCACTTTGCCATAATAATGATCTTTTTAAGCCTGCGTCGAAGTTCGATCACAACAAATCGAGGTTTCCACTTGATGGCAAACACAAAAATGTAGCATGTAATAAATGTCACAAACCGAATACGGATCAGAAGTTAATTTACGTTTTATATAAAACAAACAAAATCAAATGCGAAGACTGTCATCATTAATTTTGTCGTTGCTGCTAACGACAATTTTACTTGCGCAAAAATCACCACATGGCGATAGTTTTACGCTAAGTTGCAAGGATTGCCATAACCCCGATGGTTGGAAAATAGATATGAAAACATTGACATTCAACCATGGAGCAACCAAATTTCCTCTTGTGGGTCAACACCAGGCGGTCAACTGCAGGCAATGCCATACCTCTTTGAACTTTACAAGCGCGGGGAAAGAGTGCGTTGACTGTCACACAGATATGCACAATCAAACAGTAGGACCGGATTGCGGCAGATGTCATACGACAGTTTCCTGGGTGGTTAATAATATCACCGAAATTCATCAGCGAAGCCGGTTTCCACTTTTAGGCGCGCATGTTACCGCCGATTGTTATAATTGCCATACCAATGCAACGTCGAATCTCCTCCTTTTTGGTCCCCTTGGCGTGGAGTGCATTGATTGCCACCGCACAAACTATGATGCCACTACCACTCCGAATCACGTAGCGATGAATTTCTCAACCAATTGCATTGATTGTCATACAATGAACGCTTTTTCATGGTCGGGCGCCGGTTTTAATCATACCAATATCACCTCTGGATGTGTTGAATGTCACCTGTCTGATTATAATAATACGACAAGTCCTAATCATACACAAATTGGTTTTTCAACAAATTGTAAAGATTGCCATACAACCAACCCCGGATGGAAACCTGCCGATTATCGTGATCATGATTCAAGATCCTTTCCCATCTATTCTGGGAAACACGGCGGCGCCTGGAGCGTTTGCAGCGATTGCCACAGTAATCCTGCCAGTTATTCTCAGTACACCTGTATTGATTGTCATGACCACAACCAGTCGAAAATGAATGATGATCATAAAGAAGTTGGAGGCTATGCATACAACAGTCCGGCATGCTTTGCCTGTCACCCAACCGGGTCAAAAGAAGGAACATTTAACCATGCCGCTTCTGCTTTTCCATTGACTGGCGCTCATTCAACTACCGAATGTCAAAAATGCCATGTCACGGGATTTAAGGGAACTCCCTCTGCATGCTTCAGTTGTCATGCGCCGGATTACAATAAATCTGTAAACCCGAATCATGCCACCTTATTTTTACCCACAGAATGTGGAACCTGCCACACGACCGTTCCTGATTGGAAACCGGCTACATTCGATATTCACAATAATTATTACATCCTGGCAGGGGCGCATGTTCCTATTGCAACTGATTGCAATACCTGCCATAATAGCAATTATATCAATTCGCCGAATACCTGCGTCGGTTGCCATGAAGTACAGTATAACCAGTCAACCAAGCCAAACCATATTACAGCCAATTTCCCGACAACCTGCGAAACGTGTCATTCAGAAGTGGCATGGGCGCCGGCAACATTTGATCACAACAATATTTATCCACTGATTGGAGCTCATGCGCCTATTGCGCCTAATTGCGCTTTATGCCATAATAGCGGTTATGTAAACACACCAAACACCTGTGCCGGATGTCATATCACAAAATATAACGAGTCAACCAATCCAAACCACATTACAGCCAATTTCCCTACAACCTGTGAAACATGCCATACTCCTGCTGCCTGGAGTCCTTCATCGTTTAACCACAATACTGTTTACCCACTCACCGGCGCACATGCAACTATTGCCGCCAATTGCTTCTCTTGTCACCAGGGAAATTATTCCAATACGCCAAATACCTGCGTGGGATGTCATTTGCCGAATTTTAACGCTTCGGTCAATCCAAACCATGCCGCCATAAATATTCCAACCGATTGCGGAACTTGTCATACAACCAACCCGAACTGGACTCCTGCCACTTTTCCTATTCATAACAATTATTATGTAATCGCCGGCGCCCATGTTCCGGTAAGTTGTATAACCTGTCATAACGGGAATTACAATAACTCAACGCCGAATACCTGCGTGGGCTGCCATTTAACAAACTACAATCAAACAACCAATCCATCGCATACAGCGGCTCTGTTTCCAACATCATGCGCTGATTGTCATACACAAACTGCATGGGCTCCGGCAAACTGGGATCACGACAACCAATATTTTCCGATATACTCTGGAAAGCACCAGGGACATTGGAATACCTGCGCCGATTGCCATCCGAACCCAGGAAATTATGCAACATTTACCTGTACTACCTCCTGCCATCCTCAATCATCAATGAATAGCAAACATCAGGGGGTTGTTGGATATTCTTATAACAGCGTTGCCTGCCTGAATTGTCATCCAAGAGGATCCGGCGATAAAATGATGATTAAAATTTTCAAAAATGAATAAGCCGATCAACATTATCATCGTCATTCAGATCATTATTGCGTCATTCTGCGGATTAATTGTTAAAGCCCAGAATTACGCTGAATCAAGGGAAGGTAAAGTATCATATATTACCTCGCAGAATGTCTATATCAAATTTCCAGCCACTGAAGGCATTTCAATTGGGGATACACTTTTCGCCACGGAAAACAGTCAATTGATTGCGGCTTTGATTGTAAAAAATATATCCTCGATTTCCTGTGTGTGTGTGCCGGCAGGTTCCAGAACCTTTACCGTTGGCGAATCGGTGGTTGCAAAAACAAAGGGAATAAAACCAGTTGCCAAATCCGATTCAGTCAGCCAAAATAAATTTACACCCACAACCGGCGTATCAGACTCTGTTAAAACCCAAAAGATTCAGCCAAAAAATCAAGGGCAGGATATCAATGGAAATATCACAGTCGCCTCATATCTGAACTTTTCCAACTCCACAGCCAATTCGCAGCGGATGCGCTACACACTCGCTTTCAATGCCGACAACATTGGCAACTCAAAATTATCGGCAGAAACATACATATCTTTTGTGCACAAAATCAACCAATGGAGCGAGATTCAGGAAGATGTTTTCAACGGTCTGAAGATTTACAACCTTTCCATTAACTATAAGTTTAACAAACATCATCAGGTTTGGTTCGGACGAAAAATTAATCCGAGAATCTCAAATGCAGGCGCAATTGACGGGCTTCAGTACGAATTTCAACTCAATTCGTTTTCAGTTGGTATTATCGGCGGAACAAGACCAGATTATCGAAACTATAGTTTCAATGCAAATCTGGCTCAGTTTGGCGGCTATCTCGGACATGACCTGGCTGGGAAAAACGGCAATATGCAAACTACTCTTGCATTTATGCAGCAAATGAACAACGGCGTCACCGACAGACGGTTTGCCTATCTGCAACATGTGAACGCACTCGTGAAAAATCTCTATTTCTTTGGCTCCGTGGAAGTTGATTTTTATAAGAAGACGATGAATACTGTGGATAGTACTTTTACGCAGGACAACTCGCCAAAGCTCTCAAATCTCTACCTTTCACTGCGTTACAGACCTGTTAAAATGCTGTCGTTCACCCTGTCGTATAGCGCTCGCCAGAATGTAATTTACTATGAAACCTATAAAGATATTGTGGCAACTCTTCTGGAGGCTGCCACCGTGCAAGGCTTCATATTTCAGATCAATGTAAGACCAGGAAAAAACCTTTCCATCGGCGTTAATACGAGTTACCGCGATAGTAAAAATGATCCAAAGCCAACAAAAAGTTTGTATATGTATCTCACCTTAGCCCGTATTCCCGGCATTGAAGCTACCGGTACTTTATCGGCAACACTGCTTGAAACCGGGTATATGTCGGGAAAAATATACAGCGCCGGTTTATCTCGCGACCTGATAAACGGTAAACTCAATGCAGGATTGGGGTACAGGTTTGTTGACTACAGTTTTTTCAGCGGCGAAAGCAGGATTTATCAGCATATTCCCGAGTTCAACCTTACCTGGAGGATTTTGAAAAAACTCTCCTGCTCGCTATTTTATGAAGGAACTTTTGATAAAACTTCCACATTCAACCGGATTTACGTTAATTTTACGCAGCGATTCTGATGCAGATGAAGTTGGTCAGAAGGAATGCAGATGATACATATTTGACTGATTTACACTGATTTTTAAATAATTAGGTTTTACCAATAAATAATTAAAAAATGAATAAAAGCCGATTGATCATTGTTGTAGTTTTAGCGCTACTTGGAATATTGTTTTTTGTGACTACCTGTTACCGTGGCGGACAAAAGAATAAAATGGCAGACCTTCCTCCCGGAACTCACGGCGTTACGGTAAAGGAAGTCATTCAGACATCCAATTACTCATATCTCAATGTTGAAGAGAATGACAAGATGTTCTGGATTGCTGTAGTCAGTCGGCAGGCTAAACCAGGCGACGTGATTTACTATACAAAATCTTATGAGATGAATAATTTTGTCAGCAAGGAGCTAAAACGGACTTTCTCGTCGGTTTTGTTTATTGAAGATCCAACTGATAACCTGGCGTCAGATCAAAAGCCTGGTCAAAAGCCTATGACTGCCCAAAAACCTACCCTGACGAAATGGTCAGATGTTGCGGTTATTACACCAACGGGTGGAATCACAATTGGGGATCTGTACAAGAATCCAGGGAGTTATTCCGGAAAACAAATTATTATCCGGGGCGTTGTGACAAAATTCAATTCTCAGATTATGGGTAAAAACTGGTTGCATATCCAGGATGGCACAAATTACGAAGGGAAATTTGATTTGACCGTCACAACAATGGATAGTCTCATTGTTGGCAAAACAGCAACTTTCAAAGGAGTAATTACTTTGAACAAAGATTTTGGGTCAGGATATTTTTATGATGTGATTATGGAGGAGGGCACGGCTTCTGATATTAAATAGCGACTTTGAAATGCTTAACGAAGCTGTGATAAGGAAAGGTTTCACCTTTTAGGAAAAGTGAAACCTTTATAAAACTAAACAATAGCTTGTACCTGACCTTTATAATTTCCCTCAGCCCGTCGTAAATGCGTTTAACCCCGATGCCTTTTTCTTTCAGCAACGTTATCAAATCCCCTTCAACAAGCGATTCAACCAACTTGCCCCACTGAGATGTAAACAATTGTTGGAGCTTTCTTATTTTCTTGTGGGTTTCTTTAAACTGTTTATCAGTTTCTTGAAACTTCTCTGTAAGAAGTCTGTCCGTCTCCTGAAACTTTTTGTCTGTTTCCTGAAACATCATCCAAACATGCTGAAAATCGAGTGGCTGGTTGTAAGGTACAGCGGACTCTTCGGCGGTGTTTTCGTTTTTTTCCAGCTTTGAACATTATAACCATGTATTTCGCGGGTTTTTATCCGTTACATTGGCAACTTAGCTTATATTTCCGGGCAATTTTATCGGTTTTTTTCATCACGCGCATGAGATTTCCACCCCATATTTTCCGGATTTGATTTTCTGAATAGCCTCGTTTTACAAGTTCAAGGGTGATATTTCCCATTTCGCTAACATCAAAACAACCATCTACGCCGCCTCCGCCGTCAAAATCGGTTCCTATGCCAACATGATTGACGCCAGCCACTTTGACAATATGATCGATATGGTCAACCACATCGGAAACGGTGGCGAGTATCTGCGGATATTGATCGTTGATTGCATACCACTCTTTTCTTGCAACCTTCATTTCATCGTCGCTCAAACCCTCAAAGTCGCGATATTTCTTTCGAACCGCAGCTCTGGCCGAATCGCGGGAAGGGTTCGGAAGAGGCGCCTTTACATAATCACTCAGGATGCACATCTGAACGACGCCTCCGTTTCGGGCGATCTTTTTCAGCAATGTATCATTCAAATTCCGTTGATTGTTGCACAAAGCCTTTGCGCATGAATGTGACGCTATAACAGGCGCTTTTGTAAAAGAGAGAACAGCCTCCAGAGCCCTGTCCGAAATATGCGACACGTCAACCATCATTCCTACATGATTCATCTCCTGAACCACTTCATAGCCATAAGGGCTTAATCCGTTATATTCAATTGTGTCGGTTGAGGAATCGCATATATCATTGTTTTTTGTATGACAAAGTGTGATGTACCTGGCTCCTCGTAAATAAAAAGTACTGATCAGCGACAAATCCTTCCCGATAGCATAACCGTTTTCAACGCCAATGAAAACTGCTCTTCTGCCTTCCTTTTTCAACCGGATTGCATCGTTTGGCGAAACAGCCAATGCAGCTAATCTGTTATTCCGTTTAACCACTTCGTCAATGGTGTCAAACAACATTATTGCCTTCTGTTTTACCTTTTCGTAATTTTCGGGATTCCTTGTAGCCTGTGATACAAATACTCCGAAAAAAGCGCCATCAAGACCTCCTTCCTTCATTCGTGGGAAATCAATCTTTGTGTATTCCTTTCTCGCATCATGCCTTACCGACATGTCAAATCCCTTTTGGATCATCCGCAGGGGAGTGTCGGTATGAGAATCAATTGTAATTACAGCCCGGTGAATTTTTTGGGCGCGCGTTGTCGCTTGGGAAGGTGTTGTCTGGCTTGCAACTTTTGCTGAAAAACAAACAATTACAAACAGAAATAGCGGAAATTTCTTCATCAGATAAATATCAACAAAATTGGCTTTAAACTTGTATTAACCATTTTTCAACCATAATATCTTCCACTTTGGTCAAACAATTTTCTAACTGAAAGCAAAGGATCTTTTACAAATTTGCAGGGAGGGAAGATTAATGGCAAAAATAACAAAAAACCCGCCGGGTTAGTGGGGTAATAAACCGGAATTCTTTCGTTAAAGGATTTTTCCTTTTCGGGTTTTAAATGAAAGTCCTCTCGTTTCGTCAACAGAACATCAAATTCTGTTTTTTTATTTCAGATTTTCGTCCATTTATAACTGAATTTTCCATCTGATTAAGAAAAATGATTAAATTATAGTCGAATAAATGATTAGAATATAATCAAAATAAGAACTGATGTACCTTAATTGTCACTCATATTACTCCCTGCGCTATGGAACCATCTCTGTGGAAAATCTGGTTGAGGAAGCCGTAAAGGCGACACATCGCATCACCACTTCCGGCGACGCCCCAACCGCAATAGCTCTTACCGACATTAACAATTCCACCGGCATCATGGATTTTGTGGCGGCATGTAAAGAAAAAGGCGTCAAACCAATAGCCGGTATTGAGTTCCGGAGTGAAGATCGGCTGCTTTACACAGGCATTGCAAAAAACAACGAAGGCTTCTGCGAACTTAACGAATTTCTGAGCCATCATAATTTAACCAATCAGCCATTGCCCGAAAAGGCGCCGGAGTTTGGCAATGTCTTCGTAATTTATCCTTTTTCATCATTTCTGCATTCGTCTTCACGCGGTTTTGAATATCGAATATCTAACGATTTGCCTTCACCTGCCAACTTACCAACTTACCAGCTTACCAACTTACCAACTTACCAACTTACCAGCTTACCAACTTCCCACCTGATTGGCATTCGTCCCTCCGACCTCAACCCTCTCATTCTCTCCCGCCATCGCAATCTGATTTCCCGGATGGTTCTTATGGACCCTGTCACCTTCAGAAATGAAAAGGAATATGAGCTTCATCGCAATTTCAGGGCTGTAGCCCACAACGTATTGCTTACCCGACTTGAACCCGGTCAGGTGGCAGCTCCCGATGAGATCATGCGCCCGGTTGATGAACTGCTGGATATCTGCCATGATTTTCCGGAGATTATCAGAAATACGGAAAAGATCATTGAAGAGTGTTCGATTGATTTCGATTTCAAAGCCTGCAAAAACAAGAAAACCTTCACCGGCGACCGCTACGATGATCTCATCCTTTTAGAAAAACTTGCTATGGACGGACTTCAATACCGCTATGGAAAAGGGCATGGCGAGGCGTTGCGAAGAATCAGGCATGAACTAAACATCATTGATAAGATGGGCTTTTCTGCCTATTTTCTTATCACCTGGGATATTATCCGCTACTCAATGTCGCGAGGTTTTTACCACGTAGGGCGTGGAAGCGGCGCCAACAGCATCGTGGCTTACTGCCTTCGCATTACCGACGTTGATCCTATTGAACTCGACCTCTACTTCGAGCGCTTCATCAATCCCAAACGCACATCCCCGCCTGATTTCGACATTGACTACTCATGGAAGGAGCGCGACGAAGTACTCGACTATATCTTCAAGCGTTATGGACATGAACACACTGCGCTGCTTGGCGCAATGTCAACATTCCGCGACAAGTCCATTTATCGCGAACTGGGCAAGGTGCATGGTTTGCCGAAAGGCGAGATTGACTCATTTTTGAAACATCCCGAAGAGGCAATTCACAGGAACCATATCATCGCCAGGATCAATGAACTCGGCGAAATGATGGCCGACTTTCCCAACCTGCGCAGTATTCATGCCGGCGGAGTGTTGATCTCCGAGGAGCCAATTACCTGCTACACTGCGCTCGATATGCCCCCGAAAGGTTTCCCGACCACGCAATTTGACATGTACGTGGCCGAAAATATCGGCTTCGAAAAACTCGACATACTGAGTCAGCGAGGCATCGGACATATCTACGAAACAGTGGAGATTGTGAAAAAAAACCGGGGCATTAACGTAGATGTTCACCAGGTGCAGACATTCAAAGAGGATGAAAAGGTGAAGGAACAGTTGAGAAATGCGCGTACTATCGGTTGCTTTTACGTGGAAAGTCCTGCCATGCGCGGATTGCTGAAAAAACTGCATTGCGACAACTACCGTATCCTGGTGGCAGCCAGTTCAATCATCCGCCCGGGGGTAGCGCGGTCGGGGATGATGAAGGAATATATTTTCCGGTTTCATAACCCGGGCAAGTTTAAATATTTACACCCTGTGATGGAGGAGCAGTTGAAAGAGACCTTCGGGGTTATGGTTTACCAGGAGGATGTGCTGAAAATCTGTCACCATTTTGCAGGGCTCGACCTTGCCGACGCCGATATTATTCGCCGTGCAATGAGCGGAAAATACCGGTCGAAGAAGGAGTTGCAGCGAATCATTGATAAGTTTTTTGAGAATTGCAGGAAATCCGGTTATCCCGAAGAGGTTACCAAAGAGGTGTGGCGGCAGATTGAGTCGTTTGCCGGGTACTCATTTTCGAAGGCTCATTCTGCCTCTTATGCCGTGGAGAGTTACCAAAGCCTATACCTGAAGGCTCATTACCCACTCGAATTTATAACCGGTGTGATCAACAACTTTGGCGGCTTTTACTCTTCATGGGTTTATTTCAACGAGGCAAAAGTTTCCGGAGCAAACCTGCATGTGCCCTGCGTCAACAATAGTGAATATAAAACCA
This sequence comes from Bacteroidota bacterium, assembly GCA_037131145.1. Classification (GTDB taxonomy): domain Bacteria; phylum Bacteroidota; class Bacteroidia; order Bacteroidales; family FEN-979; genus CAIVAT01. The sequence goes on from JBAXRP010000055.1 coordinate 11,111, forward strand.
GTATCCGGGGAAATGATATTTACCTTGGATTTATCCATCTGGCGAATTTGGAGGCAGGGGTGGGGAGGGGGATAAACGAGGGACGAGGGACGAGGGACGAGGGGAGAGGGACGAGGGACGAGGGACGAGGGGCGAAGGACGAGGGACGAGGGGCGAAGGACGAGGGACGAGGGACGAAGGACGAGGGGAGAGGGACGAAGGACGAGGGGAGAGGGACGAGGGACGAGGGACGAGGGACGAGGGACGAGGAACGACCTTACGGTGGACTGGAGGATTTTATTCAACGTGTGCCGATCGCGCTGGATCAACTGATCATTCTTATCCGGGTGGGGGCGTTTCGATTTACCGGAAAGTCCAAAGCTTCGCTGCTCTGGGAAGCGCACATGTTGATTGGGAAAGGTAAGCGGTTGGGGCAAAATGGCGAAATGGCGAAAATGCAAAATGGCGAAATCGAAAATTTATCGCTATTCCATACTCAGGCTAAAAAATATGAATTGCCAACGCTTGAGCAAAATATTCTTGCAGATGTTTATGATGAAATTGAGTTGCTTGGATTCCCGGTTACAAATACCTGGTTCGACCTGCTGGAGACGAAATTCCGGGGCGATATTCTGGCGCATGAAATGTCGGAAAATGTCGGAAAAACCTTGCGGATGCTTGGACTGCTGGTGACAATCAAATATGTCAGGACAGTAAAGAAGGAGTGGATGCACTTCGGTACTTTCATTGATGTGAATGGACGTTTCTTCGATACAGTCCACTTTCCAAAGGCAGTTACCGACTATCCTTTTCGCGGCGACGGGGTTTATCTTGTCAAAGGGAAGATTGTTGAGGAGTTCGGCTTTCCTGGCATGAATGTGGAAAAAATGGCGAAGATGCCGCTACATGCAGATCCAAGGGGATGAAAAATTATCGGCGAATCATTTAATCAGCATTTTCAACAACTTTATCTTTCCCCCATACGGAGCATATCTTACCGGAACATCCAGGAAATTTGCTTTCTTCAATATCGAACGGGAATGTGAGAATACATCAAAGCTATATTTGCCGTGGTAGCTTCCGATACCGCTGTTGCCAACGCCGCCGAAAGGCAGATGGTCGTTTGCAATGTGCATCAGCACGTCGTTGATGCAACCGCCGCCGGATGTTGTTTTACTGAGTATCTCTTTCTGCTTGCTACAGTTTGTTGAAAAATAATAAAACGCCAGCGGTTTCGGATGGGCATTGACAAAATAGATAACCTTTTCAAGATCATCAAATTCCATCACCGGTAAAATTGGTCCAAAGATCTCTTCCTGCATAATAGCATCATCAGGTTTGACGGAGTCAATGATGGTTGGAGCGATATATTTTTGCTGCATATTAATTTCGCCGCCGGTGAAAATCTTTGCATCCTTGAGAAAAGCTGCAAGCCGCTCTGTTTTTGGAACGGTGGCAATACGTACATAATCCGGGCTGTTTTCAGGATTCTCGCCAAAATAATCTCTGATTTTCTGTTTCATCAGATTCAGTAATTCTACCTTGATTTCTTTGTGAACAAACAGATAATCGGGCGCAATACAGGTTTGTCCGGCGTTGATAAATTTTCCCCATACGATGCGACTTGCAGCAACTTTGAGGTTGGCGTCCTTATCCACTATGCAGGGACTTTTACCGCCCAGTTCCAGTGAAACCGGCGTCAGGTTTTTCGCGGCGGCTTCCATAACCACTTTGCCAACCAGCGGACTGCCCGTGAAGAAAATATAATCCCATTGCGCCTGCAACAGAGCCTGATTTGCAGCGCGTCCTCCGCCAAACAGCGCGATGTATTCGGGTTTAAAAAACTCACGGATCATTTGTCCCATCACTTCGGATGTACGCGGAGTAAATTCCGATGCTTTAAGCGTAACGCAATTCCCAGCGGAAATGGCGCCCACCAGCGGGTTGATTAGCAACTGAAAAGGGTAATTCCAGGGGGCGATAATCAGAACGCGACCATAAGGTTCCTTGTAAATTTTACTGGTTGACCAGAAATGGATCATCTGGTTGGTTGGAACGTATTTTGGTTTTGCCCATTTTCTCAGATGGCAGAGATGGACGCCGATTTCAGTGAGCACAATCCCGATTTCAGTGGCATACGCCTCAAATTTCGATTTGTGAAGATCCGCCCAAAGCGCCTCATACAAACGATCTTCATAAGCCAAGATTGCCTTTTTCAGTATTTTCAACTGTTCTATTCGAAAATCAACGGATTTGGTTTGGTGTGTATTGAAAAAATTTCGCTGCTTTTCTGCGCTTTGATTAGCTTCTTCTATCATACTTTCGATATTTAGGGATTTCACTTTTATAATTCCGCACCATCGGAGCTTTGGTTTCAAAAGTTCATAACTTGTATTTATTCATTTCTACTTTCTACTTTCTTCTTCCTTCATTTCCCTGCTTGGCTACCTTCCTTTAAATCCATGCATTGAACGATATACTCCAAACCATTTTCCAACAATCAGATCGAACAGGCGGACAGGAATAATTCCACGGGTAAAAGGTATCAGTTGCACCATAAACGGCGCCCGGACAAAAAGCCGGTTATATTTTACAGCCCTTACTACTTTTGCGGCAAGCGCTTCGGGTTTCAGCAGCGGAATGAGCCAGTTGGTTGAAACCCCGGTAAACATTCCGGTATCAATATATGACGGATTTACCGTAGTGACGTGAACGCCGGTTTTGCCATTTTCGAGTTCGATCCGCATTGATTCCGACCATCCGGCAACAGCCCATTTGCTGGCGCAGTAAACCGACATCTGCGGGTTTGCCAACATTCCGGCGGCGGAGGAAATATTCACAATATGTCCGAAGCCTTTTTTGATCATTTCAGGAAGAAATTCAAGGGTTACGTGCATCAGGGCATTGGTGTTTATGCCCATGATTTTATCTACATCCGGATGAGAAATTTCGCTGAACATCTTGTTTCCTGTGATGATTCCTGCATTGTTGATGAGGATATCAACCATGCCAACCTCCTGTTTAACTTTTGCCGCCATTTCAATTACATGCTGAGTATTGGCTACATCAACGAGATATGGATGAACGATAAAATGAAAGGCTCGAAGTTCGCGTGTTGTGGAGTCAAGTTTCTCTTTATTGATATCCCAGATAATTAGTTTTGCTGCGCCATTCTGTAGGCACATATCGCCCATCAGGCGTCCAATGCCGGAAGCGCCTCCGGTGACGAGAACTATGGAATCTTTGATTTTAGTCATGGGCTGGTTTGGTTTAAATTTAGATAACGAATATTGAATAATGAATATTGAAAGTACACCGAAAAGTAAATATATTTTGGCTAAAGCCAACTAAGAAACTGAATATCAATTGCCACGACCTTAAGGTCGTGGCAATTCAAGTTGCTGATATACTTGGCTTTAGCCAAATGTTAATTATTATAACTATTTTTCGGAGTGGGCTCAATTTTAAATTCTAACTGTGTTTACATTCAGCATACGTTCGCCGAAGTGTTTCCCATATTCCACGCATTTCTGCGCTTCTTCATTGTGTGGCGTAAATTTCACCATGAGACCATCGTCAATTACGTTTAGTTTCAATTGGCGCATGGCTGAAGTTATGATTCGGGCGGCTTCGCCGCTCCAGCCGTAGGAACCGAACGCCGCTGCCAGTTTGTTTCGGTCGCGGATGGGATTAATCAAGGCAAATACCTGATAAACCGGCGTCAGGATATTCTGACTGAAGGTGGGACAACCCAGTATAATTGCCGACGACTTGATAATCTTCTGTTCAATTAATTCCATATCCATCTTTTCAATATCACACAAATCAACTTCGATATCGCCAGCCATTCTAATACCTTCAGCAATTTTTTCAGCAATAATTCCGGTATTATTATAGGCAGAAACATATCCGAGGAAGACACGGTTGGATTGTTGGATATTCAATGATTCAAGCGCTAACTGTTCCGATAAATCTACATATTTCTTCCAGTTTTTCCTGAGAATAGCGCCATGTCCCGGACAAACGCAGGATATTTCGAGTGGGTGGATTCTTTCGATTGCCTGAAGCATGAACCGGCTGTAAGGTTTCATGATCACATCGTAGTAATACCTGAATGCATCATCAAAATCTCCGACAACATCGTCAAACATCCCTTCATGACAATAATGTTCTCCGAAAATATCGCAGGTAAACAATAGCGTTTCCTCCTGAAGGTAAGTCATTATGGAATCTGGCCAATGAAGGTTTGCTGCGGCAATAAACCGGAGGGTTTTATTTCCAAGATCGAGCGTTTGCCCATCTTTCACTATCAGGTGCGGAAACTCAAATCCAAGCAGGTCTTTAAGATAGCGGATGGCATTTCCGCTGCCGACTACTTTCGCATTTGGCGCAATGCTGAGCAGATGTGCAACACATCCTGAATGGTCAGGTTCGGTATGGTTTACGATGATGTATTCAATTTCCTCCGGATTACCTACCTGATAAAGTTTCGCGAGCCAGACTTCCAGAAATTTCTCTTTCACGGTTTCGACAACGGTTTTCCGATCGGCATTGATAAAATAGGAGTTATAGGTTGTACCGTATTTGGTTTCCATCACAACGTCAAAGGTTACTATGTCGCGGTCGAGAACGCCAATCCAACTTACATCTTCTGTTACTTTGTATATTTTATTATCAATCATTTACGCAATTTTTTATATGACTATCCGCTTGTGTACCTAATAAATATTTAGCTACTCTGCGGCTCTTTGCGGTTTCTTTGCGGTTCTCTGCGGTAAAAAAAGGTTTAACCGCAGAGAACCGCTGAGTTTTTCCCCAGAGAGCCGCAAAGCTAAAGTTTGTTAACCAATCTTTTAATTCCTTCTACAACAAAATCTATACGGTATTCAACATCCAACTTTACTTCCTTGCAAACTAATGGCAAAGGCTTTTGCTTTTCAACTTTTAGACCAGCCTTTTGTAATTCGTAAAACAAGCGCTCAAGGCAAGCGGTTTAAAGCAAACCCTGTCCAAGCGATTTATGAACCTCAATTGCACAACCGATTATCTTTTCTGAAATCTCATTATCTATCATAAATAACTTTTATATGGTTTGCTTTGTCTCGGTATTAAAACGGATAGTCATAATTTTTTAATACCCATGAAATATCACCATATTTCGCTCTTACCAACTTACCAACTTACCAGCTACAACGGCAGCTCCATCTGTATCGCATCCCCTTGTTCGGCTGAATCACCTGGTGATTGGGAGAACGAATCCTGTTTCTTTATTCGGGGTCTTCCTCTCCTTGACTTATTTACCGTCACAGGAATTTCTACCGAAGAATTCTCTTCGCTTAATGGAATAACAACAGTAGGCGTGTGTTGATCATTATTGGGCGCCTCGGTAACTGTATCTTCCAATAGGGACGGGTCACTGAGAGTTTCATCTTCGGTAACTTCTGTTGAATCTGGTTCAATAATAACTTCCGGAGGTATTGGCTCAAGCCAGGCGATATTTTTCACTGCATAGAGAGACAAGCGTTTTCCTTTGGCTTTATAACCCTTCACTCCGATAAATTCATGAACTGTAATATCTTCCTGTTCGTCGCCTTTGGTTTTTAATTTCATGTCAAAGTGAATCTGAATCATCGGAAACTGATCGAAAGAAAATAATATCAGCTTATCTTTATCTTCGATAAACTCAACCTTTTTGTCGGTTATCTCAGCATAAAATCTTTTTATATAAAAATGTTTCGTCGTACTTTCCTGGTAAACAACCGTATAAACGCGTTTGGGGTCATACTTCTGAATAACCATCATATCCTCCTCAAAATGGGTTGACAAATCGAAAGAGGTCAGGCGGTATTGACCTGATTTCATTAGGATAATGATTCTGTCTGTCCCGGAAAAATCGCCAAGCAGCAAGCCTCGCGCATCGGTATTCAGTCGCTGAACGGTTTCATCATACCAGATATTCAGCGAGCCGAGAGTTGAGATTCCTTCCTGTCGCTGTTCGATTTTCCTCACCGCAAACCTCGTTAGCGTATTGCCCATTGCATTGCGACCTTTAATAGCGACATCTGCGAAGTTGAAATCGAAGGAGCTCTTTTTCATTCGCGGTTTTGGTTTTAATTCCACCCTGACCACTTCAGCTTCGCCATTAGGATTTGCTGTAAAATAGAGTACTTTCGATCCCGGAGTTCCCTTTGTTGCTACATACTCCTTGTCGCGGGTAATCCCCAGAACACTGAAACGCTTCACCATTATCTTCCCGTTTTTTCCATCCCTGAAGATCATGTTGTAAACCGTGCGGCTGTTGTTTTTATTGAAGACGGCGATATGGATAATATTTTTCCCGACAAAGATTTTGTTCACCACCTTTACAACAATGTAGGTTCCGTCGTCGCGGAAAACAATAATATCGTCAATGTCGGAGCAATCACAAACAAATTCATCTTTTCGCAGACTGGTTCCGGCGAAGCCCTCTTCGCGATTCACATACAATTTTTCATTAGCGGCGGCGACTTTGGCTGCTTCAATGGTATCGAAATTGCGGATTTCGGTATGCCGGTCGCGGTTTTTACCATATTTTTTTCTAATCTGCCGAAAATATTCAATGGCATAATCGGTAAGATGAGCAAGATGGTTTTCAACTTCGTCCATTTCCAGTCTAACTGTAGCCATCATATCGTCGGCTTTGGCTGAATTAAAGCGGGAAATGCGTTCAATCGGAATTTTCCTCAGCCGTTGAACATCTTCCTCTGAAACCGGACGAATCAACTGCGCGGTGAATGGTTCAAGTCCGGTGAAGATAGCGGTATCAATTTCTTCAGTGGTTTTACATTTCTTGATCCCTTCGTAAACTTCATTTTCAATAAATATCTTTTCCAGTGAAATGTTATGCAACTGATCCGTCAGCTCTCTGATTCGAATTTCCAGTTCCATTCGGAGCAGATCAACGGTGCGCTGGGTATTGACTCTCAGGATTTCGGAAACGCCCATAAACCGCGGTCGTCCGTTTTCAATAACACAGGCATTTGGCGAAATTGACGCCTCGCATTCGGTAAAGGCATAAAGCGCGTCAATGGTAGTATCGGGTGAAACTCCAGGCGTAAGGTGAATGAGAATTTCGACTTCGGCGGCGGTATTATCATCAATTTTGCGAATCTTGATTTTCCCTTTGTCATTGGCGGTAAGAATAGAGTCAATCAGCGATCCGGTGGTGGAGCCAAACGGAATCTCACGAATGACGAGTGTTTTCTTATCTTCCAAAACTATTTTCGCTCGCAGCCGGATTTTGCCACCCCGTAAACCGTCGTTATATCGCGACACATCAACCATTCCGCCGGTTAGGAAATCAGGATAAAGTTCAAATTCCTTTTCCTGAAGGATTTTTATGGAAGCTTCAATAAGTTCGTTAAAGTTGTGGGGTAGAATTTTTGATGCAAGTCCAACGGCAATCCCTTCAACGCCCTGCGCAAGAAGCAGCGGAAATTTAGCTGGCAGGGCAACCGGTTCTTTGTTACGACCGTCATACGAAGCCTGCCAGGTTGTCGTCTTTGGGTTGTATAGCACCTCAATAGCAAATTTGGATGGACGCGCTTCGATATACCTTGGGGCGGCTGCGCTGTCGCCGGTAAGGATATTTCCCCAGTTTCCCTGGCAATCAATCAGCAAATCCTTCTGTCCCAACTGTACAAGAGCATCGCCAATTGAGGCGTCTCCGTGAGGATGATACTTCATGGTATGCCCGATGATATTGGCAACCTTGTTGTATCTGCCGTCGTCGAGATCTCTCATGGCATGAAGAATCCTCCGCTGAACCGGCTTCAGTCCATCGGTAATCTCCGGAACCGCTCTTTCAAGAATAACATAAGAGGCGTAATCGAGAAACCAGTTCTGATACATCTGGGCAAGATGCACAGTTTCTTTCAGTTTCCCCGATTCCAGTTCGGGATTTTCATCGAAGGTTGTCTCGTCGGTGGACATTATTTCTATTTAACCAATTTTGAAATCGCTTTAAATGTTTCCCCGCCTGAGCGCCGCAGCAGTTCAAACAATATGGATTCATAAGTTGTTATAATCGCGCCTTCCTGTTGCATGCGGAGCAAAGCAATTTTCTTGTCGTTTTCTTTACGCGAGGAGATGCAATCCTCAACAACTATCGGATGATATCCGTGTTGTTTGAGATCAATCACCGTTTGAAGCACACAAACGTGGCTTTCGATGCCGCAAACGATCAGGCAGTCCTTTCCGGAATTGGCAAGTTCAAGGATAAAGCGGGGTTCGTCGCAACAACTGAAGGAGGATTTCTCAATCCGGTTTATACCTTCGATGGAGCGGGCAATTTCAGGTACGGTTTGCCCCAGACCTTTGACATACTGCTCGGTTACGAAAATGGGAATTCCTAATGTTTTCAAACCTTCCAGCAGAATAGGCACATTGCGTGAAAGTTTTTCATGTTCATGAATTGCGGGAAAAATACGTTCCTGGAAATCAATTACCAGGCAGGCAACATTATTCGGGTTAATTCTCATAATCTATGCTTTACAGAAAAAATTCGGGATTAATTCAGATGCGATATTTTAAATAGTCGCCTAAATGCAAAAATAGAGATTTCCGGCTGAATGGCTGGAGATTTGTTAACAAATTACAAGATTCCATATAGGTTCAAAAGTTCAACATGGCAACAAAGTGTCAGGGAATTCAGCAGTAGATCACTAATTTTGTAAAACTGAACACTTGATCGTTTTACAATAAAGACTTTCCCATGAAACTTAAAGCAATCATCCACGAAGCCGAAGAAGGCGGATATTGGGCAGAAGCGCCATCCATCCCTGGTTGTGCGACACAAGGCGAGTCGATGGTAGAATTGATCAATAACCTCCATGATGCAGTCGAAGTATGTTTAACAATAGATATGGATAAAATACATCTGGAGAGCAGGGATACGGTGATGGAACTAACAAGAATGGCTGGGGGCGGTAGCAAAGAACAACGGCTTTGTCAAGTTCATGGTGGGCTTTGACGAGATCGGGCGGCAATGTCAATGCCGCACTCATTTTCCCAATCTTTTGAGAACCTAAACAATTATTTTTTACCTTTGCCGCTGATAATTAACCAATGCGGTCCGGTAGCTCAGTTGGATAGAGCAGCAGCCTTCTAAGCTGCGGGTCGTGGGTTCGAAT
>JBAXRP010000056.1:0-19975 GCA_037131145.1 Bacteroidota bacterium
ATGATTATAGAAAGAATTGAAAGACCCGTTTTAAACCCCGAAGGGGTGATATTATTATTGTTAAAATTTTATATGATCCCGCTTGCAATACCAATTTAGATAACAAGGTGAAAGTTGTTGGCATCTTTGATAATATGAACTATCAATTTGAAAGGGTGTCACTTGTATAGTTTCCATTCCTTTAACTACTGGAATTACCATATCTGTTTTACCACAAATCGGACACGTTTTATCATTATTATTTTTAAAAGGACGAGTTCTAAAATCAAAATAAACTACAAGTGTTTCATTATTAGTAATTTCAATTTTTTTTGTAATTCCCCAATATGTTACGTAGGTTGCAGATATAGTGTGGATTCCAACTGGAATACTGTCAATGGTATAATAAGCATCCAGATTTGAAGAGGTACGAGCTTTGCCATCAATGTAGATACATGTAAATGGAAGAAGTTCGGTGAAGTCACTAAGTGTCTCACTAGTACAGCCGATAACCGTTCCCGTTTGGCAATAGATGATATTACTTGATAAAAAAAACAGCATCAGAAATATTGGTTTCATCCTATTGTTTTCGAATGTTATACTATCAGGTTATTAGGTGTAACGATGACGGTTTCATCTGCATTGGCGCTAATACGCAGATAGTTTTATTCAACAATAAGTTTTTGAATTCTAACAAGGTTACCTTTACTAATCCGCACAAAATAGAGTCCATGAGCCAGACTACTGACGTCAAAATCCTGTGATTCGCCAAAAACGGGGATATCTTTTACTACCTGACCTGTCAGATTTATTAGCGAAACCTGAAATCCCTGTCCGTGAAAAACAGTGATATGATCGGATGCCGGATTGGGATTGATCCTGACCCGGTTGAGCGACAGTTCATCGGTGGCGTCCGGCGTTAGAGGGATCACAGTGGAGGCATATCCGATACAATAAAAACCATCTTCAAACATGATATTTTTGAATACAAGGATATCTCCAATCACCTGGACCGGATGTGCAAGCGCCCGGAATAACTGCGAATCATTAGTTCTGTGCATCAAAACATAAAGCGAGTCTTTGGCGCCTGAGGGTAGAACGCCGCCGCCGCCTGCCGCCTCCGTGAGATTGAAATACATATCACCCGTTACCTGTCCGCCTTTGTTCAGATACCATTCGCGCGCCATCCGCTGAAAATCTGCCGGAGCGCCGGGAGGTGGATTTGTACCAACTTTCCCATCCCCGGCATTGTGCCCGAAGAGGACATATTTGTTGAACTCTTTCGCCTCGATGGCTGCTATCACCGTTAGTCCTTTGGTGGTGGTGGCATAATTAAAAAGCTCGGGAGATTTTCCAAACCAGGCGGCTGCCACATCGTACATGCCGTACATAATTTCATCCCCCACCGGCGAGTATGAATCGGCATAACTCCAACAGGGATCATTACCGTTTTTCATAACGCCGATGTTGCCGCCCGAACTTTCATCGGGCACAATGGAATCGTGGGCATTATTAAAATTATAATAGGCAATCAATCCCGGCTCATCGCCTTTCAGCTCCTTGTGCATAAATTCCCGAACCTGCTCAGCGGTGCGGGCTACGTTCCATACCCTTATCTCGTCGATGGCGCCGTAGAACTGAAACGAATAAGCATCCCACGGCGCAGAACCGATAATAAAGGGCGATTCGTTCACAGTTATTGCCGCCGGAGGAAAGAGATCGCTTTCGCCAACCTTTACGCCATTCAGGTAGTCAAAATATTTGGCGCCAGTCATTGAAAAAACGCTTGCAAGATGAACAAAAGCCGAATCGCGAGGAATAGCTCCGCTTCCAGGGTAAACAATGTTTTGAAGCGCCGGCGTAAAGTACTCGGTATAGATGTTCAAATCCTGAAATCCCATTACATAACCGTTGTTTAACTTATCATCCATTTTACCCATGATTTTCCGGTTTTCACCAAAAGTATAAGCTTTAACCCATACTTCGAGGGTTAGTTCTCCACCAGGATTCAGAGTTTCACTATTACCGCAATTGAAATGCAGTCGCGGCTGGGTCTTGTTCCATAGGAGATAATCAATGTTCCAGCACTTCCCTGCCGAAGTCTGCCCAAACGAAACGCTTGTCAAAATCGTCAGGCAGAAAATTGTCAAAAGTTTTTTCTTCATCTCTTTAATTTTAAATTTTTCTTTTCGTCCCTCGTCCCTCGTCCTTCGTCCTTCGTCCCTCGTCCCTCGTCCTTCGTCCCTCGTCCTTCGTCCTTCGTCCTTCGTCCTTCGTCCTTCGTCCTTCATCCCTCCCTCGTCCCTCGTCATTCATCCCACCATAAATGCGTAAATTCACTATCAGGACCCTGACGCGCAACCGCTTCATTATACTTCTGCTGGTTCAAGGTATATTCGCGGTATGGATAAGTCATTCGGACCGGAGCTTGTGCAGGGTTCGCCGGATTTCCATAATAATCAAGCAAAACCGGGTAACCGGTGCGGCGATAATCAACCCATGCTTCAAATCCATTCCTGAATACAAACGAGATCCATTTTTGGGTAATTAGCTGCTCAATATCCGCGGTAGGAAGGGAGGCAAGGTAGTCATTAATTTCCTGGTCGGGGATGGCAAAGGCGCTGCCGCCAAACAGTTGATAAAATGCGACGTCGGCGCGGATTCCTTCTTTAACCATTTCGTCCGGATCGCCAGGCAATAATCCGTGAAGCGCCGCTTCAGCTTTGAGGAAACAAACCTCTGAATAACTCATAATAACTCCCGGCGTCTCATTCCTGAGAAACCACAAGCCGATCCTCGATATGTCGCCCCAGTCGCCGTCTTTGTTGTAATTGTTCCATATCGGGTCATTGTTGGCGACCAGGTTTGGAACGCCATTATAGGCAGGAAAAATGGGAAGAATGGATAATGGGGCTTTCTGAAGAATGAGTTTTATCCGCGGATCGCCCGAATTTAAAAGAAGATCGGCAAGAAATTTTGATGGATTATTCTGTACCACTGATTCCCCCCGGAACATGGTTTCATACAGCGGGTTTTTGAACACTGTATTGTATGGAAAGACGGCAGATTTTGGATTTGACGAGATCGTTGGCTGTCCGTTGAGTTCCTGCAACACCTCCTGATATTTTGCAAAATCCACCTGATTTATATGCGTGGCAATTCTTAGTCGAAGGGAATTGGCAAAAGCGATCCATTTATTCTTGTCGCCCTGATATATAAGGTCGGCGTCCGGTTCAAAAAAGGGTTTTCCTTCATCGAACATCTCTACCGCCGATTTAAGATTAGCAAGCATGTCGTAATAAATATTTTTCTGCTGATCGTAAGCCGGCGACAGGTTTAGCTCAGAAATTCCTTTGAGCGCTTCTGAATACGGAACCTCACCCCATAGGTCGGTAATCCGCTGAAAAAGATATACCTTCCATATCATTGCAGCAGCCACGAGGTTAACCGATTCCGGATCATCGCCAATTAAATTTATAATTGCCTGAGTGTTGGAAAGTGCGTTGCTATATTGTTCATTCCACAAATCATCCTTGCCGCTGGGCATGATGTACTCTTTTCCGGGTTCGGGACCACCTCTTGCAGCCATGAACATAATCCAGTTCTCAATGTTCCACTGGTGCACCGTTACATCGGAGTTGTAATTCCCCATCCCCTGCTGAAGCGCGTATCTGAAGAGGTAATTGGGATTAGTAGTCAATGGATCATTCGGGTTGACATTGAGTTCGGTAAGATTCTTTTTGCAGGACAAAGCAAAAACCATCAGGATCAGAAAAAAGAATATTTTTTCAAAAAAATTTTTCATGGAAATTGTCTTTCATTAAAATTGAATGTTTTTGACCCCTTCCCCAAATGACCCCTTCCCCCCTGAGCCCCTTCCCCAAAAAGGAAAGGGGAAGCAAAAGTCCCTCCCTTTTTTTGGGGGGGATTTAGGGTGGGGTCTATGAAAGTTTATTTTCATTTTAACCTGTTTGTTAAATATTTATCGTCAGTGAAATCCCATAACTCCGCTTGTTTGGATAGGAATAGAGCTCATAACCCTGTCCGTTCCCATTGGTAAAAAAACTTTCCGGATCAATATTCGGAACGGCTTTCCAGATAATCCAGAGGTTTTTACCATAAACCGAGATAGAAGCCCGTTTCATTTTGATCTTACTGATCCACTTTTGCGGTAAATTATAGGTTAGGGTGAGTTCCCTGAGCTTTACAAACGAGGCGTCATAAACAAATGGTTCGTGGATTTCGTTGGTCCAGGAAGAGAACTGATCCCAATACTTTTCAGGATTCACAAACGTGGCATTGGCTTTTCCGCTTACATCAATACCATTGACGATTGTTCCCTGTGCATAAACGCCGGCAGCGAGATACCCGCCTGTTGCTTTCCATTCTTCGGGGGTTTTTCCCGCAGCTTCCCTCGCAGTTTCTGAAGCATACCATTCTGCCCGTCCTTCCAGAGTTTCGGTAAAATTTCCAGAATATCCGTAACCATACATATTGGTTCCGGCAAAAAGTTCCCCGCCGATGCGGGCGTCAATAAGGAATGAAAGCGAGAGATTTTTGTAGGCAAAATTGTTCAGCAGTGAAAGAGTATAATCCGGGTTTATGTTTCCAAGAACGCGGGGGATACTGTCTTTGATATACATTCCATGCGCGTCAACCATCTTGTTCCCGCCGGCGTCACGTAAAATGGCAGTTCCTACAATATCGCCATAAGGATTTCCCGGACGAGCCTCAATGCTCAGTCTCCAGTGTTCAAGAATCTGAAGGTTATCCACGCCCGGCGCAAGTTCCATTACCATCGAGCGGTTACGCGCATAGTTGAGAACGAAGTTCCATTTAAAATTCTTCCCATTCACCGGATTTACATTTGCTGTCGCCTCGATGCCGGTATTGCGGATTTTCCCTGCGTTGATAAGCGCTTTCGACGATCCTGAAGCTGTGGAAATATCAACCGGCACTATTTGATTTATAGTATTTGTGCGGTACCAGGTAAAATCTATTGCCAGCCGGTTCATGAAAAAACGAAAGTTGCCACCGAGTTCCACCGATTTGGTCTTCTCCGGTTTCAGGTTCAGCGGGGGAATTGTGTTGGTGATATATGAATATGTTCCATAAGAACTGGTCAGACTGTCAATGAAATATGTTACCTGAAGCTGATAGGGAGCGGCGTCGTTTCCCACTTCTGCATAAGAAGCGCGGATTTTTCCATAAGAGAAGATATTTTCAGCCGATTTGCTCATCTTCAGCAGATCAGAAAAGACAAATCCCAGACTAACGGAAGGATAGAAGTATGAATTGTTTCCCTTTGGAAGCGTTGATGACCAGTCATTTCTGCCTGTGAGTTCCAGAAAAAGGAGATGTTTAAAATCCAGTTCCCCGAAAGCATACATGGAGTTAACCGCCTTTTCGACGTAACTTGTGCGGCGATAGGGTTTATCCACGCTGTTTTCAAGGGAAAACCAGAAAGGTTCAGTGATTCCGCCAACCGTGTTTCCGCTTTCATAATCAAATCGCTGGATCATGGCATTTCCGCCCAGGTTTACACGATATTCAAGATCTTTCACAATCTGATTATTGTAGGAGATAAGAAAGTCTGTATTGATAAGAAACTGTTTGATGCTACCTTCACTATACCCTCCAAGTGAACTTCCCAGACTGCCTTTGTTGGTATAGGAGAAATTGTTATATTCTGAATAGTCGGGAGCGGTGCGAATCATCAGGCTTAGCCCTTCAAAGGGTTTATAAGTGAGGGAGGCATTTCCAAAATAGCGGTTCTTTGTATCGCCGCTCAGAAGGTTATCGGGATTGTAATATGGATTCGACATCCACGCCCAGTTCATATACCAGGTTTGTTCCTCTCCGGCTGCATTCACCAGAAGATTCTTCATGGATTCATTTGTGATGTTCCTCGGCGACATGATGTAATTCCGGCTGACATTTTCGTGCGAGTCGGAGAGACCATACCTGTTATCGGCTTTCTGCCTGACGTATGCGAAATACGATTGAATCTCAAATTTCCTGAGAATCCGGGCATACAAATTCAAACCAATATTGGTTCGTGCAAACGTAGAGTTTGGCACGATTTCGCGAATCCTGAGATCTGCGACAGACGCCCTGACCGAAAAATTCCTCGTTCCCCAGTCAATTCCAAGTGAATTGTTTACTGTCCATCCATTCCTGAAATAATCTTTATAATTGTCGGGTTGAGGAAGGTATTGTCGCTTTTGTCCATCCCAGTCAACAATCTCCTGTCCCTCCATTTTAGGTCCCCAGCTTCCAAAGGCGGAGCTGCTCTGCACATCATAAACCGGGATTCCGTTTATCATTTTAAATGGAGGCACAAACTGTCCGTTGCGGCCGGCTCCGTAACTATTCTGCAAATCCCACAAGATATAAGCCTGGTCAAGGGAAGTATTGTTGGTAAAACTCACGCCGATCTCCTTTTTCTTTCCCCCTTTTTTAGTATTGATAAGGATAACGCCATTTGCCGCGCGTGAACCGTAGAGGGCTGAGGCGCTGGCTCCCTTCAGAACAGAGACGCTTTCGATGTCGTCGGGATTGACGTCGGTTACGCCATTTCCATTATCTTTCCCGCCCCACGTATCTTCCGCGTTACTGACAGTAGTATTTTCAATAGGCACGCCGTCAACAACAATTAAAGCCTGGTTGTTACTGGTAAGTGATCTGACTCCTCTGAGGAGGATTCGGCTGGATGATCCTGCGCCGGAGTTGGTTGAAGAAATAGTCAATCCTGCCACTTTCCCTGCCAGTTGGTTGATAACGCTGGCGTCGCGGGTTACCTCCAGTTCGCGCGCTTTGACTTCCTGGATGGAGTAACCTATGGATTTTTCAGATCGTTTGATCCCCAGCGCCGTTACAACCACTTCGTTGAGTTGCTGAACGACAGGATTCAGGTAAACGTTTATTGTTGTGTCCTTCCCGATTTTCACCGTTTCTGTTTCATATCCAACGAAAGAAAAGATAAGCGTTCGGGCTGTTACATTGGCTTTAAGCTGAAAATGCCCATTGACGTCGCTCAATGTTCCTTGTGAAGTTCCTTCCACGTGGATAGTGACGCCGGGAAGCGTAGCTCCGTCATCACTTGATGTGACTGTTCCTGATATATTGATTTCCTGGGCTGTGAGTTTCAGGCAGGTCAAAAACAGTAATAAAGTCAGGATAAGGTAGCGCATCATCTGATATCTGAATTTCACTAATTCACGTTATCGGAGGGCAAACATAAAACAAATTTTCCGAATTGGTTTTTATGAACTCAAATTATCGTTACTTGTAACTTTACTTTCGTATGTTTGTATAGAATTTTAACCTTATGTCATGTCAAAGTTGAAAAACAATTACTGCGTAATCATGGCGGGCGGCATTGGCGCCCGGTTCTGGCCAATGAGCCGGACTTCGCATCCCAAGCAATTTATTGATATTCTCGGAACCGGGGAAACGCTGATCCAGCAAACTTATAAACGTTTCAGGCGGATCTGCCCGAAAGAGAACATCTACATTGTCACAAACGAAATCTATAAAAAGCTGGTTCAAACTCAAATTCCCGAAATTCCGGCGCAGCAGATACTGATGGAGCCTTCGCGCCGCAACACTGCGCCATGCATTGCTTATGCCAATTACTGCATTCTTGAAAGGGATCCTGACGCCCGGGTTGTGGTAGCTCCTTCTGATCATATAATTCTCAAAGAGGATATTTTCCTGAAAAATATTGAATCGGCTCTCGAAGCCGCTACTGAGAATCCATGGCTGCTCACTCTCGGCATTCGTCCCAGCCGACCTGATACAGGATATGGCTATATCCAGTACCTTGATGGAAATGGCAATGTTTATCCCAGTGAACAGCACATTAAAAAAGTCAAAACCTTCACCGAAAAACCCGACCTCGAACTTGCAAAAAAGTTCCTTGAATGTGGCGACTTTCTATGGAATTCAGGAATTTTCATCTGGTCGCTGAAAAGCATTATGCAGGCTTTTGAAACTCACCTCCCCGATGTTGACGCGCTTTTTAAGAAAGGGATTGGTAAATATGGAACCAATGATGAAAAATCGTTCATTGAAAACACATATACAATCTGCAAAAGCATTTCCATTGACTATGGCGTAATGGAAAAAGCCGACAATGTTTATGTTCTCGCCGCTGATTTCGGTTGGTCCGACCTTGGAACCTGGGGTTCGCTTTACGAAAACTGTCCGAAAGACAAAAATGGCAATACCGTTGTCGGAAAAAATGTGATGATATACGATTCGTCGAACTGTATTGTGAACATGCCAAAAGATAAATTGGTAGTGCTCGAGGGTCTCAACGAATACATCGTGGTGGATTCGGAAAATGTTCTTCTAGTTTGCCGCAAAACCGACGAGCAACAAATCCGGCAGTTTGTGAATGATGTATTGCTCGAAAAGGGAGAAAAATACATATAAATTCGCAGTATGCTCAAGTCCAGGAGCTGAATATGTTTTTACTTTTTCAGTCAACAGGCGAAGAGAAGGATCATTCACTGCCGGAACCCAGCGGACAATCATCACGCCGGATTTATTAGCAATATGCTTTCAGGGAACTGACTTTGAGGGACAGGAACAGGTCATGGTGAAATCTTTCCATGACGCCGGAAACAACTGTATATCCAAATCTTGTGCCAACCGGTGCAATTCCTGCGACAATTGACGGTTTAAAAGTTTGGAAAGAATGAAAGGAGCTTTTTTTTTCTCGACGACTAAATTTATTTTTTGTTAGCGTTCATTGTAAAAAAAAAACAGCGGCAGATTGCCAACAGAATTTTTGCCGCATAAAGACAAAAAATAAAAGTGGAAATTGTCAACCCACATTCAGGCACATTTGGCTGCCCCAGCGCACAGGCGACAACTTCGCAGCCAAAAGAGCCTTCATTTTCCTTACACACACCGTGCATTGTTGATAAGTTTATGATTTATTTATATCTTGAAAAATGAGATAAATAATACAATTTACTATTTTTGCAACTTGATAATTTAAAAGTCAATGAACAGAATAAAGGAAGTACTGGACGAAAAAGGAATAAAACAAACTTGGTTGGCGGACAAGTTGAGGAAAAGTTACAATATGGTAAACTCATATGTACAAAATAGACAACAACCAAGATTAGAAGTTTTATATCAGATTGCCGAAATACTTGAAGTTGAAGTAAAGGACTTATTACTAGAAAAGAAGGATGTTAAATAATATTATACATGAAAAGAAAAACCAATGGTTGCAGGCTGCCGACTGCACCATTGTTGATTTAGTTAAATATATCCGAGGTAAAGGTCAATTGAGAGATACACAAATTGAAGCGATTGAAACTTATTTATTTTTGAAAATTAAAGGATTAAATAAACCACTTTGGCAATTATTTATAGAAGGATTTTTTACAAATGGCATAGATTTATCAAAACTGAACATAAACCAAACTGCAAGGGATTTTTTGACTGAAAATAAATACGCCTTTGCGCTTTACGATTTTGCGAGGACCAAAATTGAAAAAGGAACTTTACTTCCTGAATTAGAAAAACTCATTATTGAAAAACCAACTGAATTAGATTATGAAACAATCATTAAAAGCATATTTTACAATGTAAGCTATGCCGATTATTTAATGAGTTTACCTATGGGAGCAGGTAAAACTTTTTTAATGGCAGCTTTTATCTATTTGGACTTATATTTTGCCAACAACGAACCTGAAAATAAATGCTTTGCCCATAATTTTTTAGTATTAATTCCTTCTGGTTTAAAAACTTCCATTGTTCCCAGTCTAAAAACAATAGAAAATTTTGACCCTGCCTGGGTTTTGCCAGAGCCTTCAGCAAGCAAGCTGAAAAAACTATTGAAATTTGATGTTTTAGACGAACAGAAATCTGGTAAGAAAAGTAACAAAGCAAGAAATCCAAATGCTCAAAAAGTAAATGCTTGTTTGCCGAATCCATTCGGACAAGTATTTGTTGTAAATGCCGAAAAAGTTATATTAGAAAGTTTTAGGTTTGATGCTCAAACAGAAATAGTTTACGACACAGACGAGGAAAAGGACACAGCTAACGATTTAAAAAGATTGTTCGGACAAATTCCAAATCTGACAATTCTAATTGATGAAGTTCACCATGCTGCAACAGATGATATTAAATTAAGGCAAGCCGTAAATTATTGGCAAAGCAAAGGAAACATCACAACCGTTTTAGGTTTTTCGGGAACGCCTTATTTGCAAGGCGGGGAAACTATCAAAGCAGGAGATTATGCTTTCAAATTCTCACAAATTACCAATACAGTTTATTACTACCCATTGGTGACGGCTATCAAAAAATTCCTGAAAAATCCAATGGTTAAAATCGGGCAAAATCTTGACCGTTTTCAGATTATCAAAAAGGGAATTGAGGACTTTGATAAACTTTATAAAGCTAAAGCATACTACAATGGAACAATTGCCAAAATTGCCATTTATTGCAGCAACATTGAAGTTTTGGAAGAAGAAGTTTATCCTTATTTAACTTCTGAGCTAAAAATAAATCCTGTTGAAATTCTTAAATTTCACGGAGGTAATAAGAAATATACTTTACCCAAAGAAAATGAATTAGAGTTTCGTTCATTGGATTTGGCTATTTCAAAAAAAAAATACATTCTTTTGGTACAGGTTGGCAAAGAAGGTTGGGACTGCCCTAGTTTAACAGGTGTAATTCTTTCGCAAAAAGGAGACAGTCCGCAAAATATGGTTTTACAAACTTCTTGCAGATGTTTACGCCAAGTTGACAAGGACAAAGTAGAAACTGCTTTGATTTGGCTGAATAAAGAGAATGCCGACACACTGAACAAGCAGTTGAAGCAGGAACAAAACAGCAGCATTGACGAATTGAACAACACCCGACGAAATGGTGATGTAGAAATGGTAGAACGCCATTCACGAACTGAGTATTTGCAATTGCCAAAAGTGGAATTTTACCAGATGAAAATAACTTACCAAAGTATTGACGAAGAAGAAACAGCCAATACCAAAGCAAAGCTAAATGCCATTAGTAAAAAGATGAAAGATTACAAGGCTTCGGCATTGATTACTACAAGTGAAATATCAAATTTAGATACCGGGAGCATTGATATTATTAACGAAACAGGAATCTCATTTGCCAATTACAATCAATGGCTTTTTGAAATTTCACGCGAAAGCTTCGGTTTGATTTCAGAAAAACAATTACATCAATACGATGCTGAGTTATTAGAAATATTTGAAAATGTATCTTTTGAAAAAGAGGGAAACCGCTTTTTCAACGAACTTTACGATTTACATCAAATTAAATCAAAAATTCGTGTTGCTTTCAGCATCAAAAGAGATTTGCAAACCGACGCCGAAGTAATCCCGAAACAAGCCGGATTACTTATTGCAGAACGTTTATCAGATGTAGAGAAAAATCCAAAACTATTTCCGAATGATGCAGACATAGCCAAAATTCTGGAATTAGACAACAAAAACGTATGCGTCGAAGTTGATATGACCGATGTAGAAAAGGCTTATCAATTAATGAAAGAAACATTGGAAGCACAGGGAATGAGTAATTTTGTTCCACCAATTGAAAGCTATAAAACTCAATTTGATTATTCGCCAACTGTAAAATCAAAAAATAATTCATTTCACTATTTACCTTACAATTTTGGAGGTGGCGGAAGCAGTGGTTTTGAAATTGAAACCATGCAAAAGGCATTGCAATTGTATGATGTTAAAAACAAACAATTGGAAATTTATTACAATGGAGAACGAGGTTTAACGGAATTTGTAATTACCTGCTTTGCCAAAGAAGGTAAGTATTGGAAAAACATTGGCAAATACATAACCGACTTTTTGATCCTAAAGAGAACCGGAAAAGATAAAATTCACAAAGTCCTGCTTATTGAAACCAAAGGCGCTTTATATGCTGAGGACAAAGTTTTTCAAAGGAAGAAGAACTATATAGAAACGGGGTTTTTAAAACTAAACCAGGAGAAATTCGGGTATCAGCGTTTCGACTTCCTGTATTTGGAAGACAGCAAAAACATTGTTGCCAACATCACAAAATTGAACAACAAGATTAATACCTTTTTTAACGATTAAGATATGCCAGTAAAATACATTCCATATTATCCGAACACGGTTGAAGGACAAGCGATATTAGACAATATTACCCGAACACAAAGGGTTTTGCGTTACCGTGAAAACGACAAAGTTTACGACCGAATACAACGGGGAATGCCCTATTACGAATTAGAGCTGTTGGAAACCGTTGGCGAACCATCTGAAAATTTGGTAATCCGTGGCGAATGTATTTCAGCTTGTGCTTACCTCAAAGAAAAAGGAATTAAAGTCGACCTAGTTTACATTGACCCCCCTTTCGCAAGTGGCGCCGATTATGCCAAAAAAGTGTATATCCGTAGGAACCCGAAATTGGCTGAAAAGATTGCTAAGGCAGAAATGGAATTGGAGCTTGAAGAACTAAAAGGTTTTGAGGAGAAGATGTATGGCGATATATGGCAAAAAGAGGATTACTTGAATTGGATGTATGAAAACTTGTTGGCGATAAAAAGTGTAATGAGTGATGATTCAATGATATTTGTCCATTTGGATTGGCATATAGGGCATTATGTCAAAATTTTACTTGATGAAATATTTGGCGAGGATAATTATAGAAACGAAATAATTGTTAATAGAGTAAAGAAAAATATCAGAGAGCGTGAATTGGTAAAGACTTTAAATGCAGCTACAGACTCTATTTATTTATTTGTTCAAAATGATGAAGTAAAAATATTACCACCCACAAAAGAAGAGGAAAAGGATGAAAGATGGCATTCTTTTGAAGCATCTGGTTATAGAACAGGAATGGACTATAATTTATTTGGCTTTAAACCATCATCTGCAAATCATTGGAGATGGCAAGAAACAAAAGCAATGGAAGCTGTTGAAAATTTTAAAAAATGGGAAAAAGGGTTTTCCGAAGCAGAAACATTAACTGAATACTGGAAAAGGACAGACGAAGAATTATTATTTATTAGAAGTCACCCCAAGACTAAAAAACCAGAATACTTTATCCCTGCTTCTGATGAAACATTGTGTGATACTGTTTGGGGAGATATATCCGCATATTCTTTTAAAAATGGCTATGCAACAGAAAAATCAGAGGATTTATTGAATAGAATTATTGAAATGCATCCAAATAAAGAAATTGTTGTTGCTGATTTTTTTGGCGGCGGTGGCGTAACATCAAAAGCATCTCATGATTTAAGCCGCAAATTTATTCACGTTGATATTGGCTTGAATAGTATTCAGACTATTAGAGACCGCCTTAAAGAAGCAAATGCAAATTTTCAAATATTAGAAATAAAAGACGGTGTGTGTTTGTTTCGTAACCCACAGCAAACAATGGATAAACTGGCAACGCTTATTCCCGGACTGCAAAAAGGAGTAAAAGGAATAAGCAGTTTTTGGTTTGGCGCCATCGCCAAAAGCAAAGAAGGCATTGTGCCTGTGTATGTCCCGAATTTGCTCAACACGCAAGAAAAGGTTCTGGATATTCCAACGATCAACATCATCATTAATCAGGAATTGCAAAACTTAGAAGTCAACGCCAAAAAAGTAATCGTGTATTACATAGATATTGACGACCAAAAGGCATTAGAGAAATTCATTAAAGACAACAACGCCACCGAAATTGAAGTTGAACTAAAAGACCTTAAAAACCTTCTTCACGATGTTGTAATTGAAGATATTATCGAGTTTTCGACCACCGAAACCAAAGGTATTTTTATAACAGAAATTGTTAAATTGATAAGTGACCGATTAATTCAGAAAATTGGTGAGTTTAACCAAAAAGGAAATTTACAATCCGTAGCTAAAGGCAAAAAGTTTACCCCAATCAACATAAGCAACGAAGGATTAGAACTTATTGAACTCATTGCACTTGACTGTAAAAATGCAGAAGGACAATGGCATAGCGCTACTGAAATTAAGATAGATAAACTTGGCTATGTAATCAAAGACGGAGTAAAATCAAAAGAATTTTGGGACGGTAAAATAGTAAGTGAAACGAAACCGAAACGAATTAAAATAAGGAATATAAGCGGAGACGAAACGGTAAAAGTAATTGAATAATGTCGAGAGGGTTACCATGCAATGTAAAACAGAGCCTTGAAAAATCGAGAGATTCAGCATTGTTGGCTATTGAAACATACAATAAGCCTGCAAATAAATTTCGTTCAGGCGAGTATATTATGCACCATCTTCTCGTAATAGTTGAAAAATGTTTGGTTAAATATGTAAAATTAAAGGAATATCCTACCGAAAAAGCAGTTCGGTCTTTTTCGCTACCTTTATTGGCTGAAACAGAAAGTAACTTTACATTTCAGCAAAATGGATTGTTCTCTTAATCTTTATTTCTTTTCCGGCACCGGAAACGCCCGTAATGTTGCAGGTTGGTTTTCGGGCGCGGCACAGGAAAGAAATATTCCGGTTCATACTTCCGATATTGCCAAAATTGACCGCAAGCGAATCGAACCTCCTCCTGTGGGCTCTTTGATAGGATTTATAAGCCCTACCCACGGATTCAACTATCCGCCGGCAATGATGTATTTTATCTTCCGCTTCCCGCGGTCGAATCAAAACAAGGCTTTTCTGATGAATACCCGCGCAGGATTGAAACTCTCCAAAAGGTTTATTCCCGGACTTAGCGGCATTGCTTTGTGGCTATCGGCTCTGGTTCTCCTCGTTAAAGGTTACCGAATCGTAGGGTTACGGTCCATTGACCTGCCATCGAACTGGATTTCGGTTCATCCCGGCGTTAAGGAAAAAGTAGTAAAATCAATGTATGGTCGCTGTAAACGGATTACTCTGATTTTTGCTAACAAAATCCTCGAGGGAAAGCATGTTTATACTGCTTTCCGCGACATAATCCAGGATCTGCTGGTCTCTCCGGTAAGTATCGGATATTTCTTCGTTGGACGCTTCATTCTTGCCAAATCATTCTATGCGAGCGATGCATGCGATAAATGCGACCTGTGCATTAACAACTGCCCGGTGAAAGCCATTCTTACAGTTGACAATCGTCCCTTTTGGTCATACCGCTGCGAAAGTTGTATGCGGTGCATGAATGACTGCCCCAAACGGGCTATCGAAACAGCGCATGGTTACATCATTGGCATTATGTGCCTGCTCAACATGGGAATTATGATCTGGTTCTGGAAAGGGGTTGGCAAATTCATTACCATCCCGGCAGAAAATGGCTGGGCGCAGTTTGGAGTTACAATTACAGGTTGGGTTCTTACTTTCCTGGCGATGGTTGTCTCTTATAGAATCTATCATTATCTCTTAAAAATACCTGCCGTCAGAAAACTATTTTATTATACTTCATTTACAAGGTACAAGTTCTGGCGACGTTATAAACCGGCGCGGAAACAAAACAGTAGATCATTAGTCAAGACGCAATGCACTGCGTCTCTGTCGAACAATAAAGACGCAATGCATGGCGTCTCTACAGAACATTTAATAACCAAATCGTGATAATACTTGAAAATACTTTAATTTCAGATGAAATAGGAACAGTATTTTTTTGCTGTGATATGGAAAAGTGCAACGGCGCCTGTTGTGTGGAGGGCGATGCCGGGGCGCCGCTGGAGGAAGAAGAAATTTCCTTATTGGAGGATTACATTGACGAGATCAAACCCTTCATGGTTGAGGGAGGGATCAGGGAAGTTGAACTGCTTGGGGTTTTTGATTATGATGCAGATGGAAAATTTGTTACGCCGCTTGTCAACGGTAAAGAATGCATTTTTGTTTACTTCGACAACAACATTGCGAGGTGTGCAATTGAGAAGGCTTATCAGGAAAAAAAGATAACTTTTGCTAAACCCATTTCATGTCACCTTTATCCCATCAGGATCAGGTCAACATCCATCAATGATTTGCTTAATTACCACAAATGGCCAATCTGTCAGAAGGCGCTGGTGAAAGGCTACAATGAAAAAACGCCGCTTTACCAGTTTCTGGAAGGGGCGTTGATCCGCAAATATGGGCGGACATGGTATAATAAATTCGTCAAATTATTGCATTAGAGCCGCCGCTCAGCGCCAAAGCCGCCCTTTTGGCGGTTGCCATAGCTGCAAACTCCTTATCCATCATAAAAGGACCGCCCTTATCGGAGCCAGCCAGTTTAATCTGGTCGAGAATGTTGCGTACAGTTTTCTCCTCCTCAATTTGCTCTGTGATGTACCATTGCATGTAATTGGCAGTAGTGAAATCCTTTTCATTTGTGCAGGTTGCATAGAGTTCATTTATCGAAGCCGAGATGTATTCTTCGTGCTTAAGAACCTCCTGAAAAACATCAAGCAGCGAATTGAAACCAGCGTTTGGGGCATCAAGCGCCGGAATAATGGCAGCGCCGCCCCGATCGTTGAGGTAATGAACCAACTTGAGCATGTGAATCCGTTCTTCCTCGGTTTGAACATACAGCCAGTTGGCAGCGCCAGGGTAGCCGTTTTGTTCCGCCCAGGAAGCCATTGCAAGATAGATTCGCGATGAGTGCTCTTCGCGTTTTATTTGTTCGTTTATCGCAGTTTCAACGTTTTTTGTGATCATGTTTCAACTTTTTGGTGGGAGTGCAAATTTACATTTTTTTCCTTTGCGATGAATATCATAATAATATCCGGTTTTTGCCACTTGCCACAATCATCACGCTATTGCTCCTGTCATAAGACCTCTTTCCCCTGACCCCTTTCCCAAAAAAAAGAAAAGGTGGAGGCTGGCGCTAATATGCCATAGCTCTGTTAATCATGGTATTTTGCCGATTAGAACACTACTCCCCTCCCTTATTGATAAAATAGCCTAATATCATTAATATTGCAGATTATACTCAAAACGGGGTAAAACTGCGAATTAAAAATTCCAAGTCGCAAAATTCCAGGTTCCAAATCCAAATGAGAAAACGAGAGAAACTAATGGTTTAATAAGCCTTAAAAGCAAAACTTTGAAATTTTGAATTTTTAACCTGGAACCTGGAACTTGAGATCAAAATGTAACAATTTACCCCGTTTGCAGTTTTTATCTGAATAGTTCATCATAAAATATTCATAAAATGAGCAAAATAATAAATACCAGAATTTTAAAGGCGGTATTCCCCGGAAAATACATTCAGGGCGAGGATGCTATCGCCGAATTGCCCGGTCTGGTAAAGTTGCTGGGTAAGAATGGACTTATTTTAGCCTCTCCAACGGTGAAAAATAAAATACTCCCAAAGTACAATCTAAAAGATTCTCAGAATTGGATTCATGTCGAAGAATTTCATGGAGAGTGTTGTGAGAAAGAATTGAAACGGTTGTTGGAAATTATCAACACCAAAAAGATTGACATACTTGTTGGGATGGGAGGAGGCAAAACCATTGACACTGCAAAAATTGCCGCCGACCGCGCCGACATTCCGGTTATTATCGTTCCTACCATTGCTTCCACTGACGCGCCATGCAGCGGTTGTGCTGTTATATACAATGAAAACGGGATTTTTGATTCAGTTTACTATCAGAAAATGAACCCTCAGGCGGTTCTCGTTGACATGAATGTGATTGCCCAGGCTCCTGCTCGCTTTCTTGTATCAGGTATGGGTGATGCGCTGGCTACATGGTTCGAAGCCAAATCGTGCGAACGAACCATGTCGGCTAATGAGTGCGGCGGATATAGCACAATGGCAGGATTAAATCTGGCAAAACTATGTTACGACACACTTTTGCGTTTCGGTTCAGCCGCCAGACTTGCAAATGAAATGAAAATAGTAA
This sequence comes from Bacteroidota bacterium, assembly GCA_037131145.1. Lineage (GTDB taxonomy): Bacteria > Bacteroidota > Bacteroidia > Bacteroidales > FEN-979 > CAIVAT01. The sequence continues at coordinate 17,780 of JBAXRP010000056.1, forward strand.
CGCCGGCTCTCAGCCACATTGTGGAGGCTAACACCCTTCTTAGCGGAATAGGATTCGAGAGTTCGGGACTTGCTGCGGCACATTCGATTCACAATGGGCTTACAGCGCTTTATGAAACCCATTCCTTTTACCATGGAGAAAAAGTAGCCTTCGGGGTTTTAACCGGACTTCATCTCACCGATGCACTACCTTCTGAAATAGCAACGGTCTATTCATTCTGTGAGGAAATAGGTTTACCGACAACTTTTGCAGATATCGGGATAACAGACATCAACAGAAGCAAGTTAATTGAAGTGGCGATCAAAGCCTGCGCTCCAACAGAAGGCATACATCACGAAGCAGGCTTTATTACCTCTGATAATGTAGTGAATGCAATGATAGCTGCCGATGCGATGGGAAAAAACAGAAAAATCAATTTTTAAATGCGCAGTTTTATCCCGTTTTGAATATGGATGAGAAATAATAATAACATTGCAGGCGGGGTGATGAGATATTTTGCCTATTTTCGTATCGCAAGCTGTAATACCAATTCTTTTAAAAACTATACCATGATAGATTCAACATTCAAAAATGCAAACATTCTCATTGTAGATGATAAGGAATCCAATATTGAAATTCTTTCAGTATTACTCGAAGTTCAGGGTTATACAAATGTCAAAACCACAACCGACTCGAGGTTGGTGGCGGGCTTGTTCAAATCGTTTAACCCCGATTTGATTCTGCTCGATTTAATGATGCCATATTTTTCAGGCTACGAAGTGATGGAGCAGTTAAAAGAGTTGATTCCCGACGATACTTACATGCCAATACTTGTGCTTACAGCCGATATTACAAACGAAGCCAAAAAACGCGCATTGTCCGATGGCGCAAAAGATTTTCTTTCCAAGCCATTCGATTTGATCGAAGTGGGACTGCGAATTAAAAACCTGCTTTTAGCCCGCTTTTTACATCAGCAAGTGAAAAACCAAAATCAGATTTTAGAAGAAAAAGTTAAGGCGCGAACAGTTGAACTTGAAAAAACAAATAGTGATTTAATTTTAGCCAAAGAGAAAGCCGAATCGAGCGACCGGCTGAAAACGGTCTTCATTCAAAATATTTCCCACGAAATCCGAACTCCCCTTAATGGTATTATTGGATTTGGGCAAATGCTGGTAGAGCCTGATATTACGCAGGAAGCAAAAGATGAATATCTTCCATTTTTAAAATCGAGCGCCGATCGGCTGATAAATACCGTATCCGATTATATGGATATCGCGCTTCTCTTTTCAGATAACGTTGTAATAGAGGAACATGAATTTTATCCTTCCCAGATTCTGGATGAGATTTACAATAAATTCAACAAAACCTGTAAAGACAAAAAGTTGACATTAACAGTTCAAACGCCACAACTGCCCGATTTTTTAATAAAATCAGACCATGATTTGTTACGAAATACCTTATCTCATTTGGTTGATAATGCAATAAAATTTACGAAGCAAGGTAAAGTTTCGTTTGGTTTTGAGGTAAAACCCAATGAATTGGAATTTTTTGTTAAAGATACCGGAATCGGAATAGAGCCAAAATCACAGGAGATGATTTTCGAACCCTTTAATCAGGAAAACAATTTAAATACCCGTAATTACGAAGGGAGCGGACTTGGTTTGACTATTGCCAAAAAAATTACAGAGATGATTGGAGGACGCATCTGGGTCAATTCTGCTAAAAACGAGGGTTCTGAATTTTATTTTACTATTCCATTTAGCGCTTTAGCGAAAGATAAATCCGACACTAAAAATGTTGTTTCAGAAAAAGCTGTCGCCGATCATCGTTCTAATCTTAAAATATTGATTGTAGAAGATCTGGAAACATCAGATTTGCTCCTCACCATAACGCTCCGAAAAATTTGTCGTGAAATTTTACATGCAAAAACAGGAATTGAAGCTATTGATGTCTGCCGTAATAATTCCGACATTGATTTGATTCTGATGGATTTTAAAATGCCTGAAATGGATGGATATGAAGCTACGCGACAAATTCGTCAATTTAACAAGAATGTAATGATCATTGCACAAACCGCTTATGTTCGTATTGGCGACAGACAAAAAGCAATAGAAGCCGGATGCAATGATTATCTTTCAAAACCCGTGGAAACGGAGGAATTAATGGCGTTAATTGATCTTTATTTTAAAGTAGATTGAAAAGATTGAGTTTGCAACA